>JACQWX010000106.1 GCA_016209035.1 Elusimicrobiota bacterium | reverse complement strand
GAGATGGTGATGCCGGGGGACAACATCGACATCGAGGTGACGCTCCTGTGCGACATCGCGATGGAGCAGGGCTTGAGGTTCGCGGTGCGCGAGGGCGGCCACACGGTCGGCGCCGGCGTGGTGAGCGCCATCATGGCCTGACGTGAAAACCGCTCCGGTTGGCTCGTGGGGGCTGGCCGCGCTCGCGTTCTTGCCGATTGTCGCAGTAAAATGCGATGTCAAAATGGAGCGATAATTAAGGTATAATATATGGCCGAAACAAAGCATCCGCAGCAGAGAATCCGCATTCGCCTTCGGGCGTACGATCACCGCGTTCTCGATGCGAGCGTAGGCAAGATCGTTGAGACGGCGCAGCGGACGGGGGCCGTTGTCTCCGGTCCGGTCTTGTTGCCGACTCACATCAAGCGATATACGGTCCTACGCTCCCCGCATGTGGATAAGAAGTCGCGGGAGCAATTCGAGATGCGGATTCACAAGCGGCTGATCGAGCTCAACGGCACGACGCAGAAGACGGTCGACGAGTTGATGAAGCTCGACCTGCCGGCGGGCGTGGACGTGGAGATAAAACTCTAAGCCTCCCCCCGCGGGGGTGTCGCAAGCCTCCCCGACGGGGGCGAAACGTCTCGGTGGGACGTTTCGCCGCGGTGAGGGGGCTTGGCGGCAGCTAGGTCGTCGATTAGAGGTTCTTATGGCAGATGAACTGACGCAGAAGACCGAAGGCGACGGCGGCGTGAAAAAGACCCCGCCTACCTTCCGGCATCTGTTGGGCGAGAAGGTCGGGATGACGCAGGTCTTCGACAAGGACGGGGCGCTATGCGGCGCCAGCATCGTCAAGGCGGGGCCGTGCCCGGTCATGAGGGTCAAAAGACCCGACGGCCCCGACGGCTACTGGGCGGTGCAGATGGCGTTCGGCGAGCGCAAGGAGAAGAACGTCCCGAAACCCCTCCTGGGGCAGTTCAAGGCCGCCGGCGTCAAGCCGTCCCGCTTCGTCCGGGAGGTCCGCCTCGCGGCGGACCCCAAGGTCGAAGCCGGTCAGACCGTCGTGCTCGACGGCGTCTTCAAGGCGGGCGACTACGTCGACGTCCGGGGCTGGTCCAAGGGCCGCGGCTTCGCCGGCGTCATGAAGCGCCACAATTTCAGGGGCATGCCCGGCTCCCACGGCGCCTCGGACAAGGAGCGCTCCCCCGGGTCGCTGGCCTCGCGCCGGTCTCTGGGCCGCGTCCTGCCGGGGCAGAGGATGGCGGGCCGGATGGGCGGCGACCTGATCTGCGTCCACAAGGCCGAGGTCCTCAAGATCGACGCCGGGAAGAACCTCGTCTACCTCAAGAGCTCCGTCCCCGGGCCTGCCGGCGGGCTCGTGACCCTCTGCGAGACGGTCAAATCGAAGAAGTTCCGGACCGAGAAGGCCAAGATCGCGGTGAGGAAGGACAAGATGGGCAACATCATCATGATGAAGAAGCCTACGAAGGCGAAGCCGGCATAAGACCATGGAAGCTCCCTTATTGAACTTCAAAGGCGAGGAAGTCGGGAAGGTCAGCCTGCGCGACGACGTTTTCGGATGCAAGCCCAGACCGGCCTTCCTGCACGAGGCCGTGACGGCCATCCTGGCGAACCGCCGCACGTGGTCCGCGCATACGAAGACGCGCGACGAGGTCTCAGGCGGGGGGAAGAAGCCCTGGAAGCAGAAGCACACGGGCCGTGCCAGGGCGGGATCCTCGCGCTCTCCGCTGTGGCGCCATGGCGGCGTCACCTTCGGCCCGCGGGCCGGGAAGGTCCGCGCCGAGCTTCCCAGGCAGAAGAGCAGGCTCGCCTTGGCGCAGGCCCTCTCGGCCCGCCTCAAGGAAGGCCGGGTGACGTTCGTGGACTCGCTCGCCTGCGAGGACGGGAGGACCAAGACCGCCGCGGGCATGCTCAAGAGCCTCGGTTGTCCCGACAAGACCATCCTGGTGCTCGACCGGCCCGACGAGATGCTGAAGAGGGCCTGCAGGAACATCCCTGGCGTGGCCGTCGTCTTGCCGGGGGATTTGAACGCGTACGCGGCCCTGAACTGCCGGAAGCTCGTCATGACCAAGGCCGCGCTGGAGGCCCTGCTCGGCAGGTGGAACTGATCCATGCCCGAAGTCCGATCCTACAACGTGATCGTCCGCCCGCTCCTGACGGAGCGGAGCACCATCATGAAGGAGAAGTATAACCAGTACGTCTTCGAGACCGGCCTGGCCGCCAGCAAGACGGACGTCCGGCGCGCCGTCGAAGACCTCTTCAAGGTCCGCGTCGAGAGAGTCAGGACGATGACTGTCCGGGGCAAGAGCCGCCGCTACGGCCGGAACACCGGCCTGCGCCCCGACTGGAAGAAGGCCATCGTCACCCTGGAAAAGGGACAGAAGATCGACCTGGCGGACCAGACGGCCTGATCATGCCCAACAAATCCTACAAGCCGTATACCCCGTCCCGGCGCCACATGACGACGCCGGACTTCGCGGAGATATCCGATCGGGCTCCGGAGAAGAGCCTGCTCAAGGGCCTGCGCAAGACCGGCGGCAGGAACAACACCGGGCGCATCATGGTGCGCCACCACGGCGGCGGGCACAAGCGCGTCTACCGCGTGGTCGATTTCAAGAGGGACAAGCCGGGCGTCCCCGGGAGGGTCGTGTCGGTGGAGTACGACCCCAACCGGTCGGCGCGCATCTCTCTGGTCCACTACGCGGACGGCGAGAAGCGCTACATCCTGCATCCCGTGGGCTTGAAGGTCGGCGACACCGTCATGAGCGGGCCGACCGCCGATATCCGCACCGGCAACGCCCTGGCGCTCTCGCAGATCCCGGAGGGCTCGTTCGTCCACAACGTGGAGCTGCTCCCGGGCCGCGGGGGGCAGATGATGCGCGCCGCGGGCACCCAGGCCCAGCTTTTGTCCAAGGACGAGAGCTACGCCCTGCTGAAGATGCCCTCCGGCGAGGTCCGGAAGGTCCCGGCGGCCTGCATGGCGACGATGGGCCAGGTCTCCAATATCGACCGCAACACGATTAACGTCGGGAAGGCCGGGCGGTCCCGCCATCGGGGCATCCGGCCCACCGTGCGCGGCGGGGCGATGAACCCGACCGACCACCCCATGGGGGGCGGACGGGGCAAGTCCAAGGGAGGCAACCATCCACAGTCGCCGTGGGGCCAGCTCGCCAAGGGATTCAAGACGCGCAACAAGAAGAAGCTCTGGGGCTGGATGATCGTCTCGGACCGCCGCCTGGCCAAGGGCGGCATGTCGTGATGATGGCGAGGAGAGGAACGCTGATACCATGAGCAGATCGACCAAGAAAGGGCCGTTCGTCAACGAGAAGCTCCGGCGCAAGGTCGAGAAGCTCAACGCCAGCGGGGAGAAGAAGCCCGTGAAGACCTGGGCCCGGGACTGCACGATCATCCCGGATTTCGTCGGCCACACCTTCGCGGTGCACAACGGCCGGAAATTCCTCCCGATCTACGTGACGGAGCAGATGGTGGGGCACAAGCTGGGGGAGTTCTCCTTCACGAGGGCGTTCCGGACCCACGGCCAGGCGCACAAGGAATCCACGACGTTGACATAGTGACATGGAAAGAAAGGAAAGTCTCATGAAACGGTTTGACCCCCCCGGACGGAAGCGCACCCCCCGTGGGGGGGCGCGCTAGCGCCATGGAAGCCACGGCGATCGCCAGATTCCAGAGAGTGGGTTCCCGGAAGGTCGGCCAGGTGCTCGACGAGATCCGGGGAAAGAAGGTCCTCCGCGCGCAGCAAATCCTGAAGATGGTGCCGCGCGTCTGCGTCGGCGTCGTCTCCAAGACGCTCCTGTCGGCGGCCGAGAATCTCAAGCTCAAAGTGACGAAGGCCGGCAAGACGCTGGTGCCGGAGGCCGTGTTCGTGAAGACCTGCTACGCGACGCAGGGCCCGATGCGGCCGATGCGGCGCGTCCGCCCGGCCCCCATGGGGCGGGCCATGACGTTCAAGCGCAAAGTCTGCCATCTGACCGTCGTCGTGTCGGATGGGCAGGAATAGGAGAACGAGAGTGATCCCCGGAGAGGAAGGCTTGATGAAACGGTTCGGCCCCCCCGAACAGAAGCTTCCCCCCCGCGGGGGGGGAAGCTGACACATGGGCCAGAAAATTCATCCGAAAGCGGTGCGGCTGGGCTACATCCAGGACTGGGAGTCCAAGTGGTTCTCCTTGAAGGACATGCCGGCCTTGATAGGCGAGGACTTCAAGATCAGGAGCCTCGTCAAGAACCAGTTCCGCCAAGCGGCGATCAGCTGGGTGGGCATCGAGCGGGCGGGCTCGTACCTGCGCGTGAACATCCACACGGCGCGGCCGGGGGTCGTCATCGGCAAGAAGGGCGTGGACATCGAGGCCATCAAGAGCCAGATCGAGAACCTCACCTCGCGCAAGACCTTCGTGAACGTCGTGGAGATCAAGGAGCCCGAGCTCGACGCCCGGCTGGTGGCGGAGGCCATCGCGATCCAGCTCGAGAAGAGGGCCGCGTACCGGCGGACCTTGAAGCGCACCATGGAGCGCACGATCCAGGCCGGAGCCCTGGGCATCAAGGTCATGGTCAGCGGCCGGCTCAACGGGAATGAGATCGCGCGGCGCGAGTGGATGCGGGAAGGGCGGGTCCCGCTGCACACCTTCTGCGCCGACATCGACTACGGCCTGGCCGAGGCCCACACCATGGCGGGCCTGATAGGCGTGAAGGTCTGGATCTTCAAGAAGGAGCATTTCGTCAAGAGCCACAAGGAGCTCCTGACCATGGCGAAGAAAGCCCTGGAGGCCGTGGCCGAAGCGGCTCCCGCGGCGGAGGCGCCGGCGACCATCGCCGCCAGGGGGGACGCCGAGCCCGGGGCGGCCGGGCCGCGTCCGGAGCCCCCGCGGGACTCCGGACCGCATCCGGAGGATGGGTCGCCCGCCGCCCTGGAGCAGGGACCGACGGCCGATATGGACGCCGACGAGGGGAGGCGGGCCTAAGATGCTGATGCCGAAGAGGGTTAGGTACCGCAAGACCCACAGCCAGCCCCGCATCAAAGGAATGGCCAAGAGGGGGACGCAGATCGCTTTCGGGGAATACGCCCTGAAGGCCCTCGAACCCAGGTGGGTGACGGCGCGCCAGATCGAGGCCGTGCGGGTGGCCATCGGCCGCCGGCTCAAGAAGGGCGGAAAGCTGTGGGTGAGGATTTTCCCGGACAAGGCCGTGTCGAAGCACCCGGCCGAGACCCGCATGGGCAAGGGCAAGGGAGCCCCGGACCACTGGGTCGCCGTGGTCAAGCCGGGCCGCATCCTGTTCGAGATCCAGGGGATCTCGCGCGCCGAGGCGCAGGCCACCCTGGACAACGCGGCCTACAAGCTCCCCATCCGGACCAAGTTCGTCGCGCGGGAGGCCGCATGAAGGCGAAGGACTGGGAGGCCAAGCGGAACATGACGGTCCCGGAACTCCGGGAGGAGCTCCGCCGGACCCTGGACAAGCGGTTCAGGATCCGGTTCAAGCATCGCGTGGCCAAGGTCAAGAATCCCTTGGAGCTGAGGACCCTGCGCCGCCATGCGGCGCGCCTCAAGACCCTCATCAACGAGAAGTCCGCCCAGCGTCAGGAGCGCATGACATGACCGAAACGGCCCAGAGAAACAAGAGGAAGACCTTCAAAGGCGTCGTGGTCGCCGCTCGGATGGACAAGACGCGCGTCGTGAAGGTGACGAGGCAGGTGCGCCACCCGTTCTACGAGAAGGTCCAGAGGATGAGCAAGAAGTTCTACGTGCACGACGAGGGGAACGCGTCCCGCGAGGGCGACCTCGTGGAGATCATGAGCACCCGGCCGCTCTCGAAGACCAAGCGCTGGCGGCTCGTGCGGGTCATCACATGATCCAGCTGAGAACGATCGTCAATGTCGCCGACAATTCAGGGGCCAGGAAGCTTCAGTGCTTCCAGATCCTCGGAGGCAGCCAGAGGCGCTATGCCCACCTGGGCGATATCGTGGTGTGCAGCGTGCGCGATGCCATCCCGAACGGGCCGATCAAGAAGGGCGAGGTCGTGAAGGCCGTGGTGGTGCGCGTCAAGCGGCAGGAGCGCCGGCCTGACGGCTCGCTGGTCTCGTTCGACGACAACGCGGTCTGTCTCATCGACGAGAACGGGGACCCGCGGGGGACGCGGGTCTTCGGGCCCGTGGCCAGGGAGCTCCGCGAGAAGGAGTACCTTAAGATCATCTCCCTGGCGCCGGAGGTGGTCTGATGAAGCTCAAGATACGCAAGAAGGACAGGGTCATGGTGATCTCCGGCAAGGACCGGGGCAAGATCGGCGAGGTCATCCGGATCGACCCTGCCAAGATGCGGATCGTGGTCGGGAAGACCAACATGGTCGCGCGGCACAAGAAGCCCCGCGGGGCCGCCGAGCCCGGCGGCATCCACCGCATGGAGGCTCCGATCGCGTATTCCAACGTCATGCTGATGTGCCCGAAGTGCGAGAAAGCGATCCGTCCCAAGATGGACCACCTCGCGACGGGCGAGATCATCCGCCTTTGCAGGAAGTGCGGGGAGGCGATACTCTAGTGGCCAAGGAAGACATGCCCCAACCCAAACCGAAGCCTGCCGGTCAGAAGGCCCCCGGCGGCGGTCAGAAGGCCCCCGGCGGCGGCAAGAAGCCCGCGGGCCCGGGAGCGCCGGCGAAGCCCGGCCTCACGGTGTCGGACGGCAGGGAAGTCGCGCACGCGATTCCCCGGCTCAAGAAGTTCTACCGCGAGAGCGTCGTCCCGGAGATGATGTCCAAGCACGGGGTGAAGAATCCCATGGCCGTGCCCCGGCTCTCGAAGATCGTGATCAACATCGGCGTGTCGGACGCCAAGGACAACATCCAGCTGCTCGATGCCGCCCGCGAGGAGCTGGCGCTGATCACCGGGCAGTGGCCCCAGGTCCGGCGCGCCAAGAAGTCCATCTCCAATTTCAAGCTCCGCCAAGGGACCCCGATCGGCCTGCGCGTGACCCTGCGGGGGGACCGGATGTACGAGTTCCTGGACCGCCTCATCACGACGGCGATCCCCCGCATCCGCGACTTCCGCGGGCTCCCGGCGCAGGGGTTCGACGGCCAGGGGAACTTCAACCTCGGCCTCAAGGAGCAGCTGATTTTCCCCGAGATCAACGTGGAGAAGGTGATGAAGCAGCGCGGGATGAACATCTCCATCGTCACGGGTGCGGGCTCGGACGAACAGAGCCTCGACCTGCTGAAGTGTCTCGGGATGCCGTTCCGCAAGGATGGACAGCGTCCCGCGCAGAGCGCGAAGAACTAATGGTGTCAGGTGTTTCCCAAGTTTCCCAGGGAAGGCCGACCCGGCAACTTGGGAAACACCTGACACCGTAAGGAAGGCTTATGGCGACGACGGCGTGGAAGGCGAAGATGGCTAAGCCGCAGAAATTTGCGACCCGCTTCCGCAACCGCTGCCAGATATGCGGGCGGCCGCGGGCGTATTACCGCGATTTCGGCTTGTGCCGCATCTGCTTCAGGAAGATGGCGCACCAGGGGCAGATCCCGGGCGTCGTGAAGTCCTCTTGGTAGAGAGATCATGGATCCAATCGCAGACCTTTTGACTAGGATACGCAACGCCCACCTGCGGCTCAAGGACCGCGTGGACGTGCCGCTCTCGAAGCTCAAGCTCGAGATCGTGCGGGTGCTCAAGGAGGAGGGGTTCATCGCGAACTTCAAATCCTTGTTCGCCAACGGCCACAAGCGCGGGACCATCCGGGTGTTCCTGAAGTACACGACGACCCGGGAGCCCGTCATCCGCGGCCTCAAGAGGGTGTCGCGGCCCGGGCTGCGCGTCTACCGGTCTTATAAGGAAATCCCAAAAGCGCGCTGTGGATACTCCGTGAGCATCGTCTCGACTCCGCAGGGCATCCTGACCGACCGCGCTGCCCGGGAGAAGAAGGTGGGCGGAGAAGTCCTATGCCAGGTCTGGTGACATGAGCAGGATAGGCAAGATCCCAGTTCCAATCCCCTCCGGGGTCCAGGTCACCGTCGCGGACGGCGCCGTCAAGGTGAAAGGGCCCCTCGGTGAACTGACCCAGGCGCTCCCGTCCATGGTGCGTGCCGAGGTCAAGGACGGCCGCGTCCTCCTGACGGCGGACCTCGCTGCCCACGGGGCGCACGGCCATGGGCCGGGTCGCGCCTCCGCCCTCTACGGCATGGCCCGGGCCAAGGTCAACAACATGGTCCATGGCGTCTCCGTGGGGTTCAGCAAGACCTTGCAGATCATGGGGATGGGCTTCCGTGTGGAAGAGACCACGGGAGACGAGAACAAGGGCCATGCGCTCAGGCTCAGCCTGGGCAGGTCCCACCCCGTCATCTTCGACGTGCCGAAGGGCTTGAAGGTCGCGGTGGATCCCAAGAAGACGCTCATCACGCTCAGCGGCGCCGACAAGGACCAGGTGGGAGAGGTCGCCGCGGAGTTGCGGGCGCTGAAGCCCCCCGAGCCCTACAAGGGGACCGGCATCCGCTATCTGAACGAGTACGTCCGCAAGAAGGCGGGCAAGGCCGCGGCGGGCGCGGCGGGGGCGGCGGGCGCGGCGGGGGCGGGAGCGAAGAAATGAGGAACAAGTGGCTGAGGCAGGGATTCCGCAAGGAGCGCACCCGGGGCCGGTTGGCCGAACGGCCTCTGGGGCGGCCGAGGCTTTCGGTCCACCGGAGCCTGAGGTACCTCTTCGCGCAGGTGATCGACGACGCCCAAGGACGGACCGTGGCGGCCGTCTCGTCGGCGTGCAAAGAGGTCCGGGAGAGGGTGAAATCCGGCAAGTCCGTGTCGGCCGCGAAGGCCGTCGGCGAGATGATCGCCAAGAAGGCCGTCGCCGCCGGAGTGAAGAAGGTCGCTTTCGACCGCGGGGCTCTGCAGTACCACGGCCGCGTGAAGACCCTGGCCGACGCGGCGCGGTCCGCCGGCCTCGAATTCTAGTGGAGGATTGATGGAGCAGACAGCATTCGCCGACGTGCGGCCCACCTCGCCGTACCCGTCCGATGGACGGGCGGCCGCGTCCACGGGACGGGGGTCCCCGGTGGGCGGGGAGAAGGAGTTCCGGGAGACCGTGGTGACCATCAACCGCGTCGCCAAGGTCGTCAAAGGAGGCAAGAGGTTCTCCTTCAGCGCCCTGGTGGTCGTGGGCGACGGCGCCGGGACGGTGGGCATGGGGATGGGTAAGGCCCGAGAGGTCCAGGCGGCCATCCAGAAGGGGACGAGCGCCGCGAGGAAGAATCTCATGAACTTCCCGCTCGCCGGCGACACCATCCCCCACGAGGTGGTGGCCAAGGCCTGCGCCGGCGTGGTCTGGATGAAGCCCGCGGCGCCCGGGACCGGCGTTATCGCGGGCGGAGGCGTGCGCGCGGTGCTCGAGGCTGGCGGGGTGAAGAACATCCTGACCAAGAGCCTCGGGAGCTCCAACGCGTTCAACATGGTCGCGGCCGCCATCGAGTGCCTAAAGCGCCTGCGCACCTCGGCGGACGTGGCCAAGATCAGAGGCAAATAGGGGGTCCCGACCCATGGCTACGACCGAACAGATCGCGTTGCATAAGCTGAAGCCCGCTCCGGGGTCCCGGAAGCGGGCCGTGAGGCTGGGCTTGGGAGAGGGCTCCGGGCACGGGCAGACCGCGACCCGCGGGCAGAAGGGCCAGCGGTCCCGCTCCGGCGACGGCAAGATGCCGGGTTTCGAGGGCGGGCAGACCCTGCTCATCAGGCGCGTTCCGAAGCGCGGGTTCACCAACAAGACGTTCAAGGTGACCTACCAAGTCGTGTCGCTGTATGACATCGAGAGGGTCTTCAAGAACCAGCGGGACGTGACGCCCGACGGCCTGAAGATTCACGGGCTCGTGAAGGGCGGCCGGCCGGTGAAGATCCTGGCGGACGGGACCCTAAGCCAGGCCTACAGTATCTCGGCGCACGCATTCTCCAAGAATGCCGTCGAGAAGATCCAGAAGGCCGGAGGGGCAGCCCAGATCCTTTCACCGGCAGCTGCGCCGAAGGCGCAGGGGCCGGAAGCCGCTCCAAAGAAGGGATGAGGAAGCGGCTTTCTCCATGACACGGCATCAGCCCCCCCGCTACTCGCCCCCCCCGCGGGGGGGCGAGTGACCCCATGATCCAAAAATTCGCCAATATTTTTGAAATCCCCGATCTGCGCAAGAGGGTCTTGTTCATGCTCGGGGCGCTGGCGATCTTCCGCGTCGGGGCCGCGGTCCCCATCCCGGGGATCAACGGGGACGCCATCCGGGCCGTGTTTGAGGCGCAGAAGAACTCCCTGCTCGGGTTCCTGGACATCTTCTCGGGCGGCGCGATGTCGCAGTTCTCCATCTTCTCGATGGGGGTGATGCCGTACATCAACGCCTCCATCATCATGAGCCTGCTCCAGGGCGCGCACGTCATCCCCTACCTGGACCGGCTCCACAAGGAAGGCGAGCTCGGCCGCAGGAAGCTGAACTCCCTCACCCGGTATCTCACGCTCTTCCTGGCGGCGTTTCAGTCCTTCGGCTTGACCATCGCGGTCTCGAAGATGCCCACCCCCGGGAACATCCCGGTGGTCTCGAACCCGACCTGGGACTTCTACGTGGTCACCGTGCTGACCCTGACGGCCGGCACCATCTTCGTGATGTGGCTGGGCGAGCAGATGACCGAGCAGGGCGTGGGCAACGGGATCTCGCTGATCATCTTCGCCGGGATCGTGGACCGCATGCCCTCGGCCATCCGCAACCTCATCCAGCTGGTCCACCTGGAGGAGGTCGGGCTCCTGCAGGCGCTCTTCCTGGTGGCCGCGCTCGTGGCCGTGGTCATCTCTGTCGTCTGGGTCGAGACCGCCCAGAGGAAGATCCCCGTCCAGTACGCCAAGCGCGTGATCGGCCGTAAGATGTACGGCGGCGCCCAGAGCTACCTGCCGCTCAAGGTGGACCAGTCCGGCGTCATCGCGGTCATCTTCGCGGTGTCCCTGCTGGCGGTGCCCGTGACCATCGTGCAGTTCACCCCGTCGGTGGCCTGGGCGCAGAAGATCATGGAGTTCTGGAGCGGCGGGAACTGGATCTACCAGGTCCTCTACGCCGGCCTCATCATCTTCTTCTGCTATTTCTACAACTCGGTGTCCATCAACCCGGTGGACCTGGCCGAGAACATGAAGAAGTCCGGAGGCTTCATCCCGGGCATCCGGCCGGGGGAGCCGACCGCGAAGCACATCGAATGGGTCCTGGAGCGCGTGACGCTGGGCGGGGCGCTCTTCGTGGCCGCCATCGCGGTCCTGCCCGACCTCCTGCGGCAGAAGTTCAACGTCCCGTTCTACTTCGGGGGCACCTCGCTCCTGATCGTGGTGGGGGTCGCCCTGGACACCATGGGCCAGTTGGAGGCGCATCTCATCATGCGCCATTACGAGGGGTTCCTGAAGAAGGGCAGGATCCAAGGACGATGGTTCAACGTGGGGGCGCAGTGACATGATCGTGGTATTGTTGGGGGCTCCGGGGTCGGGCAAGGGGACGCAGGCCAAGCGCGTGGCCGAGCGCTACGGCTTGACGCATCTCTCCACCGGCGACATCTTCCGCGCGGAGATGGCAGCCAAGACCCCGGTGGGCTTGAAGGCAGAGACCTACGTCAAGTCCGGGCAGCTCGTGCCGGACTCCATCGTGACCGAGATGGTGGCCGGCCGCATGGATCCGGCGGGGAAGTACCTGCTCGACGGGTTCCCGCGGAACCTCGAACAGGCGCGCAGCTTCGCCGCGGACCTGGCGCTCCTGAAGATGACGGTGGACCTGGTGATCTATCTGAACCTGTCCGAGGCCGAGGTGATCAAGCGCCTCTCCTCCCGGCGCGGATGCGGGAAGTGCGGCGAGGTCTACAACCTCCAAAGCCTCCCGCCGAAGGTCTCCGGCAAGTGCGACAAGTGCGGCGAGGCGGTGGTGCAGCGCGAGGACGACACCGAGGCCACCGTCCGCAGGAGGCTGCTGGTGTTCAAGGACCTCACCGAGCCGCTCGTCGCCTACTACAAGGCGGAGCAGCTCGTCCAGGAGGTGTCGGCCGAAGGCCCCATCGACGGCGTCGCCAAGGACGTCTGCGCCGTGATCGACGGGCATCTGGCGGAGTGCAAGAAGAAGTGAGGCAAGCCACGGCCGCCGCGATCGAGCTCAAGTCGGGCCCGGAGATCGAGGCCATCCGTCGGGCCGGGAAGGCCGTGAGCTGCGTTCTGGCCAAAGTCGCGGCCGCGGTCCGGCCGGGGGTGAAGACCTCGGAGCTCGAGACGGTGGCGCGGGACCAGTCGAAGAGCCACGGGGTGAAGCCCGCGTTCCTCGGCTACCGCGGGTATCCGGCGGCGCTTTGCGTGTCGGTCAATGCCGAGGTGGTGCATGGCATCCCCAGCGCCCTTCGGGCGCTGGCGGAAGGAGATATCGTCAGCTTGGATTATGGCTGCGTCCTTGAAGGCTTCTACGCCGACGCCGCGGTCACCCTGGGGGTTGGGAGGATTGCGGCCCAGGCGCAGAAGCTCCTCGACGTGACCCGCGTCTCTCTGGAGCGGGCGATCGCCGCCATGCGGACGGACGCCAGGCTCGGGGACGTGTCGAGCGCCGTGCAGGACTACGTGGAGGAGCAAGGCTTTTCGATCGTGCTGGATTTCTCCGGGCACGGCATCGGACGGGCCCTGCACGAGGCGCCGTCGGTCCCGAACTATGGGACCGCGGGCACGGGGACGAGGCTTTCGCCCGGCCTCGTGCTGGCGCTCGAGCCGATGGTCAGCGCGGGAACGGGGCGCACCGAGGTCCTCGCCGACGGATGGACGGCGGTGACGAGGGACGGGAGTCTGGCCGCGCATTTCGAGCACACGGTGGCCCTGACGGAGTCCGGGCCGGATATCCTGACGGAGGGACATGGGTAAAGAGGACAAGATAGAGGTCGAGGGAAGCGTGGTCGAGGCGTTGCCGAACGCGATGTTCCGGGTCCAGCTGCCGCAGGGGAAGATCGTGCTGGCCGTCATCTCGGGCAAGATGCGGATGCACTACATCAAGATCCTGCCCGGGGACAGGGTGCGTCTGGAGCTCTCGCCGTACGACTTGACCCGCGGCCGCATCACCTTTAGGGAGTAAAGCGATGAAAGTGAGGGCGAGCGTCAGGCCGATCTGCCAGAAGTGCAAGGTCGTCAAACGCAACGGGGTCCTTCGGGTGCTGTGCAAGAACCCGAAGCACAAACAGAAACAGGGGTGAACCATGGCTCGTGTCGCGGGAGTTGATCTGCCGAAGAACAAACGAATCGACGTCGCGCTCTGCTACGTCTACGGATTGGGCAGGGCGAAGGCTCTGGAGGTGCTGCGGCGGTTGAACGGCGCCGTCGAGCCGGCGATGAGGGTGAGGGACCTCACCGAGAGCCAGGTGGGCCTCATCAACAACATGCTCGCGAAGGAGTACAAGGTGGAGGGAGAGCTGCGGCGCGAGAACCAGGCCAACGTCCAGCGGCTCATCGAGACGGGGAGCTACCGGGGCTTTAGGCACCGCAAGAACCTGCCGTGCCGCGGCCAGAGGACCCGGACGAACGCTCGCACGAGGAGGGGCCGCCGCAGGACGGTGGGCGCCGGAAGGGCCGAGAAGGCCGCCGCGCCGGCGAAGGCTTGAATACCATGGCAGAAGAAAACGAGAAACCCGCGAAGGAAACAAAGCCCGACGCGGACGCGAAGGGCAGGTCCGGCGCTCCGCCGTCCGGGGACCGGGGTCCCCGTCCGTCGGAGGGGTCGCGCAAGAAGACCTGGCGGTCGGTGTCCTTCGGCCGGGTCTACATCCAATGTTCGTTCAACAACACGATCATCTCGCTGACGGACGAGCGGGGCGACGTGCTGGCGTGGTCGACCGCCGGGGCCAACGGGTTCCGCGGCACCAAGAAGGGCACGCCCTTCGCGGCCGGGGTCACGGCCACCCGCGTCGCCAAGAGGGCGTTGGAGCTCGGGGTCAAGCAGGTGGCGGTCTACATCAGGGGGCCGGGGCCGGGCCGCGAGACGGCGGTGCGCTCCCTGGGGGGCGCCGGGCTCATCGTGGTGAGCCTCAAGGACGTCTCCCCCCTGCCGCACAACGGCTGCCGTCCGCCCAAGGCGAGGAGGGTCTAGATATGTCGCGCTATAGCGGGCCGTCGTGCAAGCTGTGCCGGAGGGAGACGGTCAAGCTCTTCCTGAAAGGCGAGAAGTGCTCCACGAAGTGCACGCTGGACAAGAGGCAGACCCCTCCGGGCGCGGCGAGGCCGCGGCGCGGGAAGATCTCCGAGTTCGCCCTGCGCCTGCGCGAGAAGCAGAAGCTCCGCCGCATGGCGGGGATGAACGAGACTTCGTTCGGCCGGCGCGTGGCGGAGGCATTGAAGAGCCCGGAGTCAACCGGTGAGGCGCTCCTGCGCGGCCTCGAACTGCGCCTGGACAACGTGACGAGGAGGCTCGGGTTCGCCTCCTCGACGAAGGGCGCGCGGCAGCTCGTGAGGCACGGCCACGTCAAGGTGGCGGGCAAGGTCATGAGCATCCCGTCCTACGTCGTCCAAGCCGGGGACGTCGTCTCCCTGGACCCGCGCTTGAAGGACAACACGTCGGTGAAGCTCAGCCTGGAGACGGCCCAGAAGAAATCCACTCGGCCCGCCTTCCTGGAGCTCGACGAGGCCGGGCTCTCCGGCAAGGTGGTGAGGGTTCCGGACAGGACGGAGATGTCGTTCCCGGTGAACGAGCAGCTGATCGTGGAATACTACTCCAGATGACCCCCGCGACGCGGAGGCCGAAGAAGCATCTCCTTTCGGCCGAGCGGGGGTTTTCGTCCCGCGGAGCGGGACAGTCCCTTCCTATGAATCATGGGAGAGGGACGGGGGAGATGGAGTCGTTGCTTATGGAGGAGTCATGGCCTACAAGGAACTGATCCTGCCGCAGAAGCTTAACGCCGAGGAGAAGACGGCGACCGAATCCTACGCCAAATTCGTGGCTGAGCCCTACGAACGCGGCTACGGGCACACGGTGGGCAACGCCTTGCGCCGCGTGCTCCTGTCGAGCCTCGAGGGGGCTGCCGTGACCGCGGCCCGCATCGAGGGGTCGCATCACGAGTACGCGACCCTGCCGGGCGTCCGGGAGGACGTGATGGGCATCCTCCTGAATCTCAAGAAGCTCCGCGTCAAGCTCTACTCCAACGGGCCGGAGATGGTCTACCTCGCTTGCAACAAGGAGGGAGAGGTGAAGGCCTCCGCCGTCCAGGAGAACTCCAACGTCGAGGTGGTGAACAAGGACCTGGTCATCGCGCGTCTCGAGGCCGGAGGCAAGCTGGACATGGAGATCGAGATATCGAAGGGCCGGGGCTACGTCACGGCGGAGGAGCTCCGCGGCCAGGCCCATTGGCCGGCGGGCTTCCTGCCGTTGGACGCCCTGTTCTCGCCCGTCACCAGGGTCCACTACGACGTGGAGAATGCCCGGGTGGGCCAGATCACGGACTACGACCGGCTGATCCTGGAGATCTGGACGGATACGTCCATCAACCCGGCGGAAGCCCTGATCCAGTCGGCCAAGCTCCTGCGCGAGTCGCTCAACATCTTCATCCCCGAGGAGGAGGCCCCTGCCGGCGGCCCGACCTACGAGGGGGAGGGGGCGGCGGAGGGCGGCGAGGGAGCGGTCGCGGGCCTGCCCGGCGACGGCAAGCTCAAGGACGTGCTGTCGCAGCCCGTCGACATGATCGAGCTCTCCTCCCGCGCGTCGAACTGCCTGAAGGTCGCCCGGATCAAGACCGTGGGCGAGTTGGTGACGAAGCGCGACGAGGAGCTCCTGGCGGTCAAGAACTTCGGCAAGAAGTCGTTGGAGGAGATCAAGGACCGCCTCAAGGAGATGGGGCTGTCTCTGGGGATGCAGGTGTCGGCAGCCCCGTAAGGGGCTGCCGGGCCAAAAAATGTTATATTCTGATAAGAAATTCCCATGATAAAGACCCATGGCGGAAGGAAGCTGGGCCTCACCGGCACGCACCGGCGGGCCATGCTCCGGAACATGGCGACGAGCCTCTTCCTGCACGAGAAGGTGACGACGACGGTGGCCAAGGCCAAGGAGCTGCGTCCCTACGCCGAGAGGCTCATCACCCGCGCGGTCAAGGGCCGGCACCAGCTGGTCCGCCGCGACGTGCACGACAAGAAGGTGTTCCGCAAGCTCTTCGAGGTGCTGGCGCCGAGGTACGCCGCCCGGCGCGGCGGATACACCCGCATCGTGCGGCTCGAGCCCCGGCTGGGCGACAACGCTCCCCGCGGAATGATCACGCTCATCACCTGACCAGCGACGCCCATGTTCGACTTCCTTTTCAGCCTCTTCTCCAACGACATGGGCATCGACCTGGGCACGGCCAATACCCTGGTGTACGTCAAGAACCAGGGCATCGTGCTGAGGGAGCCTTCCGTGGTGGCCATCGACCGCGAGTCGCGCCGGGTGCTGGCCATCGGCGCGGAGGCGAAGAGGATGCTGGGCAGGACCCCCGCCTCCATCATCGCGGTGAGGCCCCTTCGCAACGGGGTCATCGCCGATTTCGAGATCACGCAGGAGATGATCAAGTACTTCATCCGGAAGGTGCACAACAGGAGGTCCCTGCTGCACCCCCGGATCGTGATCGGCATCCCCTCCGGCATCACCGAGGTGGAAAGGCGCGCCGTGCAGGAGTCCGCGGAGCAGGCGGGCGCCCGGGAAGTCTACCTGATCGAGGAGCCCATGGCGGCCGCGATCGGGGCGGACCTGCCGATCTCCGAGGCCCACGGCAACATGATCGTGGACATCGGGGGAGGCACGACCGAGACGGCCGTCATCTCGCTTGGGGGACTCGTCGTCTCGAAGTCCATCGACGTCGCGGGCGACGAGATGGACGATGCGATCATGGTGTATTTCCGTCGCAAGTACAACCTCCTCATCGGGGAGACGACGTCCGAGGACGTGAAGATACAGATCGGATCCGTCTTCCCGCTCAAAGAGGAGAAGACCATGGAGGTCAAGGGCCGGGACCAAGCCACCGGCCTGCCGAAGACGACGCTGATCACGTCGGAGGAGGTGCGCCAGTCGCTCATGGAACCGACGCAGCTCATCCTCGACGTGATCAAGAATACCTTGGAGGAAACTCCGGCGGAGCTGGCTGCAGATTTGGTGGACCGCGGGATCATGCTCGCGGGAGGGGGGTCCCTGTTGAGGGGCCTGCCTGACTTGATCAGGCAGGAGACCGAACTCCCGGTGCATCGATCCGCGGACCCGTTGAGTTGCGTGGCGTTGGGGACGGGGAGGTTCCTGGAGGAGCTGGACCGCATGGACCGGCGTCCGGAATTCATCACGTCCTACCGCTTCCGCACCTGATTCAAGCCTGCCCGTCGCATCCACGCTAGAGGCCCGTCGAGGGCCGCGGGGTCTTAAGGACAAATGCAGCCCCATCGGGAAGAACGCGCCGCCAACATCGCGCTGGCAACGCTTTGCGCGGCGTCCGTCGTGCTGATGTTCCTGCCGCTCTCGAGGCCCATCCGGGCCGTCCGGGCGTGCGTCGCCCATGTCTTCGAGCCCATGGTCTTCGCCGGGGCGCAGGGGACCGAGCGCCTGGCGCTGGTGCCGAAGCGCGCGCGAGAGCTCATGGAGGCCGACATCGAGAACCGCGCCCTTCGCGAGGAGATCGCGCGGGTGGGGATGGTGAAGGCGGAGATGGAGTCGGTCCGGGCGGAGAACGCGCGTCTGGCGGCCGCGTTGGGGCTCAAGGTCGCCGAGGGGAAGACCGTCTTGTGGGGGAGGGTCATGGAACGCGACCCGGCCCACTGGTACCACAGCGTCATGGTGGACGTCGGCCGACGGGACGGGGTGGCCTTGAACGCCGCGGTCCTGGCGCAGCGCGAGGGGACCGTCGTCGTCCTCGGCCGGATCGGCGAGGTCTTGGAGAGGACCTCCAAGGTCCTGCTGGTGACCGACGAGTTCTCCTCCGTGGCGGCGTGCCTCTCATCGGGGACGGTGGAGGGGCTGATCCAGGGACAAGGGACGGAGCGGCTGCGGATGAACTACCTCCATTCCGAGGCCGTGGTGAGCCCCGGCGACCAGGTGCTCACCTCGGCGACCAGCGCGACCTTCCCCCCGGGGATACTGGTCGGCGCGGTGGCCAAAGGCTATGCCCGCGACCCTTTCTTGACCTTCCAATCGGCCGAGGTGCGGCCCGCGATCGACCCGGCGTCGGTGAAGGAGGTGATCATCCTGCGATGAGAGGCTTCACCTACTTCAGGATGACGGCGCTCTTCGTCCTGGGGGTCTTGGTCCACTGGTGGTGGACCACCTACCTCTCCTTCTGGGGGCTGGCCCCCCAGCTACTGATGGTCCTCACCATAGTGGCGGCGGCGCGCCGTGGTCCCATCCCCGCGATGTGCTTCGGATTCGCCTGGGGGATCGCGCTGGACGTCTTCGCGCTGCACCTCATGGGCGCCACCTCGCTGGCCCTCGTCCTGGCGGGCTACCTCGTGGGCGCCATCCGGCGCCAGATGGACGTCGCCAGCGGCGCCGCGCAGTGCGTCATCGTGGCGGCCGGGACCTGGGCGTTCTTCACGTTCACGGGCCTCCTGGAGCTCCTGTTCACGAGGCATTTCCTGTGGCCGGGGTGGGGGATGTTCCTGCTGGCGCCGATCTACAACTGCGTCCTGGCGCCGGTGCTGTTCTGGTGCTGGGATTTCGTCATCGAATCATGATCAACGGGAGGTCGTCGCGGGTCGGGCCGCTGCAGGACAGGATCAGCCTGCTCTGGATGGCGATCTACCTCTGCGGCGCGGGGCTGGGCGCGCGTCTCGTCCATCTGCAGGTGGTGCAGCGGGCCGAGTACGCGCTCGCGGCCGAGCGCAACCGCACGCAGATCATCTACCAGGCGGCGCCGCGCGGCCGTTTCTACGACCGCGACGGCGTGGTGCTGGCCACGAACGAGCCCGCCTTCTCGCTGATCTACCTGCCGCCGAAGGGATCTACGGCGCAGGGATTGGCGTCCCTGGCGGAGGAGATCGCGAAACACCTGGATGCCGACCGCAAGGGCCTGCAGGAGAAGCTCCAACAGGCGATGAGGGAGGAGACGGCCGTGCGCCTGGCTGAGAACCTCCCGACCAGGGCCATGTTCCGGCTCTCGGAGCTCAAGACCCTCTACCCGGGCATCGACCTGGTCGTCGAGGCCAGGCGGCGCTACCCCTTCGGCCGGTTCGCGAGCCACCTCCTGGGTTACATGGGCAGGATGGACCAGCACAGCTGGGGCCAGTTCAAGGCCCGGGGCTATCGGATCGACTCGCGCATCGGCAAGATGGGGCTCGAGCGCGTGTTCGAGTTCGAGCTGCGCGGCAAGGACGGCGGCATCGTGATGGAGGTCGACGCCCAGGGCAGGCTCAAGGGCATCCTGGAGCGCATCCCCTGGCAGCCTGGGAGCAACATCCACCTGACGCTGGACGCCGCGGTGCAGAAGGCGGCCGACGAGGGCCTCCGGTCGTCGCTGACGGGCCGCGGCGCGGCCGCGGCGCTGGACCCTCGCACCGGGGCGATCCTGGCCATGTCCTCGGCCCCGGATTTCGACCCGAACGATTTCCTGTCGTCGGACCCGGATCTCGTGAAACGCACCGCGGCGGAGCTGCCTGAATTCAACCGGGCGATCGCCGGCGCCTACGCCCCGGGCTCGGCCTTCAAGGTCGTGGTCGGCGCGGCAGGCTTGAACGAGGGCCGCTTCACGACCTCGGACGCTGTCTACTGCCCGGGGCACACGGAGATCGGCGGCCGGGTCTTCCTCTGCTGGGAGGCCAAGGGCCACAGGACGATGACCTGGTTCCCGGGGCTGACGAACTCCTGCGACGTCTATTTCTACCGGATGGGCCTCAGGACCGGCGGGGCCTTGATCGAGAGGTACGCGGGCATGTTCGGGCTGGGCGCCAAGACGAACGTGGCGCTGAAGTGGGAGAAGAAGGGGAATCTTTTCGGGCCCAGGGCCAAGGGCGCCCGCGCCTGGTACGACGGCGACACCGCCAACCTAGCCATCGGCCAAGGGGAGTTGCTGGTCACCCCCATGCAGATGGCCGTCTTGGCCGCGGCCATGGCGAGCCGCGGCGTGGTCTGGCGGCCGCATTTCACGAGCCGCATCGAGTACACCGGCGGCCGGCCCGAGTACAAGCAGATGCCGGAGCAGGTCGGGACCGTCGCGTTGAAGGAGTCCACCTGGCGCGACCTCCACGAGGCCATGCGGCTGGTGGTGTCGTCGGGCACCGGCAGGACGGCCATCATCCCGGGGCTTGAGGTCTACGGGAAGACGGGGACCTCGCAGAACCCGGGCAAGGACCACGCATGGTTCGTGAGCTTCGCGGCGCGGCCGGGAGAGGTCCCGAGCGTCGCGGTCGCGGTGCTGGTGGAAAACGGCGAGCACGGAGGGTCGGCCGCGGGTCCCATCGCGCGGAGCATGATGATGGCGGCGTTCGGCATGGCTGATCCGCAGGCAAAGGCCTCGCCTTTGCCTGCGGGGATGGAAGTCCCTCATAATCTGCGCGCCGAGCCTCCGGCTCGGCTTGCGACACGGAGGCCGTGACCCCGTGCTAGGCGCCTCGACGAAGGGGAGGGTGGACTGGGCGCTGGTCCTGGCCGCCTCGGGCCTGATCGTGACGGGGACGATCGCCGTCCTCTCCGCCTCGAGCCACATCCCGGGGTATCACGGGGTCCTGCAGAGGCATTTCCTGGCCTTGGCGTTCGGCATCGTGCTGTTCCTCTTCGGCTTCGGGTTCAAATACCAGATCTTCCAGGACCAATCGAGGATCATCTACGCCCTCGTGCTGGCCGTGATGGTGGGCGTGCTGTTCGCGGGGACGGTGCGCCGGGGACACCGCTCCTGGTTCGAGTTTTCGCTCATCAGCTTCCAGCCGATGGAGTTCGCGCGCATCGGGGTGATCCTGACGCTGGCGAGCTTCCTGGATCGGCGGGGCCGCCGGATCACCGAGTTGTCGACCGTGGGCGCGGCCCTGGCGCTGGTGGGCGCCGTGATGGTCTTGATCCTCATCCAGCCGGACTTCGCCTCCGCGCTCACCTTCTTCCCGGTGCTCATCGCGATGCTGTTCTGCGCGGGGGCGAGCATGGAGCATCTGGCGGTGCTGGTGGGCTACGGGGCCGTGGCCATCGCCTTCCCGCTGGCCTACGTGCTCTGCCAGGTGCACTTCCCGGACGCGGGGCCAGGCACGCTGGCGAGGATGGTCATGGAGACCGGGAGGCTGGGGTGGACCACGGCGGCGGTGCTGATGGGCATCGCGGCGGCGGTGGCGGCGGTCTGGTGGGTGGCGGTCATGATGCGCGTGCGGCCGAGGTCCGGATACTTCATCGCGGGGGCGGCAATCCTGATCGCGGGATTGCTGTCCGGCATCATGGTCAACCGCCAGCTCAAGGGCTATCAGCGCAACAGGTTCGTGGCGTTCCTCGCTCCGGAGACGGACATCCAGGGCGCCTCCTACAACGTCCACCAGTCGGTGATCGCGATCGGCTCCGGAGGGCTGTGGGGCAAGGGGCTCTTCTCCGGGACCCAGTCGCGGCTGGGGTTCCTCCCCGAACGGCACACCGACTTCGTCTACGCCGTCATCGGCGAGGAGATGGGGTTCGTGGGCGCCTTGGGGGTGCTGGCGCTCTACTTGACGATGATTTGGCGGCTGATCGAGACCGCGCGGCTCTCCCGCGACCGCTACGGAAGCCTCGTGGCCGGCGGACTGGCGTCCATGTTCGCCTTGCACCTGGCGCTCAACGCCGGGATGTGCCTTGGGGTGGTGCCCGTGGCCGGCATCCCGCTGCCGTTGGTGTCCTACGGAGGGTCGAGCCTCGCGGTGACCATGTGGGCGCTGGGCATCGCGAACAACATCTATTCGCACCGGTATTCGTTCCTGTAGGCAAAGGAGATCTTGTCATGGATCCTGAAGAGAAGGAAGCCGAGAGGAAGGAGACGGGGGTCCCCGAGGGCGCTTTCCAGGACGCGGTTGAGAGCGCTGCGCGCGAGGACGACGGGGTCCGGGAGCCTCTGCCGGACGAGGCCGTCGCCGAGGCCGGGGCCGGGGACGGCCCGGCCGATGCGGCGTCGCCCGATGACGCGGAAGACGACGATGGGGAGGCCTACGACGAGCCCGATGGCGCCGCTCCCGAGGGGCGCGCGCCGCAAGCGCGCTGGCGGGAGGAGGCCCCGCCGCCGGGGGCGTTGACGGTCCCGCCTCCGGCGGCCGATCACCCGCAGGGCGGCGAGGCGAGGCCCGGCGAGCCGGGGGTCCGGCCGCAGCGCCTTCAGCAGCGCCGCCGTCGAGGCAGGGGCGGGCGCGGGGGCGCTCAGCACCATCATCCCCAGGGCCGCGGGCACGGCGGGGACCACCGCGCGGGGCATCCTGACAACGGGGGGGGAGGCCCTCGCGGCGGCCAGACGGCGGAGCCCCCGGCCTCCCAGAATATTGGAGGGCCGGGCCCCGGACCGTCGGCGCCGAAGGCTTCGACCGGGCGCCGTCCGGTCAAGAGGGAGATACTCTCGAACGCGGGTTTCGAAGAGACCCGCATCGCCATCATCGAGGACGGGAGGCTCGCGGAGCTCCTGTGGGAGCGCCGCAGCGCCGAGAGCATCGTAGGGAACATCTACAAGGGAGTGGTCGAGAACGTCCTGCCGGGGATCTCGTCGGCGTTCGTCAACATCGGCTTCGAGAAGAACGCCTATCTCTACATCTCGGACGTCCTGGGCGGACGCGGGGCGCCCATCGACCAGCTCCTGAAGAAGGGGCAGGACATCATCGTGCAGGTGGCCAAGGAGGCCATCGGGACCAAGGGCATGAAGGTCACGATGGACGTGTCCCTGCCGGGGAGGTTCCTGATGTTCACCCCGTTCCAGAAGCACGTGGGGATCTCGAAGAACATCCAGGAGCCCGACGAGCGGGGGCGGCTCTCCGCCATCGTCGACAAGCTGGTGGCCGAACACCTGGGAGGCCGGGGCGTCGTGGTGCGCACCGAGGCTGAAGAGGCCCGGGTCATCGACCTGGAGCGCGAGGTGAAGTACCTGGTCGGCACCTGGAACTCCATCCAGGCGAAGCACGACTCGCAGCCCGCGCCGGTGCTGCTGCACGAGGACCTCGACCTGAACCTCCAGGTGGCGCGGGACATCCTTTCGGACGAGGTGTATGTCTATCTGGTGGACAACAAAGATGGCTACAAGGGCATCCTGGAGTTCGTGAAGGGCTTCGCGCCGGACCTGGCCGGCAAGGTCCGGCTCTATGAAGGCAAGACGCCTATCTTCAAGGCGTTCGACATCGAGCCCGATATCGAGAAGCTGCGCGAGACCAAGGTGGTCCTGCCGAACGGCGGGTCGATCATCATCCAGGAAGCGGAATCCCTGTGCGCCATCGACGTAAACACCGGACGCTTCACGGGCTCCAAATCGCAGGAGGAGACGGTCACGCAGACCAACATCGAGGCGGCCTCCGAGATCGCGCACCAGCTGAGGCTTCGCAACATCGGAGGCATCGTGGTCGTCGACTTCATCGACATGCGCAAGGCTTCCAACCGCAACAAGGTGATGGAGGCCTTCTCCTCGGCGGTGAGACGCGACCGCGCCAAGATCCGCATCCTGCCGATCACCCGGCTGGGACTCATCGAGATGACCCGCGAGAGGAAGCGCGAGTCGACCTTGAGCCTCATCACGGACGAATGCCCTCAATGCAAGGGGACGGGCCACGTGCTCTCCAGCGAGACCGTGCGCATCCGCATTCAGCGGGAGGTCCGGGAGATGACGGCGGGGCGGCCTGGCGGTCAGATACGCATCGTGTTGCACCCGGCGTTGGGGGACGTCCTGCGGTCTCAGCAGGCAAAGATCGAGAAGAACGTCCAGCGGTCCGTGAAGATACAGAACGACCCTCAGCTGAAGTGGGAGGATTACCGCATCATCCTGGAATGAAGCGCCTGGTTATCCTGGCGGCGTTGGCGTCGGCGTCGGCCGGCCTTCGGGCCGGCACGATCGAGGTCGTGCTGGACGGCAGGTACAAGGGCGCGGTCGGCGACTACCGGGTAGGCAAGACCGCCTACCTGGATGCCAGGGACCTGGGCGCCGTATACGGCGCCCAGGTCTATTGGTACCCAGTCTCGGGACGGCTGCGGCTGAGCCTGCGGGGAAGGCCGCTCGAGCTGATGGTGGGATCCGACGCCGCGACCCTGGACGGCCGGCGCATCCCCCTGGGGGAGGTCGTGGTCCTGCGCGGGTCGGAGGCCTTCGTCCCGGCGTCGCTCTTGTCGTCGAAGGAGTTCGTCTCTTGGGCCGGGCTGCGGGCCGACCTGGACGGGAACACCGGGGTCCTTTCCGTGGAGAAGGTCTCCTCGGTGGGGCCGATGCGTTGGTCGAGCCATGAGAGGCATACCCGACTGGTGGTCGAGTTGGAGGAGGGCCTGGCCTACAAGGGCTCGGACCGGGGATTGGGCGGCATGGACATCGTGGTCCCCAGGGGGGTCGCCGGGGGGGAGAAGTCCGAGCGCATCGAGGACGGCCGCGTGGAGTCCGTCGGGCTGGCGCAGGAGTCGGGGCTCGCGCGGTTCTCCGTGAAGTTCGCGGCGGCGGGATTGAAGTGGAAGCTGCGCGAGATCGCGGACCCCCGGAGGCTGGTCGTGGACGTCTACAGCGGGTCCGAGGGCCCGGCCTTGGAGGCGCCCAAGGGGACCCGTCCGCCGGAGGTCTCGACCGGGACTCAAGTCCTCGCGAGCGCCCCGGGGGTCGAGCCGAGGAGCGCGGCCGGGGAGGCCCGACGGAAGTTCCGCGTGGTGATCGATGCGGGCCACGGCGGCAAGGACTCGGGCGCGGTGGGCCGGAAGGGCACCCGGGAGAAGGACGCGGCGCTCGCCGTCGCGAGGGCGCTGGCGAGGCGCCTGGAGGAGGACGACGGGATCTCGGTGCTCATGACCCGGGGAGAGGACTACTTCGTGCCGCTCTCGGAGCGCTCGGAGGCCGCCAACGAGTTCCAGGCGGACCTTTTCGTCTCGATCCACTGCAACTCCTCCCCGAAGAAAGCCGATTCCGGATTCGAGGTCTATTTTCTTTCTGAAAACGCCTCCGACCCGGAAGCGCGCAGGCTGGCGGAGCTCGAGAACTCCGTCCTGGAGTTGGAAGGGAAATCCGTGGAGGAAGAGGAAGCCGCCATCATCCTGCGCGCGATGACGAGGACCGAGTTCATCAACGACGCCGCCCGGTTCGCCGCGGTCCTGAGCAAGCGTCTGGAGAAGACAGTGGACGTGGCCAACCGCGGGGTCAAGCAGGCCGCGTTCTACGTCCTGCGGGGCACTGACGCGCCGGCCGTCCTGGTGGAGATCGCCTACCTGTCCCACCGGAAGGAGGAGGCGAAGCTCAATTCCAAGTCCTTCAGGAAGAAGGTTGTGGAAGGGCTCTACCGGGGGATCGTGGACTACGCGAAGGAGAAGAAAGGAGAATCTCAATGACACGGCGCCACGCCCCCCCGACTACTTGCCCCCCCGCGGGGGGGGCAAGTCGCAAGCCGATCGGGGTCTTCGATTCAGGGATCGGGGGCCTCACCGTCTTCGACGCGATCGCCCGGCGCATGCCGGCCGAGGACCTGGTGTATTTCGGAGACACGGCCCACGTGCCGTACGGGACCAAGTCCCCTGATGCGGTCGGCAGGTATTCCTCCGAGGTGGCGCGCCATCTCGACGGCGTGGGGATCAAGGCGCTGGTCGTGGCCTGCAACACCGCTTCAGCCGTGGCCTTGCCCAAAGTGCGCCGCAGCACCCACGTTCCAGTGATCGGCGTGATCCTGCCTGGCGCCAGGGCCGCGGCGGCGGCGTCCGGCAGCGGCTCCATCGGCATCATCGGGACGGAAGCGACCATCTCCTCCGGAGCCTACACCCGGGCCGTGGGGGGCCTCCGGCCCGGGGCCAGGGTCACGGGGGCCGCGTGCCCGCTCTTCGTGCCGCTGGTGGAGGAGGGATGGTGGGACCATCCCGTCACCGAGACCGTGGCCCGGCATTACCTCGGACCGATGAAGAGAGCGGGGGTGGACTCGCTGATCTTGGGGTGCACCCACTATCCTCTGCTGAGGGGCGTGGTCGGACGGGTCATGGGGAAAGGCGTGACGCTCATCGACTCCGCGGCGGCGACCGCGGTCGAGATTCGTGCGCTGCTGCGGCGGATTGGGCTGGAGCGGACGGACGGGAAGGGGCGGCATCGGTTCATCGTGTCGGACGGGCCGGAGAGGTTCCGAAGGCTGGCGCGGAGGCTCATCGGACGGGATGTCGAGGTGAGATGCCATCGGTTTGACCTGTAACGGATCTGAAGAGGATCGCGCGGCAAGCAAGCCTTGCCGCGCGCACCAGGAGGCGAAGCAATGAGAGACAGAAGGCCAGGATACTCAAGGCACGGCGGCCAAGGCGGCCAGCAGGGCCCCGGCGGCCAGCACGGTCATGGCGGCCACGGACAGTTCCGCAGGCGGGATTTCCGCAACCGGGACCGGCGCAACATGAACCAGCCCAGGCCGGCGCAGAGGGAGCCAAGCCCGGCCGAGAAGGTCTTCACCTCCAAGACCCCTATCGATCCCCGCGAATGGATCTGCATGGAGAAGGGCTCCTCGGACCCGTGCATGCGGGCCGTGGACATCCTCTGCCCCGTGGGCAAAGGGACCCGCGGGCTCATCGTCTCCCCGCCGAAAGCGGGCAAGACCACCTTCCTGCGGCTCCTTTCGCAGGCGGTGGGCGCCTGCGACCCGAAGGTCAGGCAGTACGCCCTCCTCATCGACGAGCGGCCCGAGGAGGTCACCGAGTTCAAGCGCAGCGTCCCGGCATCGGTCTTCGCCTCCTGCAGCGACCAGGCCTACGAGAAGCACGTGGCCACGGCCGATGCGGTGATGAAGGAGGCCATCGAGCACGCGGCGGCGGGCGAGGACGTCTTCATCCTCCTCGATTCGCTCACCCGCCTGGCGAGGGTCCACAACCAGTTCGCCAACGGCAGCAGGACCATGACGGGAGGGCTCGACTCCCGGGCGCTGGAGGTGCCGCGGCGCATCTTCGGGGCGGCGAGGAAGCTTGAGGAGGGCGGGTCGCTGACCATCCTGGCCACGGCGCTGGTCGAGACCGGCAGCCGCATGGACGACATCATCTTCCAGGAGTTCAAGGGAACGGGCAACATGGAGCTGGTGCTCTTCCGGCAGGCGGCCGAGCACCGCATCTTCCCGGCCATGAAGGTGCGCGAGTCGGGCACCCGCAAGGAGGAGAAGCTCCTGCCTCCCGACGTGCTGGAGCTGGTGTGGCGCCTGCGCCGGGTCCTGGCCGGAATGGGCGACCTCGAGGCCATCAAGGCCTTGAACGAGATGCTGAGCCTCCACAAGACCAACAGGGCGCTGCTGGAGACCCTCAAGTGAGCGGGAAATCCGCCGTGGCGTCGCGGTCCGCTCCGGCCGCCATCGGACCCTACTCCCAGGCTGTCCGGTGCGGCCCCTGGCTCTTCCTGTCCGGCCAGCTCCCCTTGGACGCGTCCGGCGTGATGGTCCAGGGCGGGACGGCGGCGCAGACCGAGAGGGCCCTCTTGAACCTCCAGGCCGTGCTCAAGGAGGCCGGCTTGGAGCTCGCGCACGTGGTCAAGACCACCGTCTACATGATTGACTTGAAGGAATTCGCGGCCATGAACGACGTCTACGCGAAGTTCTTCGGCGCCCCGCACCCCGCGCGGGCCATGGTCCAGGTGACGGCCCTGCCCAAGGACGCTTCCATCGAGATCGAGGCGATTGCCGCGGCGCCGTGACCGCTCTATGCAGGGTAAACTTCGTGCTCGACCAGGCGTTCAGCGCGCTCGTCCGCTTCTGCCTTCAGGAGAGAAAGCATGAGCTTCTTGTCGGCGAGGATTTCCAGGGTTTCCAGCTCTTCTGGCGACACGAGCACGGCTGAAGCAGTGCCATTGCGGGTGATGACGATGCGGTCTCGTTTCTTCTTGCCAATGGCGGCGACCATCTCAGGCAGATGCGCCCGGACATAGGAGACTGGGACGATTCGATTCATGGGTTGAGATCAAGCGCCGCGATAACCTTGGATACCCCTGTCCGACAGGCGCCCCGACGCATATCGATGAAGAATGCTTCCCATGAGGGTTTGGTACGGGATGCCCTCCTGCAAGGCGATGGTCTGCAATTCCTCCAAATCCTTGGACGAGATCCGGATATTGACTCTCCTGTCCTTGCGCAGTGTATTCCTGGCGTACTGACGATGCCGAGCAATCTCTTGTCTGGAGTTCCGCGCAGGCTTCCATTCGCCTCTCTCAAAGGATGAGACAATGTCCTTTTCTTCCCTGGTTACTGAGCTACGCATAAGCAATGGAAAATGTGTTATTCTGGCTGCATGCGACCCTATGGAAGCCAGGAAACCCTGGAAAAGCGCCGATGGCGAGCGATCGGGTTTCTAAAGCGGGGGCTGAACCTTTCACAGGTGGCCG
>JACQWX010000012.1 GCA_016209035.1 Elusimicrobiota bacterium | reverse complement strand
CGCCCGGGGTGATGCAGCCCTTGACGCAGGCGGCGATGCACCTCCCGCACCCCTTGCAGTAGGCGGGCAGCAGGAACGGCTTGGGCTTCTCCTTCACTTTCGTCGTCTTCTGGCTCATGGAGCGGACTCCGGTGGTCATGGTTTGATGATTACCTATGCAACGGAGTTTCCATCAAGGTGTCAGGCCCGTTTCTAAAGGCCTGACACCACCAGGGTGACACCACCAGGGAGGCAATGTCCGCGGCCTTGGGGCCCCTGCCCTGGGTAGCGGACTCATGGCTTCTATGCCGTGGCCTTGGCGCGTTCCGCGCCGATGCCGCCCTTCCTGCAGAGGTCGCTGCCCATGAAATCCGCGCAAAGCCGGGCCTGGACCAGGAGGGCCTCGGGCAGCGGCTTGGCGCAGCTTTCGCGCACGCAGTCGAGGATGGCCTTGCGCGCGGCCAGGACCGCGGGGCCGCCGGGCCCATGCCCGCCGCCGTCCGTGAGCCGCATTCCCTTGAGGCCGCCCGCCCGCAGCTTGCGCCGCGCCAGGCCGCGCCGGCCCTCCGTCGCTATCTGCCAGGCGGCGGCCAGCGCATCCTCGAGGGGGCCCGCGTAGTCCACGAGCCAGCCGGTCGCGGCTCCGGCGCGGACCGGCGACCCCGTCAGGAGCAGATCGAGGAGACGGGGCCATTGGTCCGGGGACGCCTTCCTGAACGGCCAGTGGCAGCCCTCCATGCCCGGGACCACGGGCAGGGTCACCTCGGGCATGCCCAGTTCCGCTTCGGAGCGCGCCACGAGATAGTGGCAGTGCATGAGGAGCTCGAGGCTCCCTCCCAGGCAGCGCTTCCCGCCCACGAACCCGACCGAGACCCGGAAGTCGTCGTTGAGCCGGCGCGCGGTCCTCGACCAGGCGGTGGAGAGCCTGAGGCCCTCCTCGGCGCTCTCCAGGGCGGGGAAGAAGTCCGCGATGTCGGCCCCCACCATCTGCCCCGAGAGATGGAAATCGCCGGAGACGATGACCCGCTCGATCTTCGCGCCTTGAAGCCAGTCGATGGCGCGGTTGAGCTCCGCGTCCACGTCGCCGTTGTAGCGCTCGCGGCCGATGCTGACGATGCCCACTTTGCCGTCGTGCTCCGCGTTGACGTAGAGCTGCCGCCATGACGGGGAGTCCATGTCCCCGAAGGCGCCGGGATGCCAGCCCCCTGCGCCCTTCGCCTGCGGATGCAGCCTATGGTAGTCCCGCACGATCTCGAGCGCGGTTTCCCTGCCCAGCCCGCGGATCATGGACAGCACCCCGCGCCGGAACTGGGCGCAGAGCTCGCCGATAGAGTTGATGTGGGAGAGGTGGGACCGGCGTTCGTGCAGGAGGAGCGCCGTCATCTGGAAGAGCGGCCCCAGCAGGCGGGTCCGGAATTCCGAGAGCTCGCTTTCTTGCGGGGGCCAGTCCACCAGGGGTCTCAAATGTTTCGGTGGATACCACTCCTGGCCCGTGTCCTTGCGCTCCTCCAGGTCGGGCGTGGGCTCGAAGAGGGCGCCGTACTCGCGGCTCAGGTGATGGAGGCACGACCAGGTCAGGAAGTCTGCGCCCTTGGCGCCGATCACGTCGTGGGCGCGCAGGGGGTTGGGCCCGAGGAGGCTGCGGACATGCTTGTCGATCTTCCAGTACGGCATGTTGGAGGCCTGGTGGATGCGCAGGGCCGCCAGGGTCGTCCCGCAGAAGAGGACGTCCAGGACGAAGGACCAGTGGTCGCTGACCGGGATGGGCGTGAGCCCCAGGGCCCAGAGGAGCTGGGTGACGGCCGAGGGCTCCTCCTCCACGACCTCCCAGACCTTGTTGACCTCGTGGGGAAAGGCCGGATGGGCGATCCCGACGCCGAGCTTGGAGCTCGGGAACCCGGAGGTGACCGAGCGGATCTCGATCCCCGGGAAAGCCTGGCGGAAGACCTCGTAGTGCGCTCTCTTGGCCTCCAGGATCTCCGGGATGGCCTCCAGGAGGAACCTGGGCCTCAAGCCCTTGAGCTGGGCCGGGAGGCGCTTGCCGTCGTAGCTCAGACGGACGGTGTTCTCCATGATCCTGGAGGCGCGCTCGCGGCCGAAGGTCCTCACCAGCCCCGGATGCTGGCGGCCGAGCCCGTCGGGAGCGCCGGCGAAGTCGAGGGCGACGACCGGGACCCCGAAGGGCTCGAGCCGGGAGGCCAGCTGCATGGTCTTGCCCGCGCCCACGATGCCGTTGGCTCCGGAGACGACCAGGCAACCGCGCTCCCCTTCCTTGCCGAAGACCTGGTCCACCAGCTCGGGGGCGTTCGCGGGCAGGCGGCCCTTGCGGAAGACGTCGAACACCGTCCCGAGATCCAGCGTCTCCAGGGTCCCCGCCCTCATGGAAGCCGTCATGACTTTCCTCCCACCTCGAAGACCGCGGCGATGCCCACGTCCCCGGCGGCGCAGCCCATGAGCAGGACATGGCCGCCGCCCAGCCCGACCGCCTCCTCCAGGCCCTCGATGAGGAGCCTCGTGAGGGTCGGCCCCTGCGGGTGGCCCCAGACCAGGGAGGAGCCGGTCTTGTTCATCCTGCGCCAGTCGTAGCCGAGCTCCTTGGAGAAGATGACGTCGTTGACAGCGAAGGGATTGTGCGACTTGACCACGGCCATGTCTTTCATGCCCAGGCCGGTGCGGCCGAGGAGCTTCTTGACCGCCAGGGACGGGGCCTCGGGCATCAGGCTGGGCCGGGTCCTCGTTTCGGCCTTGGCGATGAGCTTGATGTCGATCTCGGGCTTGGGGCTCAGGGTCCGGGCGGCCTCCCTGGTCGCCACCAGCAGGCAGGCCATGCCGTCTGCCGCGTGGGTCTGGGTCCCGCTGGTCACGCAGGTGTCGAGCTCCCGGAGCTGGCGCAGTCCCTCCCGGGTCGGGCGGCTCACCCCGACGTCCGAGTCGATCCTCCCCAGCGGACGGCCCTGGGAGTTCAGCAGGTCGAAGGGCACGAGCAGCCTCTTCAGGAAGCCGGAGTCGAGCGTCTCGAAATAACGCTGGTGGCAATGGAGGGACGCGTCGTCGACCTCCCCGCGGTCGAGCTTGTGCTTGCGGGCCGCGGCTCCGGCCGCGGCGATCATGGCCTTGCCCGTGGCCGGGTCGAAGCCGAAATTGTCCCACACGTCGCTTAAGGCTTCGGTCCGGCGGTACGACCGGCGCTCCGGGAAGACTCCGACCGGCGAGTCGCTCGTCCTGTCGAAGGTGAGCACGCCGACCGTCTCCGAGGAGCCCCCCTGGACCTCGGCGGCCGCGAGCGCCACGGCCTCGAGCCCCGTGGCGCATGCTTGCTCCACGTGGAAGCCGGGCAGCCTTTGGCCCATGCAGCTCGCCGCCAGGGGCGAGTTCCAGAACTTCCAGTGCCAGGGGATCGTCGAGCCGGTGATGAGGTAGTCCAACCGGTTCTTGGGGACCTTCCTCAGGCCCAGGACCCGGTTCATGGCTTCGCCCGCGAACTGGCCGATGTTGACCTCGGCCAGGGGCGATGACTGCCACGCCGGGAAATAGCTGCTTCCCCACGTGCCGTAGGGGATCCTCGCGTCCGGGAACCTCGCCTTCAAGCGCTTCACAAGCTCCTCCCTAATAACTACGCAGGAAATTTTAGCACGTTTGGACCTTGGGGGCTTTCGGAATCGGTTGCCTTCGGCCCGGCAGCAATCCCCCTGCGCGGGAATCTGCTATACTCCGTAGACACCCCCGCCGCGGGGGCCGGAACAGCGTCATGTCCTTCTTCAGGCTACTTGTCATCGCGGTCCTGCTGTTCGGGGCCTACAAGCTCGCAACGCACCTCTTCGGAGGCTCCGCGTCCGCCGGAGGGTTCAAGGATACGCAGGGGAAGACCCACTCGCTGTCCGGGGCCGAAAAGCCGGTCGTGCTGGGCTTCTGGATCGAGGGCTGTCCGTCCTTCGAAGCTGTCATCTCGGTGTTGAACGACATGCGCCATCGCTACCCGGAGGACAAAGTCGAGGTCCTGTCGTTCTATCTCAACACCATCGACGACTCCGCCCTCGCGTCATTGGCGGCCCAGGAGGGAGTGCGCGTGCCCGCGCTCCAGGCGCAGAGGACGCAGGAAGAGCATGGGCGGCTCAGGGCGAGGTTCGGCCTCGAGGGGCCGGCCGTGTACGTCGTGGACAAGGACGACCGCATCAGCACCATCCCGGCGGCCGAGGACTCGGTCGAGGTCCTCAGGAAGGCCATGGAGTCCCTTGACCGGGCGCTCCGCTGATTCCCGCGCCCTGTCTGCGTTTCACATTGGCTATGAAACTAATGCGGCTGGGCCGCCCCCGGGACTTTCGCGGCCTTGGCCTTCAAGCCCGCCAGGATACTCTCCGGCGTGATGGGCATCTCCGTGAACCGCACGCCCGTGGCGTCGTGGATGGCGTTGGCCAGGGCCCCGATGACGGGCAGGGTGCAGCCCTCGCCGACCTCCTTGGCGCCGAAGGGGCCGCAGGGCTCGAAGCTCTCAACGAACTCCGAGCGGATGGCCGGGGCCTCCATGGAGGTGGGGATGAGGTACTCGTGGAGGCTCGCGTTGGCCGGGGCTCCCTTGCGGTCGAACTCGACGCTCTCGATCAGAGTCTCGCCGATGCTCATCACCACCGCGCCGTGCACCTGGCCGTGGCATCCGGACGGGTTGATGATCCGGCCCGAATCGTGGTAATCCGTGCATTCCAGAACCTTGACCTTGCCGGTCTCAAGGTCCACCTCCACCTCCGCCACGATGGTCCCGAAGCTGTAGGCCGGCGAGGTGCCGACCGTGGCGCCCTTGTGGGAGCCGCCGAGCTTGGGGGGCTTGTAGAACCCCGTGCCCACCACGGGGCCGGCCTGCGAGAAGGCGTCCCGAGCGGCCTCGTCCCACGGCATGGAGCGGCCAGGGTCGTCCTTGGCGAAGATCCTGCGGCCCCTGGCCGAAAGCCTCTCGGGGGCGATCCCGAGCTTGCCCCCTGCCGCGGCGAGGAGCCGCTCCTTGACGCGGGAGGCCGCCATCTTCACCGCGTTCCCGGCCATGAGGGTGACGCGGCTCGAGTAGGAGCCGAGGTCGAGCGGGGAGATGTCGCTGTCGCAGTCGGCCATAAGGATGTCCTCGTAGGCGACGCCCAGTTCGTCGGCTGCGATCTGGCAGAGCGCCGTGTCCGAGCCCTGCCCGATCTCGGCCGCCGCGATGAAGAGGGTGGCGGCCTTGCCGTCCTCGAGGACCCGGATGACGGCGTTGGAGTGCGGGAAGTCGCTCCGGTAGATGGGATAGCCCGCGCCGGAGACGAACCCGCCGCAGCCCACGCCGATGCCCCTGCCGGGAGGCAGATGCCCTTTCTTGCGGCGCCAGCCCGAGGCCTCGCGGGCCTTCTCGAGCGTGGCCTTGAACTCGCAGGAGTTCACGCTCAGCTGGTTCGCCGTGACCGTGTCCGGGGTCATGGCGTTCCTCAGCCGGATGTCGAAGTCGTCGATCCCTAGCTTCTCCGCGATCATGGAGAGCAGGCTCTCGAAGGCGAAGCGGGGCTGGGGGCAGCCGTGGCCCCGGAAGGCTCCGCAGGCCGGGAGGTTGGTGTAGACCCGGCGGCCCGTGTACTTGTAGCGGGGCAGCTTGTACAGGGTCGGGACCATGGCCCCGGAGTAGTAGGCGGCGACGATGCCGAAGCTGGTGTAGGCCCCGCCGTCGAGGTGGGCGGTCTGCTCGACGGCGGTGATGGCGCCGTCCTTCTTGACGCCGATCTTGAGGTCGATGTACTGCTTGTGCCGGCCCCGGCCGTGCAGGAACATCTCGTTGCGGTCGTACTTCATCATGACCGGCCGGCCGGTCGCGCGGGCGAGGTAGGCGGCGCAGAAGTCCAGGGGCGAGGTCTCGGCCTTGCCGCCGAAGCCTCCTCCCACCGCTGGGCGGATGACGCGGATGTCGCTCATGGACAGTCCCAGGACCCTGGCCAGCTGGTACTGCACGTAGTGGGGGACCTGGGTCGAGCTCCACAGGGTCAGCCGGCCGTTCGTCTCCCACCGCGCCAGGGACGCGTGGGGCTCGATGGGGGCTTGATAGGTCCGGTTCCCGGTGAACCGAGCCTCCATCACCAGGTCGGCCTCGCGCAAGCCCTCCTCCACGTCGCCGAACTCGTGGTCCACCGTCACGTTGACGTTGTTGGGGTACTTGTCGTGGATGACCGGTGCCCCCTCCTTGACGGCGTCCTCCACGGTGAAGACCGCGGGTAGCTCCGAGAACTCCACCCGGATGAGATCCACGGCCCGGGCGGCCGTGGTTTCGTCCACCGCCGCGACCGCGGCGATCTCGTCGCCCACGTAGCGGACCTTGTCCTTGGCCAGGACGTGCTCGTCGTAGCGGGCCGGGCTCACCCCGTAGAGGACGTCCGAGACGTCGCGGCCCGTGATCACGGCGCGCACGCCCGGGAGCTTGGCCGCCTCGATGGTGTCGATGGACTTGATCAAGGCGTGGGCCACGGGGCTGTGCAGGAGCTTGCCGTGGAGCATGCCGGGGAGCTGGATGTCGCCAGTGTACTTGGCGCGGCCCGTGGCCTTGTCCGGCGCGTCCTTGCGGGCGCAGGACCTGCCCACGACCGAGCCGGGGGAGCGAGTCTCCGGAGGAGACTCGCTCCGAAGCGGGTCGGCGAGGAATGGGAGGCGCTTGTCTTCGGGAATGAACTCCTTCCAGCCCCGGACGGCTTCGATGATCTTGACGTATCCGGTGCAGCGGCAGAGGTTCCCGCCGAAGGCTTTCTTGATGTCGTCGTCCGAGGGGTCTGGGTCCTTGTCGATGAGGGCCTTGGCGGTCAGAAGCATGCCCGGAGTGCAGTAGCCGCACTGGATGGCGCCGTGATGGATGAAGGAGGCCTGCAGGGGGTGGAGCCTGCCTCCAAGGGCCAGGCCCTCGACGGTCACGACCTTGCGGCCGTCAGCCGCGACGGCCAGCACCATGCAGGAGTTCACGGGCTCGCCGTCCAAGAGGATCGTGCAGGAGCCGCACACGCCCACGGCGCAGCCCTTCTTGGTGCCTGTCAGGCCCAGCCGGACGCGCAGCAGGTCCTGCAGGGTCTCGTTGGGCTTGACGCCGAGGGTGTGGTCGTCTCCGTTGACGTTGAGGGTGATGGTCTGGAACATGGTCATGGCCGGATCCTTGCGAGGCAGCGTCTCAGGGCGCGGACCGTCAGGACGGCCGCGAGGTCGCGCCGGTATCCCTCGGAGCCGCGGATGTCCGAGATGGGCCGCACGTCACTGGCCGCGAGTTCGCCCGCGCGGGCGAACTCGGGCGCGGACGGCTCCTTGCCCTTCAGGAGCGCAGCCGCGGACTCGATGACGAGCGGGGTCGGCGCACACGCCCCGATCGCGACGATGGCCTTCTCGATCGTGCCGCCCTTGAGCGTCAATCGGGCCGCGGCTCCCACGACGGCCAGGGCCGATGCGTTCCGCAGTTGGAACTTCTCATAGGCCGTGCCAGTGGCCGGGGGGAGCGCCGGGACGCGGATGGCCGCCAGTATCTCCCCGTGTGCCAGGGCCGTGCGGCGGGGCCCCAGAAAGAACTCCTTGAGGGGCAGCGTCCTGCGTTCGCCCGGCGCCGCCAGGATGAGCTCAGCCTCGACGGTGAGAAGGCAGGGCGGGAGGTCCGCCGAGGGCACCGCGCTGCACAGGTTCCCGCCGAGCGTTGCGAGGTTGCGGATCTGCGTCCCGGCCATTTGGCCCGCGGCCTCGGCCAGGGCCGGGAATGTCTCTCGCACCAGGTCCGAGCCGGCCAGCTGGTTCGGGGTCGCCATGGGCCCGATCCTGAGCCCTCCGTCTTCGCGCTCGATTCCCTTGAGCCCCGGCACCTTGGCCAGGGAGACCAGGTGCCCTGCGTCCAGCGCTCCTTGCTTGATGTCGACCAGAAGGTCCGTGCCCCCGGCCAGGACCTTGGCCTTCGGGCCCAAGGAGCCGAGCAGCCTGCAAGCCTCGTCCAGCGAGGACGGCGCGTGGTATTCCAGTTCCTCTATCCGCATGTTCCCTTGGGACTCCTCGGTCCCATCGTACAATTTCTTTCCCTTGACATGCTCAGGGCCCTGGCTCGCCTGTAGACGGAACTTGGGGAAGTCCTAAAACAGCTCATCGAGGTCCTCCTCGCCCGTTCCAGGCATCTTGCCGTGCTTCTGGAGATGCTGCTGCAGGAGCTCGCTCTCGCGCTTCGTGTACATGGGGTCTTCCTCGAAGCAGAAGTAGCGCGCGCCGTCCTTCTCCAGCTCGGCGCCGAGCGCCTGCAGCAGGTTCTGGGTCCCCGCGATGCGTGTCACCGTCTTCTTCTCGTCGGCCAGCTGATAGACGCCCTCCTTCTCGCGCACGCGCTCCAACGCCTCCCGGCACAAGGGCAGCCACTTCTCCGGAGGCAGGGCCGCCCGCCGGATCGCGAGCCTCAGATGGCATCGCAGGCAGCGGCCCGCCTCAACGGCCGCCTCGTCCGCGCCGAGTCCCAGCTCGATGGGAGCGAAGGAGCCCTTCCTTCCCCGGGGGTTCAGGCACGGCATCGCGGTCCTGCGGCGGTCGCAGAACCGCTCTTCGGGAGCGACGCGCGGATCCGGCGCCGCTCCTTCCAGGGCCTGCGCAGGAGGTTTTTCGACCCGGCCCCTTTGGGTCAGGAACTCGTCGATCCGCTGCGCGGCTCTCTTGCCGTCCGCCACGGCCTGGATGACCGAAGACGGCCCGCGGACAGCGTCTCCGCCCGCGAACACGGCCGGGATGTCGGTCGCGGCGTCCTGGGCCTTGAGCCAGCCGGACTTGGCCGCCAAGGGCATCCCCGGCCCGAAGACCACGCCGGGGTCCGGCCGCTGTCCGACGGCCATGATCACCTTGTCCGCGTCCAGCCGCTCAAGGACCGATTCGTCGTATTCGGGGGAGAAAGCGCCCGCCTCGTCGAAGACCCGGACGCACTTCTTGAGCGTCACGCCCTTCACGCGGCCCCCTTCGGACTCGATCGCCCTGGGGCCCCACGAGTTCATGATCTTGACGCCCTCCTCCCTGGCGTGAGCGATCTCCTTGGGGAACGCGGGCATCCGGGACTCGGACTCCAGGCACGCGACCGTCATCTCGGAGGCCCCGAGCCTGAGCCCCGAGAGCGCCACGTCCAGGGCCACGTTCCCGCCGCCGATGACCACGACCTTGGAGCCCGCGCAGAAGCCAGCGTTCCCTCCCCGTCCCGCTTCCTTCAGGAATTCGAGACCCCAAAGAACGCCTTCGCTCTCCACGCCGGGGAGATCCGGCCTCGAGCTGCGCGTCGCTCCCGTGGCGAGGAAGACCGCGTCGAAGCCCTCCTTGAAGATGTCGGCGAGTTGAAAGTCCCTTCCCAGTGCCGCCTGAGTCTTCAACTCGACGCCGGCGAGGACCCCTTGGAGCTCCTTGTCCAGGAGGGCCTCCGGGAGGCGGTAGGGGGGGATGCCGTAGCGCAGCATGCCGCCCGGCTTGCCCTCGGCTTCAAAGAGCTTGACCCGATGGCCGGCCCCACGCAGATAGTATGCCGCCGCCAGCCCCGCGGGACCCGAGCCGATGACCGCGACGCTCCTGCCGGTCGCCGGATGCATGGGAGCTACGGTCCCGCTCCCGGACGCGGTTCCGTTCTCGGCGGCGAAGCGCTTGAGGTCGCAGATCGCCACGGGCTCGTCGATCTCTCCCCTGCGGCAGGCGTCCTCGCAGGGATGGTTGCATACCATGCCGAGGATCGCGGGGAAGGGGACGCTTTCCCGGACGACCGAGACGGCCCGGTCAGGATCGCCCTCGGCAACGGCCCGGACGTAGGCCGGGATGTCGACTCGCGCGGGACAGGCATGCCTGCACGGGACCAGGGCGGCGTCCCTCTCGGAGGGGCTGAAGGGCCTCAGATCGGTCAGCGCCCCCGTGGGGCAGACCTCCACGCAGGCGCCGCAGAACCCGCAGCCCGGCGGTGTCAAGGCGCCGCGCCTCCCAGTGGGAGGTTCCGGGGCTCGGTCGCGGACGGCGCCCACCCAGACTGCGCCGTCCCGGACGACGTAGCCGAGCGCTCCGAATCCTCTGAGGCCGTTGCAGGCGCGCACGCACCGGGTGCAGCCGATGCAGAGGTTGTAGTCCCGCCTGAAGAGCGGCCCGTCGTCGGCCGCGGGCAGGCCGCGCGGCGCGTATTTCCCCAGGTTCTGCGGGACCCCGATGAAATCGGCGGCCTTCTCCAGCTCGCAGCGGCCAAGATGCGCGCAGCACCTTTCGCCCGCGGGGACATTCGTGGAGCACGGCTCCCGGGAGCAGCCTTCCCTCTGGCTGCAGAGAAGACAGGCCCGGGGGTGGTCCTTGAGGATCGCGGCCAGGGCTTCCTGGCGCCCGGCCCGGAGCTCCGGGGTGTCGGTCTCCACGACCATTCCCTCTTGGGCCCGCCTCTCGCAGGAGAGGACGGGGGCGGCGTCCCCTTCCAGCCTCACGAGGCACAGCCCGCAGGGACGCGGCGAGCCTCCGTCCGAGACGATCCTCTCGGAGCCCCGGAAGACCTCGGCGACGGACGCGCAATCCGAGGCGGGGGGAAGGTCCGGATGCCGGCAAAGGGCGGGGATGTAGACGCCCGCGGCCAGGGCCGCGTCCAGTATCGTGGTGCCAGGCCCCGCGGAGAATGCGACCGTCCGACCGTCGATGACGAGTCTCAACGCTGCCGTCCTACCAGGAGTGTTCGATGGCCCCCGGCTTGCATGCCGCGACGCAGGGAAGGGGGGGCCTGCCGGCGACGGGCTTGCAGGGCCCGCAGGAGTACTTGAGCTTCCTCCGGTGGTCCTCGTTCACCTTCGCCACGGGCTGCTCGGAGAGCGGGTCGTTCTCGTCCTCCGCCACCTGCAGGACGCCCGCCGGACAGGCGGCGACGCAGTCGGCGCACCCGTCGCATTTCCCGGTGTCGATCCGGACGAAGAACTCGCCGCTTCCGTCCATGTAGCCGTAGTTCGCGATCAACCGGCGCCCGCCTTGCTCATCGATTTCTTCACGATGGATTGCGCGAAGAGCGCCGCGCCCACCGCCCCGGCCAGCTGGGTGTCGTATCCGGTGTCCAGGGGCTTGATGCCCAGCTCCTTGGCCAGCCGGGTGACCACGCCGGAGTTCTTCGCGATCCCGCCGGTGATGGCGAAATCCTTCTGCACCCCGGTCCGCTCCAGGAGGGTGACGACCCGCTTGGCCATCGCCGAGCAGTAGGCCGCGATCACCTTGTTCTTCGGCCAGCCCTCCCGCAGGAGGCCCGTGGCCTCCGACTTGGCGAAGACCACGCAGGTCGATGAGACGGGCCGCGGCTCCTCGTCGACGTCGAGCGATCGCTCGCCGATCTCGGCGATCGGCACCTGGAGGAGGTCCGCGAAGACCTCCATGCCGCGGCCGGTCCCGGCCGCGCACTTATCGTTCATGAGGAAGCTCAGCACCTTGCCCTTCTCGTCGCAGCGGATGGCCTTGCAGTCCTGGCCCCCCATGTCCAGGACCGTGCGGACCGTGGGACCGTAGAGATAGTGCGCCCCCCGCGCATGGCAGGCGATCTCGGTGATGGCCCTGTTGGAGAAGGGGACGTTCACGCGGCCGTAGCCCGTGCCGACCGTGTAGCGGATCTTGTCCATGGTCAGGCCCGTCCCCTCGAGGGCCCAGTCCATGGCCTTCTGGGCGGACTGGGGGCTGTCCGAGCCCGTGCGCATGCTGCTGTAGGCGTAGAGCTTCCCGTCAGCCATGATGACGGCCTGGGAGCTGACCGATCCCACGTCGACGCCCACGGTCAGCGCCTCGGCGCTCTTCCAATCCACGCCGTCCATGGTCTTTCTGTACTCGGTCCATCTCCAGAATTCCTCAGCCATGATCAGCCTCCGGTCTCAACCGCGTGCAGGGCGGCTCCGAGCGCCGCAGCGTAGTCGGGGTCCTCCGGCACGAGCACCTCGGCCGCCAGCGAGCGCTTGATGGACTCGATGAACCCGACGTTCCTCGCCAGCCCGCCCACCACGGCGATGTCCTTCTCCACCCCGACGCGCCGGACCATGGAGATGATCCTGTCCGAGATCGCGTCGTGCACGGCCCGGGCGATGTCCTCCTTGGGGGTCTTGGCATGGATGAGGCTGACGACCTCGCTCTCCGCGAACACCGCGCACTGCGCGTTCATGGGGACGGCCTTCTGGGACTTGAGGGAGAGGGGCCCCAGATCCTCCACTTTCACCTCCAGGGCCCGGGCCATGGCCTCGGTGAAGGCGCCGGCGCCGGCGGCGCATTTCTCGTTGACTGCGAAATCCAGGACCTTGCCGTCCGCGCCCACCTTGATCGCCCGGCCCTCTTCGGCGCCCACGTCGATCACGGTGCGCGCGGAGCCGAAGAGCCGGTGGGCGCCCTTCGCGGAAGCCCCCACCTCGGTGAGCTCCCCGTCGGCGAACTTGACCTCCTTGCGGCCGGCCCCCGTGGCCACGGTCCTCGAGATATCCGCGGTCTTCATCGCGCTCCGGGAAACGGCCTCGTTGAAGGACTCCTCGATAGCCTTGCGCGTGTCCAAGCCGATCGTCCTGAAGCCCCGGCCCGCGGGCACGCCGTCCTTGAGGATCAGGACCTTGACGTTCTTCGCTCCGACGTCCACTCCTGCTGTGATCATCTGGCCGCCTCCTGATTGAAATTTCGCGGGAGCCTACTTGGCGATGCCGAGGCTCTCCATGAAGGTGTCGATCCGGGACAGGGTGCGGGCCTTGTCGAACTCCCGCTCGTCGCCCATGTTCCCCTCGAATGTCATGACCGGGAATCCCGCCCCCTGCAGGGCCAGCCTGTTCTCGGCGATCCCTACGGTCAGACCCTCGCAGCCCCTGTTGTAATGGAGCATGACGCCGTCGAGCTTCCACTCCTTGGCGATCCGGATCATCATGTCGCTCTTGTACTTGGGGTGGTAGAAGTGCTGCCACTCCGGCTTCGACAGGTTCCACTCGGCGATGATTCTGAGCGCCTCCTCCCTGTCCTTGATCTTGATCCCCTTCTGCTGCGGTGTCGTCCTGGGTCCCCAGGTCCCGTCGGGCTTGTCCTCCCACATCCCGATCAGCGCGAAGGTGTAGAGGGAGCCCACGGATACGCAGCCGAATTTCTCCATGTACCTGAAGACGTCCAGGAATCCCCAGGGAGGCTGGGTGTCGGTCATCACGCGGCACCGCTCGTTGGCGACCGCGGCGATCCCCCGCACGACGCGCTCGCGCACCTCGTCGCGCAGCTCCTCGTAGAAGTCCGCGACCTCCTTGGAGTGCTTCTTGAGGGTCCCCAGGACGTAGAGTGAGTACATGGTCTTCTCATCCAGGGGCGCCGGGACCGTCTTGTTGAGGGCGCAGATCTCGGCCCAGACCGAGGTCGCCCGGCACTCGTCGTGGACCGCCTCGATGAGCAGCCCGTCGTCGTAGGTGCGGCCGGTGACCTTCTCCATCCAGGCGATGGCGTCGTGCAGCTGGCCCACGACGTAGTCGAGCTTGTTGTCGTTGAGCTCGTTGTAGGGCCCCGCGGCCACGTCGAGGCAGAAGAAGGGGATATCCCCTCCCTCGATGTCCCTGACCACCTGGTACCACTTCGCGTGGCTGCAGCATATGTGGTCCTGCCAGATGAAGTCGGGCTTGGGGAACTCCCCGCCGAAGGCGTACCGGTTCAGGAGCACGCTCCCCCAGTAATTGCGCATGTAGGAGCAGAGGTCCCGGGCGTAGCCCGCTTTCTCCGTCGCCGTCAGGCACTTGTCGGAGAACTCCTTGTCGAAGGCGATGCTGGCGGCGTAGGGCTCGGAGGTGAGCGAGTGGACGTCCCTGCCCAGGCCGGCCGCGATCGAGCCGATGGACCACGCGCCGCCGGCCCAGCGGATGCCGCCCTTCTCATGGGCCTTGGCATAATCCTCGTAGTACCGCTGTCTGATCTCCTTGGCCTTGTCCCAGCACTTCAGACGTTCGGTCTTGTGTGTCATCGCTTGGTTCGCCATGCTGTCCTCCCTTAAAACAGGTCCTCCTGCCGGATCATCTCCAGGAAGGCCTCGACCCTCACCTTGAACTGGCCGACCGGGACCGTCACGTCGAACTCGAGGAAGAGGGACGGAATGCCGTTCTCCTCGAGCGCTTTCTTGATCGCGGGGATGTCCAGCTCGTGCGGGTCGCAGAACTTCTGTTGGATCACGAGCGCCCCCTCCACTTCATAGTCCTTGGCGAGCTTGAGGATGCGGTCCAGGCGCTTCCTCACGGGCCAATCCTTCGATGGGCATGGGACCCGGTCCACGTACCGCCGCGCGATGGCGCCCAGCCTGTCCCCGTCGGCATGGACGTCCTCCCAGAAATACCGCGATCCCGTGCAGTGGTCATCGACGACGATAGTGGCGCCCGCGGACTCCACCATCTTCACGAACGCGGTGTCGTCGTCCTCGCTCCCGATCAGCATCAGCCTGTTCCCCGGGGGCTTCCCGGGCTTGCCTCCCTCAAGGGCCTTGATCATGTCCTCCAGGGCGCGGCTGTGCTCGCCCTTGTCCGTCGTCTGGCTGGAGGCCACGACGTACATGGCGTCCAGCCCTCCGATAGGCGGAGTCTCGCCCCTTCTGAGCTCGTAGAGGCGCCTGAGGAGCGAACGGTTCCTGTTCAT
>JACQWX010000095.1 GCA_016209035.1 Elusimicrobiota bacterium | reverse complement strand
GCCTTCGGCCGCCCAAGCACCTCCGGCGGTCCTGGTAAGAGCCCTTCGTTCAGCGCTGCGCATGAGCCAGGCGCAACTGGCCAGACGCTGCGCCGTCCCGCAGCCTCATATCGCCCGCTTGGAGGCCGGGAAGTGCGGGGTGCAGATGGACACGCTCAGGCGGATCTTCGACGCGATGTTCTGCGACCTATTGATCCTGCCGTTGGCGCGCAAGCGGCCCAGTGATGCCTTGGCCGAAAGGGACCTGGAAAAGCCCTTCAGCCGCAATCCCTGGGCCGGGTAGGTAGCCGCCCACCCCTAAATTTTCGGCGCACCCGCGCGCCCCATGCGGACTTGCGCCCGATGGAAAAGTAATATAATGATGGTGTGACCTAGGTCACCATTTCCGAATGGTGCGGCGCGCCGGCGGCTGGGAGCCGCCGGTGCCGGAGGCGCTGGGCAGCGATGATTCGTCTCGACAAGGTGTTGGTGGTCCTCCTCGCGGGCGGCAAGGGCGAGCGGCTCGAGCCCCTCACCCGCGACCGCGCCAAACCCGCGGTGCCCTTCGGCGGCATGTACCGCATCGTCGACATGACGCTGAGCAACTGCATCAACTCCGGGCTGCGCAAGATCCTGGTGCTCACCCAGTACATGTCGCGCTCGCTCGACGCGCACCTGCGCGAGGCCTGGCGGTTCATCAGCCGTCCGCACCTGGGCGAGTTCATCGACCCGCTGCCTCCCCAGCAGCGCACGGGAGAGGAATGGTACACCGGCACGGCCGCGGCCATCCATCAGAACAAGACCTCGATCCAGCACGCCAACCCGGACGTCCTGCTGTCTCTCTCCGGCGACCAGATCTACAAGATGGACTACCGGCACATGATCGAGATGCTGTTCGACAACAACGCCGACATGGTGATCAGCGCCATCGAGATGCCGCGCGACCAGTCCCGGTTCTTCGGCATCTTCGAGGTGGACTCCGAGAACCGCATCGTGAACTTCAAGGAGAAGCCCGCCCCCGAGGACGCCCCGACCATCCGGGAGAGGCCCGACATGTGCCTGGCGAGCATGGGCATCTACGCCTTCCGGCCCAAGCCCCTCTTCGAGGCGCTCGAGGAGGACGCCGCCGACAAAGCCAGCTCCCACGACATCGGCCGCGACATCGTCGGCAGGATGATGGCGCGCGGCAAGGTCATGGCGGCCCCGTTCATCGACGAGAACAAGAAGGCCTTCAAGTACTGGCGCGACGTGGGGAACATCGAGGCGTACTGGGAGGCCCACATGGACCTCGTGGCGGTCGACCCCCTCTTCAACCTCTACGACACCGACTGGCCCATCTACATGAAGCCCATGCAGACCCCGCCGCCCAAGTTCGTGTTCTCCCAGGAGGGGCCGGGAGGCAGGATGGGCGTCGCCCTGGACTCGCTGATCTGCAACGGCTCCATCATCAGCGGCGGCCGCGTGCGCAACTCGGTCATCGGCCCCTTGGTCAGGGTGAACTCCTACGCCGAGGTGAGGGAATCCATCCTCTTCGACGGCGTGGAGGTGGGCCGGCACGCCCGCGTGCAGCGGGCCATCATCGACAAATTCGTCCGCGTGCCCGAGGGGATGTCCATCGGCTATGACATCGAAGAGGACAGGAAGAAGTTCTTCGTCAGCCCCAGCGGCATCGTGGTCATCCCGAAAAGGACGGTCCTGACATGAGCGCAACCGAGAACCCCGTGAGCACCGTGAAGCTCCGCGCCCGCAGGGGCCAGCTCCTCAAGGCCCAGAAAGAACCCCTCGCGGACCCGGCTTTCTGGGAGGACCTGGACCTCGTCTACAGGACCCTGGTCGCGACCCTCTTCAACTTCGTGCCGACCTCGGGGCACCCGGGAGGGAGCATCTCCTCGGGCAGGATCGCCCAAGTCCTCGTCTTCGACGCGATGGCCTACGACTACCGGGACCCGGCCGACCCCGCCAACGACCTGCTCTGCTACGCGGCCGGGCACAAGGCCATGGGCCTCTACTCGCTCTGGGGGCTGCGCAACGAATGCGTGCGCATCGCCAAGCCCTCGCTCCTGCCCGACGCCTCCCGGCAGATACGCTTCGAGGACCTTCTGGGCTTCCGGCGCAACCCTACGGAGCCGACGCCTCTGTTCAGGCAGTACAAGGCCAAGGCCTTGGACGGCCATCCCACGCCGGCCACTCCCTTCATCCCCATCGCCACCGGCGCCAGCGGAGTGGGCGTCCCGGCCGCCATGGGCATCGCCCTGGCCGCCCTGGATTCCTTCGGCGGCCAGGCGCCGCGCATCCACGCCATAGAGGGCGAGGGCGGCATGACGCCGGGCCGCGTGCATGAGGCCCTCGCCTCCGCGGCCACCATGGGCATCTCGAATTTCACCCTCCACGTTGACTGGAACCAGGCCTCCATCGACTCGGACCATGTCTGCGCCGAGGGCGACAGGCCCGGGGACTACGTCCAGTGGGACCCGGCGGAACTCCTGCACCTCCACGATTGGAACGTCATTGAGGTGCCCAACGGCTTGGATTTCGCGCTCGTCCATGGCGGCCAGAAACTGGCCGCCAGTATCGATAACGGCCAGCCCACCGCCGTCGTCTACCGCACGGTCAAGGGCTGGCAGTACGGCATCGAAGGCCGCAAGTCGCACGGCGCGGGCCATCCGTGCTGCTCACCCGGGTTCTACAAGGCCCTTGAGCCTTTCGAGCAGCGGTTCAAGGTCGAGTTCCCTCGCTTCGAGGGCGACAAGACGCCGGAACGGCTTGAGGCCGCCTACTGGGCGTGCCTCGCCATCATCCGCAAGGCCCTCGAATCCGAGGGCAAGACCGCGCGCTCCGCGGCCCAGCGCATCGAGGACGCGGGCTCGCTTCTCAAGTCCCAGGCGCGCTCCCTGAGGGCCGACGGTCCGGACCTCAAGGCCTTGTACGAGGCCCCTTTAAGCCCCGCCCAGCCGCCGGCCGAGGTCTCATACAAGCCGGGGCAGTCCGTGACCATCCGTCAGGCCATGGGCGCATCCTTGAGCCACCTCAACAAGCTCACCAAAGGCGCCTTCATCGGCTGCGCGGCCGACCTTCTGGACTCCACGAGCGTCTCCGTGCTCAACGAGGGATTCCCGAAGGGCTTCTTCCACTCGCGGAACAACCCCGGGTCGCGCCTCGCCTCGGTCGGCGGCATCTGCGAGGACGCCATGGGCGCCATGATGGGGGGCCTGGCGGCCTTCGGCCGGCACATCGGCGCGACCAGCTCCTACGCCTCCTTCATCGCCGCGCTCGAACACGTGCCGGCGCGCCTCCACGTCATCGGCCAGCAGGCCCGGCGCTCCGTGGACGGCCGGCCCTACCGCACCTTCATCATCATCAACGCCCACGCCGGGCCCAAGACAGGAGAGGACGGGCCGACGCACGCCGACCCGCAGTCGCTCCAGCTCCTGCAGAACAACTTCCCCGAGGGCACCGCCATCACGCTCGTCCCGTGGGAGCCATCCGAGGTCTGGCCGCTCCTCATCGCGGGCCTGGCTGCCAGGCCCGCGCTCCTGGCGCCCTTCGTGACCCGGCCGCCGGAGACCGTGCCGGACCGCGCGGCCATGCGCCTGCCGCCGGCCGAGGCAGCTGCCAAGGGCGTCTACGCCCTCAGGCGCTGCAAGAGCGACCGGACCGTGGTCCTGCAAGGCTCGGGGGTCGCGATCGCCTTCGTGCGCGACGCCCTGCCCATGATCGACCGGGAGGGGCTGGACCTCAACATCTTCTACGTCGCCAGCGCGGAGCTCTTCGACCTCCTCCCGCAGAAGGAGCGTTCGGCGATCTTCCCGGAGCGCCTCGCAACCCAAGCCATGGGCATCACGGACTTCACCCTGCCCACCCTGTGGCGCTGGGTCAGGTCCGACGAGGGGCTGCGCCGGTCCCTGCACGCCTTCAGGACAGGCCACTACCTCGGCTCTGGCCAGGGCGACCGCGTGCTGGCCGAGGCCGGCATCGACGGCCCCTCCCAGCTCAAGGCGGTCCGGGATTGGTGCAAGGCGAAGCTGCCTTCGCCTTTCGCCGAGGCCCAGCGCTAGTGCTCCGGGCGAAGGCCCGGCGGCTCATTTCCTGGCGCCTGCTGGCCGCCGCCGCGCTGGCGGTCCCGGCCCTCGCCCAGGAACCGGCGGCCAAGGAGAAGTCCAAGGACCTCTACCCCGACTTCCTCTCTATGAAGGAAGCATCCCGGGAGGGGAAGGACTACCGCGTCCGCTTCGAGGACCGCAAGTCCTCCGTCACCGTGTTCGCCATCCACGGGGGCAACATCGAGCCCGGGACCTCCCAGGGCGCCCTGGCCGTGGCCGGGAGCGATTGGAACTACTACCTCTTCGAGTGCCCCCGATCCTTCAAGAAGTGCCGCAGGCTCCATGTGACGGCCTCTCATTTCGACGACCCGGCGGCCGTGGCGCTGGCGACCTCCTCAGTCCTGGCCGTGTCGGTGCACGGGGCCCGCGACATGGTAGAGTCCGTGTGCGTGGGGGGGGCCAACGCGGCCAAGCGCGCCTCCATGGTCAAGAGCCTGACCGAGGCCGGCATCCCGGCGAACGAGCCCTGCCGGCGCCTGCCTGGCTCGGGGCCGCGCAACATCGTCAACCGCAGCCAGCAGGCAGGAGTCCAGCTCGAGGTCTCCGCGCCCTTGTGCCGCAAGCTGGAGAAGGACGTATCCTTCCGCCAGGCCTTCGGCGGCGCGGTCCGGAGGGGCTTGGAGGCCCCGTAGAGAGTCATGAGATCCAACCTCTTCGCCCTAGCCGTCATCCTCGCGTCCGCTTCCTCCGCGTCCGCGGCCCCGCCGCCCGGCCTTGTCCAGGCCCTGGACGAGGGGGACTCTGCGAAGGTCGCCGCGCTCCTCACCCAGGGCGCGGACCCCAACGGCGACGACGGCTTCGGCTGGACCTTGCTGGCGCGAGCGGCCGCCAAGGGCAGCGCTGAAGTCGTCAAGGTCCTGCTCGACCGCGCTCGAGGACGCGGTCTACAAGGAGAGCGCCGATGTCGTGAAGGTCCTGCTCGAGCATGGGGCTGACCCCAACATCGGGATACCGTTCGGCAAGGCCGCGTACGCCGGCCAGACGCGGATCGTCGGACTCCTGCTCCAGCACGGCGCGGACCCTGATTCCAAGGGCTACCAGCGGCCGACCGCGCTCGAAGACGCCTCCTACCAGGGACGGTTGGACGCCGTCAAGACCCTCGTCGACTGCGGGGCCTCCCCTGCCGGGGGGCTGGATTCGTACTGGGTCTGCACAGGCCAGGAATCCTCGTGCCCCAAGGATGCGATCCTGCGCCTCCTGGCGCAAGCCCAGGCCGAAGGCCCGGAGCGGCGCGCCCGCTCACTGGCTTTGGCGCGCGTCGCATCCACTCCCTCGGAACGCAGGAGCGGCCTGGCCGGAGGCCGCATCGTCTGGGAGGCGAACCCCTTCAAGGATTCCGGCTTCAAGCTCGACTCAGCGGCCTCTCCCTGGGCCAACGTGGAAGCCGCGGCCGGGGACCTCCTGCGGCGCGACCTCGAGAGGTTCGTCGGCGGACCCAGGCCGCAGGCGCCCAAGCTGGTCCAGGGCGACTATGAGCCGGCTGCGGCCTTTCAGTCGCGCGTGGCCAAGGAGAAGAGGAGCTACGAAGAGGCGGTTGCGGCTCATGACAAGAAAGCCTCCGACTATCCCTCCTGGCGCAGGAACGCGGTCCTTCAAGAGGCGCTTTCCATCGTGTTCGGCTCTCCCAAGGTCGTCCAAGCCAGGGACTATGACCCGAACACGCAGACCTTCTCTCCCCAGGTGGCCTCCGAGAGCCCTTATGCCAAGGACTTCAGGCAGGCCTTCGTCCTGCGGGAGACGATCCCTCCCGAGCAGGCCCAAGCCTTCGACGGGGCCCTGCAATCCTCCAACCCCCGTCTGGTCTTCGAGCGCCACGGGACGAAGCTCGCCCTGGCCTCGGCGGAATTCGACGTGCTGGGCAAGACCTACGCGGCCGTGCCGCTGGCTGCGGCTTCCGGCAAGGCCCAAGCGTTGGCGCGCGTGGACCTGGGCCGGGCCGAGCGCGCCTCTCCCGCGCCGGCCGTGAGCGTGCAGTACGCGGACAACCCCGAAGTCGCCGTGAAGCTGGCCGAACTGGAGAAGCTCAAGCGGGAGAACGCGGCCAAGACGGAGCTCAAAGCCCTCGAGTCGCAGATCGCCGAGCTCAAGCGCGGGAGCCAGAAGAGCTACGCCTCGGACGTGGACCAGCCTGCTTTCCCGCCGAAAGCGCCGCGCCCCGATGACCTGGCCCTGGTCATCGGCATCGAATCCTACCAGGACTCCCATCTGCCCAAGGCCGACTTCGCCCAGCGCGACGCGGAAGCAGTGGCCGCGCATCTGACCAGGCTGGGAGTCCCGGAAGGGAACATCGTGCGCCTCATCGGCGACAAGGCCACGGCCGGCCGCATCAAAGGCTATCTCGAATCCTGGCTGCCCAAGAACGCCAAGCCCGGCTCGAAGGTCTATTTCTACTACTCGGGCCACGGCGCGCCGGACCCGGCCTCGCACGACGCCTACCTGCTCTCCTGGGACGGGGATCCCGGCTTGCTCAAGACCACGGCGGTCTCCCTGGCCGAGGTCTACGCGAGCCTGGGACGGCTTCCGGCCGAGGCTGGGTTCGTCCAGCGCGCTGGCCGTCTGCGACGGCGTCAAGGCCGAGGTCAAGGACGCCGCCGCGCGCGACAACAGCCTGCAGATCCCGGTCTGCAAGGGAGCGGATTTCCGCCTATGGTGAGGCGACCGCGGTCCGCGCCTCAGCGCGCCTGAGGCGTGAGAGGCTTGGAAGGCCCCTGAGCAGGCGGCCCGGGCTTCTTCAGGCGCTTCACGAGCCAGTTCACGAGGGGGACGCCGAGGCTGACCGCGGTGATGGCCACGGCCAGCCAAGCCAGCAGGACCGGCATGGACCAGCCCATGAACAGGCCCGCCTGCATGAAGACGAAGGGCGGCAGGGTGGCCATGACCGGGATGATGGAGAGCCACTGGAACACGTGGGGCTGGGCCGAGAGGGAGAGCCTCTGCTGGTAGAGCGAGCGCCACTGGATCTGCATGGCGGTCAGGCCCACGCCGAGCAGGAAGGCCGCGCCCAAGGTCAGCGGCAAGCTCTGGAGAAGGAGCGAGGCGGCCAGGAAAGCGATCATGGCGCCGATGCCCACGGCCGCCCAGCCGCGCTCGGAGAGCGCCTTGCCCACCTTCGGCAGATACGCCGTGGCCAGGGCCACCACCAGGCTCCCCACGGTGTAGAAGGCCACGATGGCGCCGTTGAGCGCAGCCTTGTGGAACACCTCCAGGGCCAGGAAGGGCGAGAGGAACATGTAGAGCGAGAGGTGCGAGAAGACCGTGAAGATGTAGGGTAGGTAGAGCGTCTTGGGCAGGCTCGTCTCCGTGCCGCCCTTCTCCTCCTCTCCCTCGCGGCCGCGATTGAGCCTCATGAGGGCCAGGGGGAGAGCGCTCAAGAGCATCATCCCGGACATGACGGCCGCGGTCGGGTTCAAGCCCAGGATTGGGATGAGCGCCCCGATGATGAGCGCCGCGGTGAGCTCCGCTCCCTCGAAGGCCGCGTAGAAGAGGGCGCCGGCCTTGTTGAGCCCGTCGCGGTCCCCTTGCCCCATGATGCGCGGCGCGATCTCCTTCTCCGCCACGCCGCGCAGGGACCCGTAGATGAAGCCCGCCACCAGGTTCGACAGCATGAAATGGACCGGCGAGAACACGCCCGTCAGGACGTGGTTGACCGGCACGGACAGGACGAAGAGCCCGTGCACGATGTTGCCCGCGACGTAGACCCGCTTGGCGTCGAAGCGCTTGACCCAGCGCGCCCCCAGCAGGCTTCCCGGCAGGATGGCGAGGAGGAACGCCGCCTGGGTCGTGACCGCGAACGCCAGGCCCTGCGCCGCGTAGGCGTAGAGAGGCGCGATGAGCGAGGTCGCCTCCTGCCCCAAGGCGTAGAGGTACTGTCCCGCGAGATAGAGGTAGTAGGAGACCGGGATGGAGCCCTTGGGCTTCTCCGGAGTCGGGGCTTGGAGCCCAGGGGTCTCGCCTTTCGTGGATGGGACGATCTGCGTGGGCTTGACCAGAGAGGTCGAGACCTTGTACGGGAAGATCCTGCCCCAGAAGGTCGGAGAGACCGGGTCCGCCTTGCGGGCCAGCGAGCCGTCGTAAGTCCGGTCGAGATTCCCGCCGATCTGCTCCTGCTCCGCAAGGCTCGAGCCAAGACTCCGCAGGGTCTTGGCCGATGTCCCAGCCTGCTCCTGAGAGTCCGGCGCTGAAAGGCCGACGGAAGGAGAATCCTGGGAGGTGACGACGGCTCTCCCGGCGGAAACGTCGACAGGCTGGCTAGAGGGCTCAGAGACCGGGATGATGTTCCCGAGCGAGGCGGCCGGGACGGCGACAGGAAGGACCTCAGGCGCGATCGCGCCAGGGACCGCGAAGACCGAGACGTCGGCCGCCGCCTGGACCCCCGGCGCCCCCAGCCCCGGCAGGCCCAAGCCAGGCGCGAAGGTCGGGGCCTGCAAAGGCGCCAACACGGCACCCGGGATCCCGGGCACCGCGCGCAGCGACCCCGCGGCCGGGTTCCCGACCGTCGGCGTCGAGGCGGCCTTGCCCGTCCCTGCGGAGACCACCTGCCCCGCGAAGGCCGGAAGAGGACCGCTCGTCCATAGAAGGACGGCGGCGATGACGGCGCCGACAAGCCGCTTCATTGCCTAGCCAGATTGTAGCCCTCCGTCCGTCTCCCAGGTTGGGCCCAATGGCCCAAGCGAGGGCCTTCATGAGGCCCCTGCCTGCCCAGGCCCGAGAGCCTACCCCAGCCCCCAGACCCCAGCCCCCTGTTGTCCGATCCCCCGAGCAGTGATATACTGGTCAGCATACCCTTTGTAGGCATATCAAATTATGAAGAAACTACAGTATAGCCCGCGAGCCAAAAGGCAAGCCAGCACTCTCATAGCGCTCGGCACATCGGAGCGCGATGCCGCAGAGAACTTGATCAACGCTGGGCTATACCGAGAGGCTATTGTTCATCTCTATTTCACTTGTTTCTATGTGTCGCAGGCCATGCTGTGCCATGTCATCAAGCCTCAGCCAACCCATCTGCATGTCCAAACCCACGATCAGCGTAACGAATTCAACTACCGGACGACGCACACGCCGGATCCCGATGTTCTTAAACAGCAATTGCGGACACTCTCGGCCTATGTCAAGTTCGCCCTTGGCGTGGTCCCACTCGTTGAAGTCGTCGACCTTCTAAGAGGCTTCGCGGAGCACAACCCCAAGAGCATTCGAGACTTCTCCTTTGATGTCTACTGCCCCAAAACCTACTCCCACCATACACGGCTGACCTTTTGGCAACCCCCTTCTATCTCGATATCTTTGGTGTCAAACAGATTGCGGCCGGAGCAACTCGCTTGCTGCGTGGTCTACGCGTCAGAAGACCGAAGGACTACGTCGTTGGCCTCAACAGTCGCGTGAACCAATATAGCGATGACCATCTCATCATGATTGATGTGGATGCCGTCGATCCTGCGGTCGAATCTGCGCTAAAACCGCTCGGCGGCATACTTCTCAAGAGCGGTCGCGGATTTCATTTCATTGGCCACAAAGTCATTTGTGGCCTGCAACAATGGCACCGACAATTAAAAGCCATCCTCCGCCATCGCAAACTCAAGATGCATGTCGACAAGGACCATATCGCGATTTCAATCAAGCGCGGCTACTCAACTCTTCGAGTTACTGCTAGCCCTGTCAAACCAACGGCTCCCTGTTTCTACAAAGAAATATGAAATGCCTAACAAAGGATGGAGCTGACCGCGAAACGCGGCCAGATTCCGGGGCACGCGGCAGCTCATCCTGTCGTTCGAGGGGCGCAGTGGAGAAGGTGCAAATATGAGTCCGCATCAAAGCACGGGGGCGGGAAATAGTATAATCGCCATATGGTAGTCAATGCGGGGTCCTCCCTTCCCCTATGCCTCCCGCAGTGAAACGAACCCCCCCGGGGAAGCCGAATTCCTTCGCTGATTACAAAGCAGACGCGAGAAATTGGATCACGCTTGCTTCGGGCGAATACTACCCCGATATTCTCAAAGACGCCTGTGAATTGTATAAGCCGGTCCTGGTTCTCTTCGGACAGCTGCTGAAGTCCTCAGAATCCTCTAGCCATTTATTCTTGAGCATTGCCGAGCAGTCCGATGGCTGGATGCGAGTCCAACTCGCGCGAGTCTTTCGGAAATATGTTAGCCCAGAAACGCCGGTTGAGATGCTGAAACAGAAGTCCAAAGCTGAGACAATCTGTCGCCAGTTTCGAAAAGGGTTCCGGCCGATTCAGAAGGTTCAAGCCGCATTCACGTCGCGTCCCATCCCAGACGAGGCACTTTGTGCCGTGTTGTGGGAATATAAAGATCGCGGCAAGAAGGGCTGACCTGACTGAGCGCTTCTTCTCGGTATTCCGCTCAAGCTTCCCCGACCTTCCGATTGAGGGGCCGGAACGCGCCGGCAAAGATATTCTCCTCGGCCAGGTCTTTGAAGACTATCCGAAGCCTGATAGGCCTGTTGATTTCGTTATTTACGATCCATCGAAGAAGACCATTTTGGCAATTGGCTTGGCGCGCTACGATTCGGACCGTGGGGGTGCGCAAGAGGATGACCGCACCAGCGGCTACTCGAATTGTGCCGATGAGATATTGGCCTACGCCAAGAAACGGCGGCTGCATACAAAAGTTATTTTCGTCAATGACGGGCCCGGTCTCTTGCTTGGGTCGATGTGGAACGACTACGCCAGCTTGGAGAGGCGTCGCCCCGGAAGGACCATGGTGGCCACCTTGCGAATGATCCCCGAACGTCTCACCCGCGAGTGGCTATTTTCTTAGCCTGGAGTTGAGCTATGGCGACAGGAATTCCGAAAAACAACTGGAACGGCATCAAGCCGCTGCCTAATGGTTGCACCGGAACAGGCGGTGGCAAGACGGATGTGCATGTTGTCTACGAAGGGAAAAAGGACGAGCAGGAGATTTTCGAAACAAAGCCCGCTCAATGCCGGCTGCTCTGGTCTAAGCGGTGCGAAACAACAGAGCCCAACCGACTATACTTTGGCGACAACCTTGCAGTGCTCGCCGCGCTGGCGAAAGCCCCCCAGGTCCGCGGCCAGGTTCGCCTCGTATACATTGATCCTCCTTACGCAACAAGGAGTGTCTTCCAATCGCGCAAACAGACGGACGCCTATGTTGATTTACTGGAGGGCGCGCACTACTTGGAATTCCTGAGGGAAAGGTTAATCTTGTTGCGAGAGCTGCTTGCCGATGACGGATCGATTTATGTCCATCTCGATGACAAGATGGCCTTCATCGTCAAGGCGGTGATGGACGAGGTTTTTGGTCGTGCGAACTTCCGCAACTGGATAACCCGCAAGAAGTGCAATCCCAAAAACTATACGAGAAACGTCTACGGCAATGTGTCGGACTTCATCTTGTTTTATACAAAGACAGCCGACTACGTCTGGCATCGCCCGGTAGACGCCTGGACAGAGCAGAGAGCATGCAAAGAATATTCATATGCCGAGCCCGGTACTGGACGCCGGTTTAAGAAGGTTCCCGTGCATGCTCCGGGGGTACGCAACGGGGAGACGGGTAAGCCCTGGCGTGGTAAGAATCCACCCCCAGGAAAGCACTGGCAGTACCCACCCAAGACTCTTGATGCGATGGACGCTCGCGGGGAGATCTTTTGGTCTTCCAATGGGAATCCGCGTCGAAAAATATATCTCGATTCTAGCGCCGGCGTGCCTATCCAAGATATTTGGCTCGACTTCCGAGATGCTCACAATCAGAACATCAAGATTTCAGGCTATCCAACCGAGAAGAACTCCAGCCTAATTTCACGCATCATCGAAGCATCTTCCGATAGGGGCGATTTAGTGCTTGATTGCTTCGCCGGTTCGGGCACGACAATGGCCGTCGCTTCTCATCTCGGTCGTCGCTGGATTGGCGTGGACAACAGCGTTGAAGCTATCCAGACGACTCTTCGCCGTTTTGCCAAGGGTCTTGAGCCGATGGGTGATTTTGTAAACAAAGAGGAGCCTGGCGAAGCAGAGGCGTCAATTGAAGCAACCTTGCCTCTGTTTGATACTCCGACGCCCCTGCGTGTCGAGGGGCCGGATATTGCTCAGCACACGCCCATTACTGCTCTTGGTCTTTTCGCACAGGAGCCCTATCAGGGGGAGTTGGATGCAGTTGTCGATCAGTGGAAAGACTGGATTGGTCCGCCGGTGAGCGTTCGCGAAAAATCGGCGGCCTATTCCGTCAAGAGAAATAGCAAGAAGCTGTTAGCGAAACGCTCCCCGCGTATCGTCGCAAAGGCTACTCGATCATTGGCCGCAGTTCCTTTGCGATAAGCCCACTCTTATACGCAGTAGCCGTATAGCACCGGGCGGGCAACGGAGAGAACGGCGGAGGACTGCGCCCTCGAACCACGGGCTTCTCCAGACGCCCGCAGAACAGCCTGATAGCGGGCGCTGGAGAGCCTCAGCGTCCGACAAGGAATATCACGCAATGAAGTATCCGACGCCATGAAGCTGCCTGGCCAGGAGCGATGTAGGGACAAACCGACTATGCGTCCCGCCGCCGCGGCCGACCTCCCGGCCGTCATCGACGTCTATGGGGACGCCGGCCTCAATCCGACCTGGACCGCGTCCCTGCGGAAGGCCCGGCACATCTTTCATCGGATGCGGCGGTATCTCGATTGCCGACGACCTCGATCGAGGCGCGGGACATGATGAGGCGAGAAACGGAGGAACCCCGATGATTGACTTCCTGTTGCTGGCAGGACTCCTCGCGGGACCGGCAGGCGCGGCCGAGCGCAGCCGGGACCTGGGGATCATCATCGGCCGCTACCCGCCCGGCCTCCACGACGCGATCACGGACGTCAAGGGCGTGCGCGTCGGGCACGTCACCTTGTCCGAGGGCGATGGACCTCTGGCGCCGGGCAAGGGACCGGTGCGCACGGGCGTGACCGCGATCATCCCCGCTGACGGGGACCTCTGGGAATCGAAGGTCGCGGCCGGGAGCTTCGTCTTGAACGGCAACGGCGAGGCCGCGGGCCTGATGTGGCTGGAGGAGTCGGGCATCCTCGAGACGCCCATCCTGCTCACCAACACCTTGAGCGTGCCGGAAGCCCAGCAGGGGGTCATCGAGTGGATGCTGAGGAGCCATCCGCGGATGGGCATCGGAGACGACTCGCTCGTGGCCATGGTCCTCGAGTGCGACGACGGCTCCTTGAACGACCTGCGAGGCCGGCATGTGAGGCCCGAGCACGCCATCCAGGCCCTGGAGAAGGCTTGGAGCGGACCGGTGGAGGAGGGGGGAGCGGGAGCCGGGACCGGCATGATGGCCTACGAGTTCAAGGGAGGCATCGGCACCGCCTCCCGGGTGACTCCCAAGGAAGCGGGCGGCTACACGGTGGGGGCTCTGGTCAACGCCAACCAGGGAGAGCGGCACACCTTCAGGGTCCTGGGAAAGCCGGTGGGCCTTGAGATCACGGACTTGAAGCCTGCCCTGCGCCAGGACGGCTCCATCGTGGTCGTGCTCGCGACCGACGCGCCGCTCGACTCCCGCCAGCTCTCAAGGCTGTCCAAGCGGGCCATGCTCGGCGTGGCGCGCACGGGCCTGGTGGGGCACCACGGCAGCGGGGACCTGGCCCTGGCCTTCTCCACGGCCAACCGCATCCCGCACCATCCCAAGGAGAGGATGATCGATCTCAAGGTGCTCTCGGATTTCCATCTCGACGACCTTTTCGAAGCCGCTGGGGACGCCGCCGAGGAAGCGGTCATCAACGCCCTGCTGGCGGCCGAGACTACGAAGGGCAGGGACGGCAACACGGCCCACGCCTTGCCGCACGACAGGCTCAAGAAACTGCTTAGGGCTCGCCGTTGACGCCTAGAAGGATTGGACGGTCTGGAAGGACGGGGAGGCGGCGGTCAGGGTCTCGCTCACGAAGTCCCAGGCCGCCTCGGCGGTCTCGGCGAAGCGGAAGATGCCGAGGTCCGCTTGGGCGATGAGCCCCATGTCCGCGAAGGCCTGGAAGCCCACCACCTTCTGCCAGTAGGCCTTCTCGCCGACCAGCACGATGGGCACGCGGGCGATCTTGCCGGTCTGCATGAGCGTCAGGGTCTCGAAGAGCTCGTCCATGGTCCCGAAGCCGCCCGGGAAGAAGACGTACGCGGCCGCGCCGTGCCTGAGGTTCATCTTCCTGGTCGAGAAATTGCCGAACTCGAAGGACAGGCCCGGCGTGACATAGGGGTTCAAGCCCTGCTCCTTGGGCAGGGCGATGTTGTAGCCCACGCTCGGGCCGCCCGCCTCGAAGGCGCCCCGGTTGGCCGCCTCCATGATGCCGGGCCCGCCGCCGGTCACCACCGCGAGCGTCCCGCCGCTCCCCTTGGCCACCAGGCGGCCGAACCGTCTGGCCTCCTCGTACCACCGGGAGTTCTCGAGGTCCCGGCGCGCGGTCTCCATCGCGGCCTTGCCTTCCTCGGCCGCGGGGTTCTCGCCCCAAAGCGCCGCGGCCTTCTTGTACCGCTTGAGCGCGACATGCTGCGGGAGGATGCGGGCGCTGCCGTAGACCGTCACCGTGGCCCGGACGCCGTGGTCCCGAAGGATCTTCGCGGGCTCCGAGACCTCGCGCGCCAGCCCGCCCGGGTCAGCCGGCAGGGAGATGCTCGCTGACCGGGGCACGCTCACGACGCCCAGCGCATTATCGACCTCGGCCGAGATCTTGAGGACGACCTCCTCGGAGTGGTTCTTGCGGAAGCGCCGCCAGGTCTCCCGGGCCTTGGCCGGCTGGGTGCGGGCGAGCTTCTTGATCTTGAGCAGGGCGCGCTCCGCTTCGAGCGACTCCCGGGCCTGCGTCGCGGGGGCGTAGGGGTCGACGGCCAATTCGGCCTGGTCCGGCATGACCCTCTTGAGCACGTCGTGGGCCTTGCCCAGCATGCCCTTCTTGGCCAGCATCTGCGCCCTGCGCACCTCGACTCCGGCGTCGACGACCAGGCCTGGCGAGGCCTCCTCCGCCAGGCGGAAGACCCCGTCGGAGCCGAGCGCGAAGTGCTTGACGTCGTCTCCGGCGAACATCATGATGCGCCCCAGATCCACCCGGCGCGCGGCCTGAGCCCAGTTGTTCACGGCTTCCAGGACGCGCTGGGTCTCCACGGAAGGCTCGTTCACCAGGTCCATCGCCAGGTTGCCGCCCTCGAGCATGTGCCGTTGGGCGAACTCGCGGACCTGCTGGTTGGCCTTGTCCAGGAGGTGCGCGGACGGCAGCCCCTTGAAATCGCTCTTGATCTCGGTCATGTCGCCCGCCACGACCAAATCGGGGGTCTTTCCCTCCTCGCGGACCACGACCTGCACGTCGGGGGTGACCTTCAGGATCTTGCGGATGAGGTAGACCTCGTGCGGCTGGAGCTCGGGGATGCGGTCGAGCCACCGGGCCTGGCCCGCCAGGTCGATGGCCACGAAATGTCCGCCGATGGAGTCCTCGTAGTCGCGGATCTTGACCGGCCCGTAGGTGCGGATGGCGTTCTTGAGCTGGGCGATGAGGTTGATCGAGTTGCTGTTCACCGGGATGAGCCTGTCGACGTCCGCGGCGGTCCTGGCCTCGTGCAGAGTGACGCTCTTGGCGCCCTTGGGGAGCTTGAGTTCCGGCCCTGAAGGCGCGGGGGTCTGGCTCCCCCGCGCCGGTTCCCGGGTCCCGACGACCGCGACCGGCTGCTCCGCCGCGGGGACGCGGTCGAGGGCGGAGCCCGAGCGTCCCGGCTGCCCTTAGGGGAAGGCGTTGGCAGCCGGGACGGCCTGCAAGACGGGATGCGACAGGGTGGGGATTGCGCCGATTTGGGTCGGCAGGCCGTGCAGGGCGCCCCCGACCAGGGGCTGGGCATGGACCGAGGCGGCGGCGTTGTACGAAGCGCCCGCCAAGACCCCTGCCGAGCCCGTGACCGGAGTCTGGACGCGGACCTTCGCCACCTGCTGGGAGAAAGCAGCCTGGGAAACAGGGAAAAGGAAGGCGAAGGCGACAGACGCCGCAGCCCTGAATCGCATCAGCAGAAGGATACGCCGCGGAAGGGGTGCGGCGCCTGGGCCTTAAGGGGCCCTGCCCGGACGCAGAGGTCCTATGGGGAAATGGAACCAACGGCCAAATTTGCTATCCTGCTCACGATGCGGGACCCGAGGGCGCTCTCTCACATCCTCTTCGCCACCGTCCTGCTCGCCACCATCCCCCTGCACCTGGGGCCGCTCCTCCTGGCGGGCCTGTTCTCCTTCATGATCCTCCACTTCGCCTTCACCCTGTTCAATCTGAAGCTGCGCAAGTTCTACGCCAAGTGGCTCGCCGTCTTCTGCTTCGTCGTCGTCACCCTGGGCGTCTCCTGGATGCTGGCGCATTTCGTGCGTCAGACCGTCGCCACCTTCCCCAAGATCGCCATCACGGTCATGCCCAAGGCCATCGAGACCGCGGAGCGCTTCGGGGTCCAGCTCCCGTTCGACAACGTCAATGAGCTGCGCGCCGTAGCGGTCGAGGCGGTCAAAGAGAACGCCATGGCCATCACCCGGATGAGCAAGATCCTGACCAGGCAGTTCTTCCACATCGTGGTCGGAGTCTTCCTCGCCATCCTGTACTTCATGGCCGAGCAGTCCAAGGACTACAAGCCCAACCTCTTCGACTCGGTCCGCAAGGAATTCAACGCCCGGATCGACGACTTCCTGTCGAGCTGCGATCGGGTCATCGGAGCGCAGGTCACCATCGCGGCCATCAACACCGTCCTGACCGCCATCTTCCTCATCGCCACGGATATCCCCTATATCGGGTTCCTCATCCCCGCGACCTTCATCCTGGGCGCCCTCCCCATCATCGGCAACATCCTCTCGAACACCCTCATCATCGCCACCGCGCTCACCATCTCGCTAAAGCTCTCGGTCCTGGCCCTGGCCTTCCTGGTCGTCATCCACAAGCTAGAGTACTTCCTCAACAGCCGCATCGTGGGCTCCGCCATCGACACGCCCATGTGGCAGACCCTGCTGGGCATCCTCATCGGCGAGGCCGTGATGGGCGTTCCCGGCATCATCCTCGCTCCCGCCGTCTGGCACTACATCAGGAAAGAGCTGCGGGGAGTGGCTCCGGAGGGATCCGCGCCCCGGCCGCAGGCGGCAGGGGCGCCGGAGCGAGGGCAGTCCCCGAGCGGCGGGTAGGGACCCGGGCGAACGCCCGGCCGGCTACCAATCCCACGGCTCGCTCTCGCCGGAGAGCTCGCTCAGGCGCTTCTTGACGATCTCGTCCTTCTGGGCCTTGCGCTTGTTGATGCGGCTCTCGAGCTGGGAAAGGTCCTCCTTCATCTTCTGAAGACGCTTCACCTGGAGCTCGAGCTTGGCGTCGAACTGCTCAGAGAGCGCCTTGGCGAGTTCCTTCTTGACGGCCTCATCCTCCTTGCCGTCCGCCTTGCGCATCTCCGAGGCCATGCGCCGCACCTGGAATTCGAGCTTTATTTGGCGCTTGAGGGCCTCCCGCGTCTCGGGGTCCTTGAGCATGGGCGCCATGCGGCGGAGCTTCTTGCGGAAGGCCGCGGGCTTCTCGCGGCGGGCACGGAAGAACTCGTCCTGCATCTCCGGAGCGGCCTCCCGGATGAACTCCAGGGCCTCGCGTTCCTCGGGCCCCTCCATCTCGTTGCGCGGGCCGCGTCCCTCGTACGGGCCCGGCGACTCTTCCCCGTCCTCGATGTCCTCGACGGCAGGAGGAGGCGGGAATCCCCTCGGGTCCTTGCCCTTTTTCTCCCCGGCCCCTGGGCCCGCGGCCCAGGTCCCCGCCCAAGACCCCATCACCAGCGCCGCCCCCAACAGCATCATCCGCTTCCTCATAGCACCCCCCTCAGCTGTCTCGCAGCGCCTTCGAGATCATCGAGCTCGCGGTCGATGTCGCCGCTGTCGGCCCCCACACCTAAGCTCCACGAGATGTCCTCCAACTCCTCTCCCGCCGCCGCGACCTTTTCGTCGAGACCGTTCGACCACTCGAGATCCTTCGGCTCTGACGACGGCCGGATTAGGAAGACGGCCAGCACGGCCGCGAACGAAAAAGCCAGGGTCAGCCCCACCGCGGCACGTGGCGAAACCCTCGGCCGCGGAGGCCTCGGCTCTCCGGCCGGGGCGCGGTCGAGGGCGGAGCCCGAGCGCCCCCTGCCGCCATCAGAAAGATGTCGGCGGCAGGGGGTCCCCTCGAGAGTCCGGGCGTCGAGGGCCGCATCGGGCGCGATCCCGGCCGCGTCGCAGAACCGGTGGCAGGCCTCGATGCTCGCCAGGAAGTCCCTGCAGTCCGCGCACGCGGCCAGGGCGCCGGCGAAAGCGGACCTCTCGGCCTCGGTCAGCTCTCCCGCCTCGTAGAGGAGGCAGCGCTCCTCGTGCTCCGGGCTATGCATGGAATCCCTCCAACTCTTGCCTCAGCTTCAAGACCGCGTAGCGCATCCGGGCCAGGGCGGTGCCGAGGGGACAATCCATGGCGGCCGCGATCTCGGCGAACGAAAGCCCTCCGAACTCCCGCAGGAGGAAGACCTGGCGTTGCTCCTCCGGGAGGCTCTCCAGCACGGCCGAAACCTTCTCCCAAGCCTGGCGCCCCATGGCCTCTCGCTCTGGACCCGGCTCCCCGGAGGGCCAGCGCTCCGAGAGCGGGAGGCCCTCCTCGTCAGGCGCGGCGTCGATGGAGACCGAGGCCCGGCCGGCCTCGCGCTCCAGCAGGTCCAAGCTCAGGCGATGGGCGATGGTGAAGAGCCAAGGCTGGAACTTTCCAAGGCTCTGGTAGGACGCCAGGCCCTTCCACACCCGCATCCAGACCTCGGCATAAGCGTCCTCAGCCGCCTCCCTGGACTTCAGCCGGCCGGCCAGATAGGAGAAGAGTCTCGGACCGAACGACCGCACCATGTCCTTGAAAGCCTCCGGGTCGCCGCTGCGTGCCCGCTCAACGAGCTTCTCGCCGAGGTCGTCCAATGGCACACCCTCTTCTTTCATAACGGTCCACGGCCCGTTTTATTGTGCTCCTTGGTCAGTATCCACGGATAATGCTACATTATCGCCCATGATGACCATCCTCATCAACGCCGTCGTCATCGCCCTCCTGGTCGGCGCCTACTTCGCCTGGCAAGCCCTCCAGCAAGAACCTTCCAGGAGGTGGCCGAAGCTGGCCGAGCGTCTTAGCCTCAAGTACGAAGGCCCGCCGCCCCGCATGACGGGGCCTTGGAAGAACCGCCAGGTCACGGTCCAGCCCGAGAGCGAGAAGGCCGTCGTCTCCTTCCCGGTGCGCCGGCCGGAGAACTTCCGGCTCGAGATCGGGCCCAGGGAGACCGTGGAGAAGGCGGCCGGCATCGTGGTGCCCGACCGCCTGGAGTTCACCGAGCCCGCCGCCCTGGCGTTCAACGAAAGGTTCCTCGTGCGCTGCAAGCCCGTGGAGACCGGCCGCGTAGTGTTCGACCACGTCATGAGGGCCAGGCTCCTGGCCTTGGGCGAGTTCCACGTCCTCGCCGAGGCGGGCCGCTTCACCATCAGGCTGCCGCTGGACACGGACGCCTCCGCGCTGAGGCAGATTTTCGACCTCGTCTCCTCCATCCTCGACGGGGTGGAAGGCTGAACCGGCCTACGAGGAGAAGCGGCTATTTGGGAGCAACGCCCCGTGCCTTCTCCAGAGCTTCCTTCGCGCGCGAGAAGTCTAACCCGCCACGGTCGCGCTCCGAACCGTCTCCGGTCGCAGGTGGTCTCTGCGCCCCTGGTTCTTGACCTCCAGGGCTTCCACCCCTGCCACCCGACCACCGTCTGTCATATTCTGCTCGCGCTTCCAGGACGACCCTTCTAAACCCAACAGGATCCGTGGGCAGCCGAATGTTTTCCCGCAGGTATGCCACGCACTCCACCATGTCGCGCGTGCTCCAGAGGTCGACCTTTTCCCGGAATGCCGGATCGTTCCACCGCATACCCACAATGTCCAGGGCGTCGTTGCACGCCGGGCCAGGCTCCTTTTGGTAACCGTGCGCTCCGATACAGGCGTTGGCGAAAAACATGCTCACCTTGACCGAGTCCAAGTCCATCCCGCGGTTGTAGCGGAACTCATGACGCGGCGCCTGGTCTTGCTTGAACCCGACCCCGCGGTTGCCCTCGCGGACGAAAACGAAGCCGCAACGCTTGGCCTCCCATTCAATCCCCGCCATGACCAGATTTTCAATGTTCTTCTCTCGGTTCGCCAAGGCATCCCGGGATATCTTCCATCCCCTGACCACAGCAAGGAATTGCTTGTCCGACAATCCCTTGATGAAATCACTGCTGGCCTTCTCCCTCAAGGATTCGATGTCGTTTTCGGAAACCTCCCCGAGAACTGCCTCACGCGACTGGAATAGGAGAAGGTCCTGCTGAAGGGTCGTATATATCTTCAGCTTCCTCTCATCAGACAACGCGATCTCCGCGAAACGCCCGGGATTCTTGTCAGGATCACAGAGATGCTTCTCCGATGGACTACAGGACTCCATCGCCTGCTCCCACTTCTGGGCCAACTCCTCCGAATAAGCCCACTTGAGCAGGTTTTGGGTGTAGTCATAGGGATAGAGGCCGAACTCCGCCTGATTCTCCATGATCATGCGGACAATGACCTCCTCATCTTCGGGCTCGTTGCGCATGTCCCACTTGTCAGGAGACATCCCGTACGCCATGTAATGAATCTCCTCGTGCCGAACGGCAGCGGCGAGCTTTCCAATGCTGTTCAAGGCGGCAGGATAGATTTCGATCCGATTGTTCGCCGGGTCCGTGCGCCCAAGCACTTCGTCACCTGTCTCGCGGGCCATCCTGGCCAAATGCGCCGGAAGCGTGGCAACGAATGTCGGTTTCCAGTCAAAGGTCCTGCCTCGGTGCTCTGAGGGGCCGTTGATGATCTTGTTGGACTTGCTCGCGGGCTGGATGTTGTAGTATTTCGTCGTCAGATTCACAGCCTCTTGGCGGTAGCCGTCCGCCTTGCGGTGATGCGCTTTGTACTTCGCCTCCGCCTGAATGTACTCGCCGCGCCTGTCGCGCCAGAAACCGTTGAGCTTCTCAAAGTCCTCGGCCATCGGACCCCGCAGCAACTTCCTCTCCTTGTCGTTGGTGCGTACTCCCATTGCAATCTCCAGGTCCTCCAAAGCCGTCTTTATTTTTCCGTAATCCGGATTTCTGTCCGGGTCGGTCGCCAAGTCGGCCTTCATCAACATGCTGACGATTTCGTACTCCTGCCACGCCTTCGGCTTGACGATCTCGGCCTGTGCCGCCGCTGCGCAGGCAAAGCAAATCAACGGCAAGAGCATCGTTCTCATTTCGGGGCAGGTGCCTCCATGTCCTTGATCAGCTTTATCTTCTTCTTCATGCCCGGGGTCACGCGAAAATGCTTTTCCAGCAGTTCCATGCGCTTGTCAGCCGGCAGCCGCATCGATTCTTTGATGTCGAACGGGAAGTAGCTGGTTGAAGAGCCAACGACTTCGAACTCGACGGTATTGGACTCGAACCGGAAGACCTTGCTCCCTTTGGGCAGACCCTCCAGCCAGTCCAGGTCGCGGTAAGGTTTGTCCATTTGCCTGCCTCTGTCGACCAGTTCCTTGTTCGTCGGTTCGTACACGGCCTTGATGCGATAGATGCCGGGATCCCAGAGGAGATAGCCCTCCAGGATGCGGTATCCTTTGGGCAGGGCCGCCCTGGCCTTGGCCGAGTCGGTCTTGTGCCGGACATCTCCCATGAGGCCCGTGTCCTCGACCGTCTTCTGCCAGGATTTCCTCAACGCATCGAGCTTGTCAGGGGGAAGCTTCGGTGTTTCGTAAGTCGGCAGGTCCCGGGCGTCCCGAGCAAACGGATCGCCGAACAACGATCCCCTGCGCACAGGTCGAACCATTGAGGGAGTCGCGGTCAGGGTCTCTCCGGGCTTGATCTCGAGCGCCATGTTGTCATCCGCCCTGCACCGCTCCTTTCCAGGTTCAAGGATATCCGGACCACAAATGATTCTCCTTACCTTGCACTGCTGCCCTCCTCCGCAATCATTCGTCCAGAACTTGAACTCGCCGTGGAATCCCCACATGTCGCTGCTAGGACACTCAATGTCCTTGCCGAAAACATCGATGCTCTTCTGTGGGAAGACGACTTCGAAGTAGGTCCGCTGCTTGGTGACCCGCCGTCCGCCGGGCTCAGAGAGATCCACGGCTTCCCAGTGGTTCTTGAAGAGATAATCCTGGTCCTTCCAGAAGGGATCCTTGACCCAGACGGTCTTGCATCCAACGTTCTTAATCTGGAGCAGATACCAGGGCTTCTCGCCAATCCGCCATTGACGTTTGGCGAGCGTCAGCCGAAGCTCAAGGAAGACCTCGGGCTGGCGGCAGCAGCCGCGGAGCCCGGCCACGATCATGAGAAGGACCGAACCCGCTGCCAGCAGAGCGATTGCGCTATTTTTCATTGTCCCAAACAAAACAAAGGAAGCTGTGAGCCACCAACAGGCCCATCGCTTCCCCTGAACTCGCCCAGTTGCGGCCGGGTCGTGGATACCCCGGAGCCTATCCTCCGAGCTACAAAGGTGCTCATTCCAGGATAGCAACTCCGTGGGATGCTGTCATGAGACGAAGGGCCCAAGGCGGTACGGGTAATTGGGCCCATGTGTGCGTTCAACGAACGCGTCAGGAGGGGTTCGCGGCCCCGGCGGGTCCTGCGCATGCCCGACACGGGTCTGTAGGCCGATGGCCGAGGAATGGCTCAGGTGGCCCCGGCCGCGCCCGGCTTGGACGCTTTGCCGGCGAGCTTCTTGACCTTGGCGTTGAGCTTGAGCATCTGGCTGGTGCGGAAATCCGAATCCACGTCCGCCTTCTTGAGGAACTCCACGGCCTCCCGGTAGCGCTTCACGGCCTCCTCTTTGCGGCCCGCCGACTCGCTCTCCATGGCCAGCCGGACGACGGCGTCCAACTGGACCTGGTGCACGACGCGGTGGACCTGCCGCTGGAGCTCGTCGAGCGGCGCGGGGTCGTCGAGCTTCGAGCGGTACTCCGCGATCCTCAGGAGGAAACCCGCGTAGAGGCGCCGCTTGGCCTCGAAGTCCTGGACCTTCTCGGCCTGGGCGAGGAGCTCGCCGCGCTCGGAACGCGCGGTCTCGAGGATGAGCTCGACCTGCTCGCGCCGGGCCTCCTCGAGCATGGCCGCCGGCGAGCCTTCGATGGTGGGGATGCCGCGCTCCTCGTACTTGGTCAGGGCCTGGAGGTTCTCGACCACGATGTCGAGACCGGCGATCTTGGACTGCGGGTTGAGGGTGGTCTCGACCTTCCTGCTCGCCTCGCGCACCGCGGCCGACCGCAGGCCGATCTCGAGGGACGCCATGTGGCGGCAGCTGGCGCACAGGCCGGACTTGTCGAGCCCGAAGAAGAGCCCGATGCAGCCGCAGTACTTGCAGTGCTCCATAAGGTCAAGCTGGATCGGCGCCCCGCCGGGTCCGGCGCTTGATCGAGCCCGGCCTGAAGGCCAAGAGGCGTTCGGACGTTCCGGCCTGGCCCACCCTCCAGCCCACTACCAGGATGCGGGCCGAGCAGGGAGCCAGGCGCAGCTCGAGGATTCCCTTGCGCTCGATGACCCGCTCGCCGCTCACGGCGTCGAGCCAGACCGCGGGCTTGTTCTCCCTGGGGAGCGGGAGGACCCGGGTCTGCGCGTGGCGGGAGTTGTTCGCCGCGCAGACGGCCCGGGTCTCGTGGTCGTCCCGCAGGAACGCGAAGACCTCGCGGTCCGCCAGGAGCTCGACCTGGCGGCCGCGGGCAAAGGCGCTGACCCCTCGGCGGAGCCTCACGAGACGGCGCGTGAAGTCCTCCAACTCCGGGTCCGCACCGAAGGACATGGGCGCCCGGTTGGAGCCTTCGGTCAGGCCCGCCATGCCCGCCTCGGTGCCGTAGGTGATGACGGGGATGCCGCGCCAGGACATCAGGACCGAAAGCGCGAGCCGGAGCCTCGCCTTCGAGCCCCCTGCCTCGCTCAGGAACCGCGAGAGATCGTGGTTGTCGATGAAGGTGGCCAAGAGCTCGGGGCGCGCGTAGGCGTCCTCGCATTCCAGGAGCTTGGAGAACCAACGCATGTCGGTGGGCCTGCGCGCGAAGATCTTGCGCACGATCTCGTTGAAGAGCATCGTGCGGTACTCGCGCGAGAGCTCCCTCAACCGCGACCACAGGCTCGGGCCCGGCTCCTCGCAGTCGCGGGCCAGCGCGCTGCGGACCGTGTCCGCGAACGGGACGTCGAGCACGGAATCGATGCCGTCCTCCCGCTGATAGCGGGAGATGTACCGGGGCACCCCGCGGAAGACCTCTCCCATCAGGAAGAACTCGGGGAACCGGTCGTGGATCTCCTTGGAGAAGAGCTTCCAGAAGGAGGCGGGGACGTGCTTGACCGCGTCGAGCCTGAACCCGTCCACACCGGTCCGGTCGATCCACCAGAGCGCCATGTCGATGAGGTAGCGGGCAACCTCCTTCTTCTCCTGGGCGAAGTCGGGCAGGCCGTGCAGGGAACCCCGCTCCAGGCTCCGCTGGTCCACCCAGCGGATGGATTGCCCTCGGTGGAACCAGTCCTTGCGGGCCGGGTCCTTGGCCATGGGATGCTCGTAGCCGGCGTGGTTGACGACCATGTCGAGCAAGACCTTGAGCCCCCGGTCGTGGCAATCGTGGACGAGGCCCTTGAGCTCCTCCATGGTCCCGAAGCGCGGATCCACGGCGAAGTGATCCACGGGCCAGTAACCGTGGAAGCCGTCTTGCTGGTTCGCGAAGACCGGGCTGACCCAAAGGGCGGTCACCCCGAGGCCGCAGAGGTAGTCGAGCTTGGCGCGCAGGCCCGCGAGGCTGCCGCCGTGCCAAGGACCTTGGGGCTCGGGCCCGCCCTGGCCCGCGGGATTCGCGCGGTGGAAGCGGTCCAGGAGGACCATGTAGACGACGTCGTCGGTCCAGGGCCGCGGCAGGTGGAGGGGCTTGGGTTCGGGGATGACGGACTTGAACTCGGCTCCCGCGGTCATCTAGAAGGCGACGTCGGCTCCGCTGAACGCCGGGGTCTGCTCGCGGTTCTGCCGTCTGGCATCGTCCTGGACCAGGGGTTTGAGGTGGTCGTAGAGGGCCCGGGTGGTGCGCTTGCCTCCGTTCAAGCCTTCGAGGAGATGGTAGGTGAAGACGCCGTGGCCCTCCTCCTCCAGGATCGTCGTGATCTCCGAGCCCGACGCTGCGGTCAAAAGCGAGATGCCGCCCTGGGGAAGGACGCTCTCCTTGACCTGGGTCACGAGGGGCCGGGCTCCCTTGGCCAGGACCGACCGGCCGCCCGCGCCGGAGAAACAGGCGTCGAGCGCCACCACGACCTCCCGGGCTTCGAGACGGCCCAGATGCTCGAAGAGGACCTTGAGGGGGTAGGCCGAGGACTTGAGGAACATGGGGTCCCCGTCCCAGGGCACGAGGAAGGCGTCCCCCGTCTTGGGGTCCGGAGCCCCGTGCCCGGAGTAGTAGAAGAAGACGCGGGAGCCGGCCTTCGAGTTCTTGGGCAGCCATTCCTCCACGAAACCCTGGATGCCGGCGCGCGTCGCGGCCTGCCCGGTCAGGAGCACGAGGTTGCGCTGCGGCACGCCCAGGGCCAGCAGGTGCTTGCGCACCGCCTCGGCATCGCGCTCGGCGTACTGGGCCTCCACGAGCTTGGCGTACTTCTCGATGCCGACGACCACGGCGAAATCATCAGGCCGCTGCGGGAGGCGGTAGCGCGGAGAATCGACCCTGGACGGGCCTGTCAGGGCCGGGGAGGGACGCGGGGGCGGGGGCTGCGCCGGCGGGGAAGACGAGGCGGCAGCCGCCGGCTGGGGGGGAGAGACGGCCGCGGACTGCGTTCCGGCCGGGGCAACGGCCGCGGCTTCCCGGACCAAGGTGAAGTCCTGGCTGTCCGACCAGCCCTTCCGGCTGACGGAAACGGCCACCCTGGTGCCGGCAGGCCCGCGGAGCCTGGCCACGAGCCCCGGCAGGTCCAACCCGGACACCGGCATCTTGTCCACCGCGACGATGACGTCCTCGGCCTTCATCCCGGCCCGCGCCGCCGGCCTGCCGGACAAGGTCTCGACCACCACGAAGGTCCCCGAGCTCTCCCTGACCTGGAGGCCCACCACCCCGGGGGTGTCCTTGGCGCGCGCCCCGGCCTTGAGCAGGACCGCGGCGACGTCGTCGTGCCTGCCCATGCCCGCCCGGAACAACGGGGTCTCGCCGGAATCGGTGACGGCGTTGGCATCGGCGCCCTTGGACAGGAGGAGCTCGACCGCGGCCTTCTTGCCCGCGGCCGCGGCATGATGGAGTGGGGTCGACTTGACGCGGTCCCTTGCGTCGGGGTCTGCGCCCATGGCCAGGAGCGCCTCCATCACCGGCACTTGCCCCGCCCGGGACGCCCACAAGAGAGGCGTCGCGCCATCCGCGGTCCGGAGGTCCACCGAGGCCCCGCGCGCCAGGAGCCGGTGAACCGTGTCCGTCTTGCCGTTCCAAGCGGCGTAGTGAAGCGCCGCGGCGCCGTTCTTGTCGCCGAGGTCGATCGAGGCATTCGCGCCCAGCAGCTCGTCGACGGCCGCGTCTTTTCCGTCGGCCGCGGCCGCCATGAGGGAGGTGCGGCCGTCAGCGTCACCCTGATCGACCCTCGCGCCCTTCGCCAGGAAGCCGCGCAGGGCCGCGAGGTCGCCCGAGCCCGCGGCCTCGAGCAGTCCCTGCGGACGCTGGGACGCCTGCGTCCCGGCGGCGGGGCGGCCGGAGCCCGGCGGGCCGGCGCAGCCTGCAAAGACGGCCAGCGCAACGCCGGCCCAAAGCGATGACGACACGACCGCCGGACCCCTCATTGGTTGATATCAAATGCCGACTTTACACCCACGACGGCTTGAGGATCACCGCGCCCAAGGGCGGCAGGGTCACCAAGGCCGAACAAGGCCTGCCGTGCCACGGGGCCTCTTGGGTCTGCACGCCTCCGTTGTTGCCCATGTTGCTGCCGCCGAAGAACTCGGAGTCGGAGTTCAATATCTCGCGGTAGAAGCCGGCGGCCGGCAGGCCGATCCTGTAGCCCTCCCGCGGCACCGGGGTGAAGTTGCAGGCGAAAACCATGAAGCTGCGGCGGTCCCGGTCGTAGCGGATCATGGTGAACACGGAATTGTCGGAGTCGTTGCAGTCGATCCACTCGAACCCGCCCGGCTCGAAGTCCTTCTGGTGGAGGCAGGGCTCGGCGACGTAGAGGTGGTTCAGGGTCTTCACGAAGGCCTGCAGCTGCTGGTGCGGCTGATAGTCGAGCAGGTGCCATTGGAGGCTCTGGTTGTGGTCCCACTCCCACCACTGGCCGAACTCGCCGCCCATGAACAGGAGCTTCTTGCCGGGGAAGCCCAGCATGAAGGTGTAGAAGACCCTCATGTTGGCGAACTTCTGCCAGAGGTCGCCCGGCATCTTGTCGAGGAGCGCGCGCTTGCCGTGGACCACCTCGTCGTGCGAGATCACGAGCATGAAGTTCTCGTGGTAGGCGTAGATCATCGCGAAGGTCGCGTCGTTGTGGTGGTACCTGCGGTGGATCGGCTCCTTGGACATGTAGGTGAGCATGTCGTGCATCCAGCCCATGTTCCACTTGAGGGAGAACCCCAGCCCTCCCAGGTGCACCGGGCGGCTGACCTTGCCCCAGGCCGTGGACTCCTCGGCGACCGTCAGGACCCCGGGGCACTCACGGTGGGCGATGGTGTTGAAGCTCTTGAGGAATTCGACGGCCTCGAGGTTCTCGCGGCCGCCGTACTGGTTCGGGATCCACTCGCCCTCCTTGCGGGAGTAGTCGAGGTAGAGCATGGACGCGACGGCGTCGACGCGAATGCCGTCGGCGTGGTAGGCCTTGAGCCAGAAGAGCGCGCTCGAGAGGAGAAAGTTCCGGACCTCGTGGCGGCCGTAGTTGAAGATGTAGCTGCCCCAGTCGGGATGGAAGCCCTTCCTGGGGTCGGCGTGCTCGAAGAGGCAGGTGCCGTCGAAGCGGCCGAGGCCGTGCCCGTCGGTCGCGAAGTGGGACGGGACCCAGTCGAGGAGGACGCCGATGCCGGCCTGGTGGCAGCGGTCCACGAAGTACATGAAGTCCTGCGGCGTGCCGTGCCGGCTGGTGGGCGCGAAGTAGCCGAGGGTCTGATAGCCCCAGGAACCTCCGAATGGATGCTCCATCACCGGGGTCAGCTCCACATGGGTGTAGCCCATGGCCTTGAGATACTCCGGGAGGGCGGTTGCGAGTTCCCGGTAGTTGAGCGCGCGGCCTCCGTCCTCGGGGACTCGCCTCCACGAGGCGAGGTGGCACTCGTAGACGTTGATGGGCCCATCCAAGGGGTTGACCTTGGCGCGCTTCTCCATCCAGGCGCCGTCTCCCCATTGATACCCTCCGATGTCCCATACCCGGGAAGCCGACTTCGGGGGGACCTCGAAGTAGAAGGCGTACGGGTCGGCCTTCTCGAAGGTCTCGCCGGTCTTGGACTTGATCGCGTACTTGTAGTTCGCCCCCTGCTGGATCCCGGGGACGAAGAGGTCCCAGATGCCGGTGTTGCCGAGGCGGTTCATCCGGTGGCTGTCCCGATTCCACCCGTTGAAGTCGCCGACGACCGAGACGGCCTCGGCGTTGGGAGCCCACACCGCGAAGTTCGTGCCGGGCTTGCCGTCCAAGGACACGAGATGGGAGCCCAGCCTCTCGTACACCTGCAGATGGGTCCCCTCTCCGAACAGATGCAGATCGAAGTCCGACAGGAATCTCTTCATGCGATGTCCTCCTTCCTCTCGCCGGAGGGGACGGCCTCAGGCTGCGCGGGGGCCTGCGGCGTCGTCGCCGCAGGGGACTCCGGGTCCGCGGCCAGACGCTCGCGCAGCGTCCGGGCGTCGATGTTGAGCAGCTCCGCGACGGCCAGCAGCTCTCCGGCATCCAATGGCAGCCCGCGGCCGAACTTCTTCCTCTGCAGGAGACGGTAGAAGCGGCTCGACGCGGGGACGCGCCAGTCCTTGAACCCGGCCTCGACCCCCACCGCGATGAGGCGCCTGAACACCGAGAGGGCGGCCGCCCCGAACCTCTTCTCGAGCTGGTCCGCCGAGGCCGCGACCAGGGCCGACCAGTCCTCCTCCACTTCGCGACAGACCACACCCAAGCCCGTCTTCTTCGTGCGCCGCGCCATCGTCTCGACGTCGTCGAGCTCCGGGACGCGCGTCTCGAAGAGGGCCGCGACGGCCCCGGGCCGGCAGAGCTCCCGGATGCGCCTCCCGATCCACTGGCACAGGGCCAGCTCCAGCTCCGCCTTGATCACGCCGGGTACGGTCAGACCCATCCCGACGAACCTCTCGGCCAGCGGAAGGTACTCCTCGATGATCTCGTCGTGCTTCACCCGCAGTTCCGCGAGCTTGCGGTCGAGCATCAAGGACAGTATCTGCGCCCTCTCGTCCGGCAGGAGGTCTTCCAGGGCGAAGGGCCGGCCCGTGAACAGGGGTTTCCTGAGCGACTCCAGGCCCTCCAGGATCTCGGTCCCGGTCACGGCAGGAAGCCTCTGGAGCATCGCCGAAAAGTCGGCCGCGGAGAACTTGTCGCCGCTGACGAAGGCGCGGACGGTCTGGTCCGGCAGGGCCACAGCGAGGAAGGCCCTCTCCCAGGTCTTGTGGGTGATGCCGCTCTCGAAAGCGACATGGCCCGCCAGGAAGCGCATCCCCGCCGTGCTGTGCCGCGCGAGGGCTCCTTCCCGGACCTTGTAGTGGTAGTTCTGGCGCTGCGGCGCGTCGTCGAAAAGGCGGCAGAGGGCGTAACGCGCGGCAAGGTGGTCGTGGGTGACCACCGAGGTCCGCACCAGCTTCTCGTAGACCGAGGCGCCGTCAGGGCCGCAATCCTGGTTGCTCGTCGGCGCCAGGCGCAAGCGCTGGAGGAAGTCCGCCTCCAGGTTCGCGCCGGAGACCCGGCTGGCCAATTCGAGAGCGCGGGCGGCGTACTTGAGGTTCTGCACCGCCTCGATGCCGGAGAGGTCCGAGAAGAACCAGCCGCAGCTCGTGTACATGTACAGGCAGTCCTTCTGCATCTCCATCAGGCGCAGGACGGTGTCCTGGACCTCGGGGGTGGGCTCGACCTTGGTCTGACTCCTCATGAAGCGCGCCACGCTCTCGGCGCTCCGGTCGAGCATGACTTGGATGTAGGCGTCCCGGGCGGCCCATACGTCCGTGAGGACCTTCCCGCCGTGCTCTTCGAACAGGGCGGTCAGGGCGTCCCGCAGGAAGTCCAAGGCGTCACGCATGGGCTTGCGCCAGCGCCCAGCCCCCTTGGGCGCGCCGCAGCCGCAGTCCTCCATCCAGCGGCCCACGCCGTGGCCGCAGCTCCAGGAGGTGCCCATGTCAACCTCCCCGGGCTTGAGCTCCACCTCCCAGGCCGGCTGATGGCGGGAAAGGTAGTAGCCGTAATTGACGACCGGCAGGTCCCGGGACGGGAGCTCGTGCATGAAGAGGTGCGCCAGTCCCATCTCGGAGAACTGGTGATGGTGGCCGAAGGTCTCGCCGTCGGTCGCGGCCGTCACCAGGCGCGGCCCCTTGGCGGTCCCGAACCCGGCCTCGAGCCGGTCCGCCGCTGTTTTGCTGTGCGTCAGCAGCCGCTCGAACGACAGCGCGTGGGCCAGGCCTCCGTCGTAGAAGAAGACGTCGATGTGGCGGAGGCCCTGGCCCCGGCTGGGCCCGATGCGGTCGAACCACCGATACGGCTGTCCGGGGTCCACGGAGCCCGCGCTCACATCCTTCCACTCCTTCTTGCCGATTGCTCGGCACCGCTGCGCCTGGTGGGGGGAGAGGATGACGAACGACATCCCGTGGTCGATGAGGGCCCGGAGCACGCTCTCGTTGACCGCGGTCTCGGGGAGCCACATCGCCTCCGGGTCGCGGCCGAAGCGATGCTTGAAATCGGCGAGCCCCCACCGGATCTGGGTGTTGAGGTCCCGCTCGTTGGCCAGGGGCAGGATCATGTGGCCGTAGGCGTGCGCCATGGCGTTGCCGTGGCCGTCGAGCCTGCGCGAGCTGGTCCGGTCCGCCTCGAGTATCCTATGGTACTCCGCCGGGTGCGCGCGTTCCAGCCAGGCCAGCAGGGTGGGGCCGAAATCGAAGCTCAGGTAGGCGTAGTTGTTGACGAGGTCGAGTATCTCGCCGCGGGCGTTGACGATGCGGGCCGCGCCGTTCGGGAGGTAGCATTCCCGGGCGATGCGAGCGTTCCAATCGTGGTCGGGATGGGCCGACGGCTCGCGCTCTACGACGTTGAGCCAGGGGTTCTCCCGCGGGGGCTGGTAGAAATGGCCGTGGATGCAGACGAATCGGTCCATGGTGCCTGGCCTTGAATTCAAGGCCAGGCGCCTATTTTACCTCTTTTTGGAGCAATCCCGTCCTTTCCCGCGCCGCCGCCACGCCGTCGGGACCGATCTCAGCGAGGAGGTCCTCAGCGAGCATCCTCGCGGAGGAATGGTCCCGCTCGGCAGCCATGGCGATCCAGACATAGGCCTCGACCCGGTCCTTCGGGACGCCCTTGCCGTCGAAATGCATCAGCCCGAGCTGGTACTGGGAATCGGCGTCCCCAAGGAGGGCGGCCTCGCGGTAGAGCTTCCGGGCCAGGCCCAAGTCTTCCTTGACGCCCTCCCCGTCCCGGTACATCGTGGCCAGGTTGTAGAGGGCCTGGAACTGGCCGAGAGCGGAGGCCCGCTGGAACCACCGCCGGGCGCGGGAATAGTCCCGCTTGACGGCCGCGCCCTCGTAGTAGGCCAACCCCAGGGCCGTCATCGCCTCGGGCACCCCCTGCGCCGCCGCCTTCTCCAGCCATCGGACGGCCTCACCTGGTCGGGACTTGGGCCCGCCGCCGAAGTAATACACCAACCCCAGGCCATACTGGGCCCGGCCGTGGCCTTTCAACGCCGCGCTCTGCAGCAGGGCCGTGGCGCGGCCCGGCTCCTTGGGACCGCCCTCGCCCCGCAGGCACATCTCGGCCAGGGCGGTCTGGGCCAGCACGAGGCCCTGGGCCGAGGCCTTCTCGAACCAGCCGCGCGCCCCGACCGGGTCGGCGGGCACGCCCAAGCCCGCGCGGTGCACCACCCCCAGGTTGAACTGGGAGTCAGCGTCGCCCGAGGCCGCCGCCTTTGCGAACCACTCCCTGGCCGCGGCCTCGTCCTTCGACACACCCTTGCCCTCCATGTACATGGCGCCGAGGTTGAACGCCGCCTTGGGAAGGCCCTGGTCCGCGGCCTTGCGCAGCCACAGATGCGCCTCCGCGTAGTCCCTCGCGACCCCCTCGCCGTCGAGGTACATGACGCCCAGGCTGTTCTGCGCCTCGGCGAGGCCCGAGGCCGCCGCTTTCCTCAGCCACTGCGCGGCCTCGGCGTTCTTTCGGCCGCGGCCCAGGCCGTGCAGCCTGACGCCCAGCTCGTACTGGGCCGTGGTCGAGCCCGCGAGGGCCGAGCGTCTCAACTCCCTCGTCTTGGGGGCCTTGGCGGCAGGTGGGGAGGCTTCGCCGGCCAGGGCAGGGGAAAACCACCACCACGCAAGGGCGACAGCCGCGACAATTCTCACGAACGGTATGATATCAAGGCGCGCTAGGAGCCAAAAACAGCGCCTTCCTTCCCTCGACCAAGGGCCAAGGGAAGGGAGGCCGATCACCTGCGACGACTGGAACGGATCGCCGGCTTAGTTGTGATTGCCGGAGCTTACGACCTCGAAGCGGCGCGCGCGGGTCTCGACGGCGGAGTCGGACGTCCTGGCCACGACGGAGTGACGGCCAGAGGTCGCCTGCCAATCGAACCACCAGTAGCCGTTGTCATAGCGGCAGGAGGCGAACTCGCCGGCGTCGATGGAGGCCATGACGCAGGGAGTCCCTCCCGTCGCCGTGATGCGGATGGCGTAGTGACCCGGGTTGACCTTCTCGTTGGGCCGAGGGTAGTCGATGGTGAGCGACGTCTCGTTCTTCGGAGTGGTCGTGACGGGCTTCGTTTCGGTCTTGAGCACGACAGTCTTCCTTCTATGCATTGTGTCTATCATAGGATATTCGGTCCGCGGGCACAAGCGGTTCGTGACGGCGGGCAACGCGAGCGGATGACCGCCGTCATGGGCTGAAGGAACCGCCCAGGAGGTAGTACGCGGTCTTGGCGGCTTCCAGGACCCCCTGCCTGGCCAAATCCCGCCTCGTCCACCAGCGCCTGGTGAACGGATCATGGGGCGAGGCCGCCACGCGCACCACGGCCCGCGGAAAAGTCTCTTGGAAGACCATCTTGGAACGCCGCGCGTGATAGCGCGAAGTGACTACCAGGACCTCCCTGCCGTCCAGGACGGCAGCCTCCCGGAGGGCCCTCGCCTCGCCGACCGTGCTGACCACCTCCCGGCCGTAGCGCTTGAGTCTCTGTCTCGGCACGCCCTGCCGCAGGAGGATCGCCTCCATGACCTCGTCCTCATTAGGGACCTTCACGCCCAGGCTGTTGGCCAAGACGACGGACCTCTCCAACACGCTCCGGGCCAGCCAGACTTCGGGCGCATATCCTTTCTTGAAGAGCTCCGCCGCGTAGAGGGCTCGGGAGTACTCCTGCCCGCAGAGCACCACCATGAGATCGGAACGCTCGGGCTCATCGGAGAAATCCAACCACCAACCGATCACGGACGGGAGGGAGACGGCTGCGGCGACGAACCCGAGGAGGCCCGCCGTCAGCGCGGCCCAGAGGAGCCGCCTGCCCCGAATGGCGCCTGGCATTGTATTTTGTATTTTACATTTCTCTAGGATAAATGCAAAATACAACAAAATACAATGCCGGGCGCGGTTTCAATGCGGACCCTCGGGTGCGCCGCCGTGGTCGTCGGGGCCCTGGCGTGGCGGCGCCTGCTCCTCGAAGGCCTGGTGCCGATGGACGGCAACGTGCTCTGCGTGACCTTCCCCAACTGGCGCCTGGCGCGCTCCCTGTGGGTCGAGGGCGGCCTTCCGCTATGGAATCCCCTGCGCAACATGGGCACCCCCTACCTGGCCGACCCCATCACATCGGCCCTGTACCCCGTGCAGTGGCTCCTGACGGCGCTGCCGGACTTCGCGGACTTCATGAGGACCTGGGTCGTGGCGCACACCCTGCTCGCGGGCTTCTTCTGGGCGGCGCTCGCCCGCCGCTGGTACGGAAGTCGGGAGGCGCGGGCCGTTCTCCTCTCGCCTGAGGGGGCCGCCGCCGCCCTGGTCGGGACGCTCAACGCCTTCTTCATGGTCCGGGTCGTATTCCCGCACAACCTCGCGGCGGCCTCCTGGCTGCCGGTCGTGCTCTATTTCCAGGCGGCGGGCTCCTGGATGGGTATGGGCGTCGCCTTCGCCTGCCAGTGGCTGGCGGGATACCCCTCGTTCAGCATCATGACCGTGCTGGCGAGCCTGGGCTTGGCCCTGGCCGGAGGCCGCGACGGAGTGAAGGACCTGGCGAGGGCGGGGTGCGCCGCCCTGGGGCTCGCCGCGGTCCAATTCCTGCCGTTCCTGGAGTTCCTCGCCCATTCCAGCCGAGGGGTGGTGCTTAAGCCCGAGTACGCGGCCCAGTTCTCCATCCCGTTCCCCCAGCTCCTGAAGAGCCTCCTCGTCCCGCAGTGGTACCTGCTGCGCCCCGGGATGACGGGCGACCCGGCCATGGTCTGCTTCTACGTCGGCGCCGGCGCCCTCGCGCTGGCGGCGTGGGGGACATGGAAGGGAGGCTTGCGGGAGAGGCTGACCGCCGTCGTGGTCGCGGCCTGCCTGCTCGCCAGCCTGGGCGCGCATCTGCCCGGCTACCGGCATCTGCATTTCCTGCATCTGTTCCGCTTCCCGAACAACTGGCTGCTCCTGGCTGCCGGGGGCCTGACCCTGCTGGCCGCGGCCGGCACGGCCCGAATTCGCAGCCGCGCATGGGCGTGGGCCGCGGTCGCGGCCGTGGGCCTCGACCTGCTGGTCTTCGCCCAGCCGCCCAAATCCGCGTGGGCTCGGCCGGAATTCCTCACCGACACCCCCGCGCTCGCGAATTTGGCGAGAACGCTCCCTCCGGGCGCTCGGATCCTTCACACGGAACGCCTGATGCGCTTGTGGAGCAGAGGGACGCTGGAGACCCCGGAGGACTACCTCCTGATGAAGGAATACCTCGCGCCTTCCTACGGGATGGCCTTCGGCCTGGAGGAGGTCAGCGACTTCCAGACCATGCGCCTGGAGTCCGCCGACCGATATCGGGCCCGGCTGGCCGGCCCGAAGGCCCGGCCGGAGCTGCGCGAATGGGCCGGCATCGGCTTGGTGGTCGACATCAACGAGAGAGCGGCGCGCGTCGGACGCGGCTTGATGAGCCTGGAGCGCGGCGCGGCCGCCCGGCCCCGTCTCTTCGCCTCCGGAGCAGACGACGCGGTTGTCCGGATCCTCGATCGGCGGCCCGGCAGGGCGGCCGCGAGCGTGACTTCGCCCAAGCCGGTCACGCTCGTCTTCTCGGAGATGCACTATCCCGGTTGGCGGGTCCGCGTCGACTCGGCTCCTGCGCGGCTCGAACGCTGGGAGGACGCCTTCATGGCCGTGTCGGTGCCGGCCGGCACGCATGAGGTCGCGTTCGCCTACGGCCCGGCATCCTTCCGGGTCGGCCTCGCCGTGACCGCGCTCACGGCTCTCGTCTTGCTCGCGGTCGGCCGCCGGTCCGTCCTCGGAGGTAGGCTCCCGCGCGCGCGGGCCTGCCTCTTGGCGGCGGCCGCCTTCGCCGCGGCATGCTGGCCTTCGGCCGTGCGCGACCCCCGGGCCTCTGGCCCAGGCCGCGGCGCGTGCGCCGCTGAGCCGATGGAACTCCAAGACATCCCGGTCAAGCCGGGCGACACCCTGTGGAGCATCGCCAACACCTGGCTGAAGGACCCCAAGCGCTGGGACGAGATACTCAAGCACAACCGCCTGCCGTCCAAGGACCCCGCCGTGGCCTTGCCCGGCATGGTCCTCAAGGTCCCGAACATCCTCATCAAGCCGGACCTGCGCGCCGCCAAGGTCGTGCAGAAGAAGAACAACGTGCTCTTCCGCCGCCGCGACACGCCGGAGTGGAAGCCGGCCGACGTGGGCCTGCAGCTCCTGAGGGACGACGCGGTCAGGACCCTCGAGGACTCCATGACCAGGGTGAACTTCATCGACCAGGGCATCCTGCAGGTCGACGCCAACTCCATGGCCATCATCAGGCCCATCAAGAAGGACTATGACGTGTTCCTGCGCAGCGGGGGGGTCTTCGTCGGCAGGGCCAAGGTGGTGACCGTCTCGGCCGAGATCACGCCCCGCACCGCCGATACCTCGTATGCGGCCCAGGTGAAGGGCGACTTGAGCACCCAGGTCAAGGTCTACAAGGGCAGGGCCACCGTGAAAGCGCAGGGCAAGAGCGTCGACGTGGACGCCGGCATGGCGACCGAGGTAAGGCTCGGCGCGACGCCCTCCGCCCCCTTCAAGGTGCCCGACCTGCCCGACTTCGAAGCCAGGGGCGCCGAGTTCACTGGCGACTTCCGCGTGGTGCGCGCCAAGCACGGCCTCGCCGAGCCGACCACCGTCCTGACCGAGTCCGAGGTCGCCACGGCCGCCCGCATCGAGGACATCTACGTGGACGTCGCTAACATCCGCGTCGGCATGCCCCTCATGGGCTACCACGTGCAGTTCTCCTACACGCAGGACTTCGGCACGGTCCTCTGGGAGAAGACCTTCGAGGTCGAGACCAAGATCAGGCCCGCAGACGTGAAGCTCGGCCCCGGCCGGTACTGGGTGAGGCTCATCCCCATCGACCTCCTCGGCGCCAGAGGGACTCCCCGGCCGCCCAAGCTCTACGTGCTCGGCGCCGCGACGCTGACGGCGGCCAAGGAGTACAGCTCGGGGGTGCTCCTCCTGCGCCCGGCCCTGGACAACGACGTCTCGTTCTCGGCCAAGTTCAGGGTCCTGGGCCGGGCCCGGGAGAACCTCTCGGTCATGGTCAACGGCAAGCGCGTCCGGCTCGACGAGGAAGGCAACTTCTCCATGGAGGTGGGCCTTTCGCCAGGCGAGAACGTCATCCGGGTCACGACCATCGACCCGAAAGGCAACACCGACTTCATCCAGCGGATCGTCAAGTACCAGCCCTGAGGACGGCGAGCCTGCGCTCCAGGTCAGCCATCGGCCGCCGCCGGTCGAGGGACATGAGGAATTCGATCGTGACCTTCCAGCGCCGGCCCAGGCGCTCGTGCGCCTCATGGAAAGAGGTCAGGTCGTGCCGGTAGAGGCGGTGAGCCAGGATGGACGCGTTGTTGAGCTCCCCCGCATCCGCGCCGAGCACGCGGCTTAAGTGCCTGCGACCCGAAGACAGGAGGGCCTTGCGCCGGTCGAGCTTCTCGGCCTCCGAGAGCCCGCCCGCCGCGTAGAGGGATTCGAGCTCGGCGTAGACCTTCTCCATCTCCGATGCGTAAAGACGGTCCTTCTCCAGCGAGGCCCGGTACTCCGAGAGCTCCGCCGAACCGGAGCCGAACCGCGCCGCCAGGAAATCCTCCGCCGCCGCCACGCTCGCGAAGGTGGCCGCGGCCTCGTTGAAATCGACCTGGTCCTTCAAGAACAGGGTGCCGTGCACCAGCTCGTGGATGACGAGGGTCGCCAACTCTCCCGGAGGGTTATCCAACTGGGTGTGCGCCAGCGGGTCGGCGAAAGGCAGCGGGGTGTTGTAGGCCGAGACGCCGCCCACATGGACGTCGAGGCCCTTGCGTGCGAGGCGGAGGGCCTCGCGGTCGGCGTCTTCCCTCGAGAAGTGCCCCTTGTACGGGACCCGGCCGACGAACGGGAACCACCACTCGTGCAGCTTGAACCTCGTCTTGGCCGACGCCATGACGACGTAGCTCACATAGGGACCCTTGATGCGGGAGACCTTGGAGTAGTCCTTGCTGCGCTTTAATCCCATCTCCTTGAAGGCGAACTCCCGGGCTTCGGCCAGGAGCTCGAGCTTCTCCCTGGTGCGGACGTCGGTCTTGGGGTCGGCGATGAGCCTGCCGATGGGCCGGGCGCGGGAGACGAATCCCAGGTGGCCGGAGGCGGACTTGACGACATAGACCGGCGAGCAGGCGGCCAAGAATGCCGCGGCGGCAAGAGGGATGAGCGCGCGGATGCGGGGACGCAGGCCGAAGGACTCCATGCAGGCCCTGAAGTCCGCGGGCAAGGGAGCCTCGATGACGAGCCTACGCCGCGACGACGGATGCCGCAGCTCCAGGACCTTGGCGTGGAGCATCTGCCGGCCGGCCCCGAGCAGCCTCAGGTCCTCCTCGCAGATCGCGCCCCCTGCCGCCCACACCTTTCCTGATGGCGCAGGGGGCGCTCGGGCTCCGCCCTCGACCGCGCCCTGCCAGGCCTTGAGGTAGGCCTCCCCATCCCCGGTGTAGAGCTTGTCGCCTACGACCGGATGGCCGAGCCAAGCCAGGTGCACCCGGATCTGGTGCAGGCGGCCGGTGCGGGGAACCGCGGCCACGAGCGACGCATCCTTGCCCGAGGCGATGAGGCGGAACTCGGTCCTGGCCGACTGCCCGGCGTCGCAGACGCCTTGCCGGACCCTGATCCCGTGCCCGCCGGAGCCCACCGGCTGGTCCACCACCTTCCGACGGGCGGTGAACCTGCCGGCCGCGATGGCCCAGTACTCCTTCCTGACTTCCCGTCCCTCGAACTGGCCTGACAGGAGGCGCGCCGCCCTCGGGTTCCTACCGAAGAGCAGGACCCCGCTGGTCTCTCGGTCGAGCCGGTGGATGAGGCGGGGCTTGAAGCCCGCGAACTGCCTGTCGAGGATCCAGGTGGCGCTCGCCTTGGTGGTCTTGTCCGTCGGGTGGCTGAGGATGTCTCCGGGCTTGTTAACGGCGATGATGTCCGCGTCCTCGTAGAGGACCTCCAAGGCCGCGTGCCGGGAGGGGGGGTCCGGTCGCCAAGGGAACCGGATCAAGACGGCGTCCCCGGCGACGACCTTCATGGACGGCTTGGCCGCCACACAGGTCTGCCTGGGCGCCGTTGACCGCGCCCTCAGCCGGACCCGCTCGGAGGCGATCATGGCCTGGACCTTGGAGCGCGAGTACCCGCGCAGCCGGTGCGCCAGGAAGACGTCGAGCCGCATGCGGGCCGTTCCCAAGGGGACCGCGAACGGGACTTCGACGAATTCCGGCCGGGTCACTTCCCGATGGTCCGGTTCCACGACGGCAGGTCCCGGATATAGGCCTCCAGGAGGTCCGCGGTGGCCTTCAAGCCCTTGAGGTGGGTGCGCTCCACGCCGTGGGAGGCCGACACGCCCGGCCCGATGATGCCGGGTCTAAGGTCCAAGCCGGCCTGAAGGGCCATGGCCGCGTCCGAGCTGTAGTAGGGGAACACGTCCACCACGAACGGGATGCGCTTCTTCTTGGCCAGGCCCGCGAGCCTGCATCTCAGCTCGTAGTCCTGGGGGCCGGAGGAGTCCTTGGCGCAGATGGAGACGGCCGTCTCCTTGCCCGCCACGCTCTTGCCGATGACCCCCATGTCCACGACGAGGACCTCCCGAGCCGACGGAGGAAAGCCCGCGGGAGCGCCGTGGCCGACCTCCTCGTAGTTCGAGAAGAAGAAGGCGACCGGCAGGTCCTTGAGCTTGGGGGCCAGGCGCTCGATCACCTCGAGCATCGCGGCCGAGCCGGCTTTGTCGTCGAGGAAGCGGGATTTGACGAACCCGGTGTCCGTGACCTCGAACCGCGGGTCGAAGCAGACGTAGTCGCCCACCCCGACCGCGAGTTTCCCGGTCTCCTTGGAGCTGGAGGTCTCGGCGTCAAGCCGGACATGCATGTTGTCGAGCGTGCGCTCGGTCTTGCCGACGTCCTTGTTGACGTGGGCCGCCGGGTTGTCGAACAGGAAGGTCCCCCGCAGCGTCTTGCCGGCCGCGGTCCGCACCGACACGTACTCGCCCTCGAACGAGGGGAGGGGATAGCCCCCGATCATGGCGACCCTGAGCGTCCCATCGCTCTCCACGCGGCTCACCATGGCGCCGAGGGTGTCGATATGCCCCGCCACGACCGCGTAGGGTTTCGGATGCTCGGCCAGGAGCAAGGCGCCCTTGTTCGTGACCCTGGGCCTGAACCCCTGGGCCTTGAGCCTTCGCTCGAGCAGGGCCACGATCTCGCCGGTCAGGCCGCTCGGCGACGGCACGGCTTCGAGCTCCCTCAGAATCTCGACGACCCTCACGCTCTTCATCGCTGACTCCCGGGGCGCGGTCTTCAAGCGGACGCGCCGTTGGGATTGTACAACTTTCGTCGCGGCAATCGGCCGGCATCGGGCCTCGCGGGGGCGCGCCGCTGATTGCCCGGGCTCCTAGCGCGGAGCCGTGGGGGCCGTAGGCGTCCCGAGACCGGTCATCTCGCGGGGAAAGGCCAGGACGAAGCGGGTCCCTTCCCCCACGACGGAGTGGACCTGTATGGTCGCCCCGACGGCTGAGGTCCATTTCTTGACCATGGCGAGCCCCAGGCCCGTGCCTTGTTCTCCCTTGGTGGAGAACCGAGGGAGGAAGAGCCTCGGCAGCCTGTCGGCGGGGATGCCCTCGCCGTTGTCCTCGACGCTCATGACGACGTCTCCGCCCGGACCCGAGCCGGTGGCGACGGCGATCTCTCCCCGGTCGTGCGTGACCGCGTCGCGCGCGTTGACGAGGAGGTTGAGCAGGGCGCGCTCGAGCCCGCAGGCGTCGAGGTTGAGGTCTCCGATGCGGTCGTCGAGACGCAGCCTGAGGGCGATGCCCTTGGCCTCGAACTCCGGCTTGACGTTCTCGCAGACCCTGGCGATGAGCCCGTTGAGGCCGCACCGGGTCCGGTTGATCGACGGCGCCCGGGAATAGTCGAGCACCTCCTTGACCAGCGAGGAGATGAGATCGAGGGTCCTCTCCATCTTCGGCCAGGTCTTGCGGAGACTGTCCAGGTCGCCCGAGCGGACATAGAGGTCCATGAGCGAGGCCGCGCTCTCCGACACCTGCAGGATGTTCTTCACGTTGTGCGCCAGGTCGGTGATGACCTCGCCCACGGCCGCCATCTCGCCGACGCGCAGGCTCTCCTCGCTCATGCGCTGGCGGTCGAGGAACAAGGCGATGTCGCCGGCCAGGGTGGCCGTGAAATGGAGGTCATCCTGGCTGAAGGCCTGGACGAGCTGGCGCGTATCGAGACACAGGACTCCCAAGATGGCGGTCGGGGCGGCCAGCGGGACCACCATGGTGGAGCGGATCTCGTGCAGCTGGACGCTGTGCGAGGCCTTGAAGCGCTCGTCGGACGTTGCGTCCTCGCTGACGATGGCCACGCGTTCCCGCATGCACCGGTCGATGATGGTCCGGCTCACGGCGATCGGCCCGGGCGAGAATCCGGGCCCGCGCGAACGCGCCGCTCGCGGCCGGAGCTCGCCGTCCGGCCCGTCGCGCAGGAGGATGACGCCTCGATCGGCCGGGACGGCATCGAAGACCAATCCCAGGCAGTCCTCCAGAAGCCTTGATTCGTCGGGCGCGCAGCGCAGGATGGTGGTGAGCCGGTACAGCGTCGCCAGTCGGCGCAGGGGTCCGGAAGCCGTCTCCCGTTCGGACGGGGCCGCCAGCAGCTCAGCCAGGGTGACCGCGACGCCCCTTCGGGCGTCGGCCTCCAGGAGCGGCCGCTGCGCATGGTCGCGGATGACGAGCCTGATGGGATACTTGTCGGGGACCTCTTCGCCGGAGGATGACGGAACGGCGAGAGGCTCGCAGCGGAACGCGATGTTGCCGAAGGCGACGGCCTGGCCGGGTCCCACACGCGCGGTTTCGACGCGCTCTTGCTCCAGATAGGTGCCGTTCCTGCTGTTGAGATCCGTCACCTGCAGGCCGTCGTCCTGGGGCGCGAGCCTCGCATGGAAACGGGAGACGGACTCGTCCTGGATGACGATGTCGTTGAAGGGGTGCCTCCCGACGGCGATCGTCCGGCCCATCAGCGGATAGCTGTCTTTGAGCCCTGCGGAGGGCTTGATGGGCCTCAAACAGAATCTCTGCATTCCGGCGGTCCTCCGTCAGCTCAGTGAGGACATGATAGCAAAGAAGAAAACCCCATGAGATGCGAGTCAACGGGCGGCAGAACGCGCCAGGCCCCGCTCCAGCCGGAAGATGATTTCCTGGGCCAATGAGCGGCGGTTGCGCTTTGCCTGGCCGGCCAGGGCGGAATGGAGCCTCGCGGGGAAACGCAGGTAGTAGCTTTTGATCTTCGCCTTCCTGATCTTCGCCTTGGGTTTCGGCTTTGTCATGCATGCAGGATAGCACAATGTTAGTAGCATAACAATAGCAATATGCTATTTGAGTGACCGTGCAGCCGTTCTATACTAGCATAGTAGTAGCATTTAGCTATACTGTCATCCGCAAGTAACGCGGCACGGGGCGGACCGGCTGCCGGGCCTTGGGCAGGGGGGCGCTTCCGCCCCAAGCCCGGATTATTGTTGTAGAATTGCGTCAAGGTCCCCGTAGCTCAATGGATAGAGCTCATGCCTTCTAAGCATGAGATCCAGGTTCGATTCCTGGCGGGGATACGATAAGGAGCGCATGCCATGGCCGAAGAGCAGAACCTCGACCTCGTGACCATCGTCGTCCAGTACAAAGACGAGTCCAAAGTCCTCGACGCCGTCATGAAGGCGGGAGCGACCGGCGTCACCTACTTCTACGGCCGCGGCACGGGCGTGCGCCAGCGCCTGGGCGTCCTGGGCAGGCTCATCGAGGCCGAGAAGGTCGTCATCTTCACCGCGGTCCCTCCGGACAAGACCCAGGCCGTGGTCAAGGCCGCCACCGAAGCCGCGCGCCTGACCCAGCCCGGCAAGGGCTTCCTCTGCGTGCACAAGGTCCAGCAGACGGTCGGGCTCTTCTAGTGCTCCGACCGGCTACAGGAAGAAGCCGTACCCGGCGATCCCCGCGCAGGACAGGAGCGTGGACCCCAATCCCTTGAGCAGGGTGTTCCACAGGGGGTAGTTCGGGTCCAGCATGCGGATGAACATGCCGGTAAGCAGGAGGTAGCCGACCGGGGCGTAGAACAACTCCCTGGGGATGAGCGGCCAGGGATTGAGCTGGGACGCCGCAAAGAACGCGAACATGGCCAGCGCCAGCCACATCAGCCAGTAGCAGGACAGGCCGTAGAGGAAGGTGAGGTAGAACTTGGCGAGGCACCGGACCAGCGGGACCAGGCCGAGGAACAGCACGGCCACGGTGAAGAGGCCGATGACGATCATGACGGCCAGCACCTTGTTCCGGTGCCTGAGGTAGCCCTTCCTCAAGGATTCGGAGACCCGCAGGATCTCGGCGCGCAGGGACTGACCCATGGACGGCCGCTCCTCCTTCAAGGCCTTGAACTGGGCGTCCGCGGCCGCGTCCATGCCCTTGCCCGAGCGCACGCAAGCTCCGGAATCGAGCATCCCGGCCAGGGCCTTGGAGTCGAGGCCGGCGGGCTTGAACAGCTGGGGCGCGGCCATGGCCGCGCCGGCGAGCACCAGGACCTGGAAGAGCGGACCCCACCGCATATCACGGCGCCGGGTAGCGCTCCCCGACCGCTCCCCAGCCGGCCTTGACCCCCCGCTCGCGGCTGACCGGCAAGAACACCTCGAGGAAGGCGTCGAGGCTGGCCTGCCCTTGGACCTGCACGGTCGCGTTGAAGGCCTGGCCTTCCTTGAGCAGGAGCTGCCAGCGCCCGCCGTCGAGCTCGAGCGTCCGGTTGTAGCCGACGGCCTGCCCCACGGTGTCGAACGCGATCACGAGGCGGCCGGTCCGGCCGCAGAGGTCCAGATGAGCGACCACCTCCGGGTCGGAGAGGTCCAGGACGCGGTGGATGAAGTAGGGCTGCTCCGGGACGTCGAAGAGCTGGAGGTTGACGGCGAAGAGCGCTCCCTGCGGCAGCTTGAATACCCTCGGCTCGAGGATGCAGCGCACTTCGCTGAACCGGTCGGGCTGGACCACGCGCACAGCCCAAGCCGGCATGCCGTCGATGACGGCGAGGCGCACCGAGTGGCTCATGGCCCTCCTATTGTACCTCTTAACTCCATTTCGAGCTGCACCCTTTGGTAGATCTCCTTGTAGAGCCCGCCGGCCCTCATGAGCTCCTGGTGGGTGCCGGTCTGGACCACGACCCCGTTGTCGAGGGTGAGGATGAGGTCGGCCGAGGCCACCGTCTTGGGCCGGTGGGTGATGAACACCTGGAGGGACCCGGGCAGGCTCGTGGCCAAAGCCTCCCACAGGCGGTCCTCGGTGTCGGCGTCCATGGCCGAGGTGCAGTCGTCGAGGAGGAGGATCGGCGGCCGCGTCACGATGGCCCGGGCCACGGCGACCCTGGCCTTCTGACCGCCCGAGAGCGTCAGTCCCCTGGGGCCCACCACCGTGTCGATCCCCTTGGGGAAGGAGGCGATCTCCGAAGCCATCTGCGCCGCGGCGAAGGCCGCCTTGACGTCGCCGTCGCAGAGGCCTTCCCTCCCCAGGGCGACGTTCTCGCGCAGCGTGCCCGAGAAGATGACGGGCTCCTGGGGCACGAACCCGATGCGGGACCGCCACTCGGCCAAGCCCAGCTCCCGGATGTCGGAGTCCCCGGCCAGGACGCGGCCGGCGCTCACGTCCACGAGCCTGGGGATGAGGGCCATGAGCAGGGACTTGCCCGAGCCGAGCTTGCCCACCACGGCGACGCGCATCCCGGGGCGGGCGGCGAAGGAAACGTCCTTAAGAAGAGACGGACCCTCGGCGACGGCGCGATAGGAGACGCCGGAGAATTCCAACGACAACGGCCCCGGCGGCAGGGCCGCCGGGGGGCAGGGCTCGACGACCGTCGTCGTAGCGTCGAGGATCTCCTCGATCCTCCCAACGCACACCCCCGCCCGACGCCCCGCGACGACGAAATTGCCCATGTCGAAGACGGGCCAGACCAGCATGGATGCGAAGAACTGGAACGCCACCAGGTCGCCGATGGTGATGCGGCCCTCCATGACCTGGAGGCCCCCGGCCAGGAAGACCAGGACCACGCCGAGGAGCCCGCCGTTGTGGAAGAAGGCGCCGAAGGCCGCGTGGACCCGGGCCGCCGCCACCTCGGCGTCCCTCTGGGCGACGGCCTTGACCGCGAAGGCCTGGTCCTGCGAGGCCTCCTTGCGGTTGGCTTTGACGACGCGGATGCCGGAGAAGCAGGCCTCCAGGAAGCTGAAGATGGCCGAGATCGCCTTCTGCACCTCGGCGAACCTCTCGCTGATGAGCCTGCGGACCTTCACATGGAAGACCAGGAGGAACGGCAGCGGCGAGACCGCCCACAGGGCAAGCCCGGGCTTCAGCCACAGCATCGCGGCGAGCGCCGCCATGAAGGTCACCCCGGACTGGACGGCGCGGAAGACCCCCGAGCACGCAAACCACGAGAGCTTCTCCTGGACGTCGTCGACCAGCCTGGTCACGAGGTCGCCGGTGGGATAGCGGTGGTAGAAGCCCCGGTCGAGCCGGACCAGGTGCTCGAAGACCATCTGCCGGATCTCCCATTCGAGCCTCAGGTTCATCCAGGCCCTGTTGCGGATGGCGAAGAGATTGACCAGCGCCAGGGAGACCCCGGCCGCCATGATGATCGCGGCGTCGCGCATGATCAGGGCGTAGGTGAAGCCGGCCTTCAAGCCGTCGATGAGGTGGCGCATCACCAGGGGCATGACGATGTGCGCGGCCGCGGCCATGACGCCCAGCGAGACGATGAGGGTCATGCGTCCCTTGTAGCGGACCCAATAGGGGAAGACGAACCTGATGGCCTTGATCATGGTCGCCTCCCACGGCGATCGACGCGACCATTTCCTCGCATAGGCTCGGTCATGAGTCGCTGAACTGGAGCCTGAAGAGCTTGGAGTAGACCCCTCCCTTGCGCATGAGCTCCGCATGGGCCCCGGACTCGGCCACGCGTCCCTGGCGCACGACCAGGATGCGGTGGGCGTTCCTCACGGTCGAGAGGCGGTGAGCCACCACGATGGAGGTCCGGTCCGTCATGAGGCGCTCCATCGCGGCCTGGATCGTCCTCTCCGTGTGCGGGTCCACGGACGAGGTGGCCTCGTCGAGCACCAGGAGGTCCGGGTCGAGCACCATGGCGCGCACCAGGGAGAGCACCTGCTTCTCCCCGGTCGAGAGGTTGGCCCCGCGCTCGATGACCTCGCGGTCCAGGGCGATGCGCCGGCAGACGGCCTCCAGGCCCAGGGTGCGGATGGCGTCATGGACGCGGCAGTCGGGCACGCGGCGGTCCATGAGCTTGAGGTTGTCCATGACGGTCCCCGGGAAGAGGTAGATGTCCTGCTGGACCAGGCCCATCAGCTGACGCAGGCCGGCCTGCGACATGCAAGAGATGCTCACCCCGTCGATCAGGATGTCTCCTTCCTGCGGGAGGTAGAACTTGAAGAGCAGGCTCACGATGGAGGTCTTGCCCCCGCCGGTCTCGCCCACGAGCGCCAGGCGCGAGCCCTTGGGCACCGCGAAGGAGACGTCCCGCAGGGCCCACGGGGCGTCTTCCGAGTAGCGCAGGCTGACACCGCGGAACTCCACCGCGTGCTCGATGCGGCCCAGGAACCGAGGCATGGGAGGGTCGGCGATGGAGCGCTGGGTGTCGAGGAGGTCGAAGATCCTAGCCCCGGCGGCGAAGGAGCGCTGGATGGTGCCGAGATGCTCGGTGATGTGGAAGATGGGCTCGAAGACCTGCTCCACGTAGAGGATGAACATGACGAGGGTCCCGATCGTCACGGTCCCCTGGAGGGCCCACCTGCCGCCCAGCCCCAGGATGAGGGCCATGGCGACAGGCTCGAGGGCCAGCACCGACACGAAGAAGTAGACGGCCATGGCCTCCGCGCGGAAGTTCACGTCGAATTTCCGCTTGTTCAAGGACGCCAGGACGCAAGCCGAGTCCTGCTGTCTGTTGTAGGCCTGGATGACGGCCATGCCTTGGATGCGCTCGGTGAGAGTCGCGCTGATCTCCGCCGTGAGCCGGCGCACCGAGACGAAGGGCGCGGCGCTCTTGCGCACGAAGACGATGCTCGCCGCGATCACGGGCGGCAGGAGCGCGGCCATGACCAGGGTGAGGCCCGCGTGCACGCTGGCCATCACCGCGAACATGCCGACGAACATCCCGACGTCCCGGAAGATGAGGACCGCGGTGTCCGCGAAGAGGCCCCTGAGCTCCCCGGTGTCGGCCTCGACCCGGGCGGTGATGCGGCCGACCGGCGTCTTGTCGAAGTAGCCCAGCCCCAGGGAGAGCAGGTGGGAGAAGATTCTCTTCTTGAGCTCGAAGAGGATGTCCTGGCCCAAGGTCTCGAGCGCCACCCTCAGCAGGTAGGTGAACACGCCCGATGCCGCGGTGGCCAGGAAGAACACCCCCAGCGTGCGCAGCAGCCCCGGGGCGTTCCGCGCGGCGAGGTCCACATCGATGGCATGGCGCAGGATGACGGGGCCGGCCAGGTTGGCGGCGCTCGCCACCGCCAGGAACAGCGACGCCACGACGATCTCCTTCCACCGGCCCCTGAGGAGCCCCGCGAGCCGCCGGAAGGTCCTGCGGTACCGGATGCGGCCGGAACCCTCCTCTTCCTCCTCGAAAGGATAGTCGGCGTGGCCGTGCATGGAGAGGCAATCATACCAATATTTGCTACACTGGCCGTGTCGGGACACAGCCGTGAGAGGAGGCTTCCCATGAGAGCTTTCCGGACCGTCGCCGTCTCCCTCGTCGTCGCCGCCATGGCCGCCTGGGGCCGCGGGCCCGCCCCGGCCGCCGCCGCGTCGTCGGGCTCCGAGCTCTCGCCCAAGCAGATTTACCAGCGCTACGGCCCGGCCGTGGTGCTCGTCATGTGCTTCGGGGAGGACGGGAACGGCGAACTGGGGACCGGCTCGGTGCTCGACGCATCGGGCAAGATCGTCACCAACGCCCACGTCGTCATCCGAAAATCCACCGGCAAGCCCTTCCAGAACATCCGCGCCTACTTCAAGCCCGCCAAGATCACCGGAGACCCCAAGACGGACCTCGCCGACCCCAAGGAGGCGACGGTGACGGCCTGGGATCCCAAGCTCGACCTTGCGGTCCTCGAGCTCAAGGAGAAGCCCGCGTCCTTGACCGTGATGCCTCTGGGCGACTCCGAGGCGGTCGAGCCCGGGGAGTCTGTGATCGCCATCGGCCATCCCGAGCAGGGAGGCCTGTGGACCCTGACGACCGGCGTGGTCAGCACCGTCCTCGCCAACCTCGGCGGGGTGCCCGGCAAGGACGCCTTCCAGACGGACGCCAGCATCAACCGCGGCAACTCCGGCGGCCCCCTCATCAGCCGCAGGGGCGCCATGATCGGCGTCAACACCTCCATGGCGCGCAAGGCTCCGGACGGCCTCACCATCACGGCCGTCAATTTCGCGGTCAAGTCCAGCGTGGTCAAGGACTGGCTGGCGTCCGCGGGCGTGCGGGCCGACTATGAGGAGTTCGCGCCGTCCGCGTCCGGCGAGCGGAGAACAGCCATCGCCTCCGGGGACGGCGGACCCTTGTCCGCCGAGAAGGTGGTCAAGGAGATCCCCAAGGTCAAGAGGAAGAGCCTGTCCGAAGAGATGCAGGGCAAGATCCTCACCCCCAAGAAGCCCTTCACCATCGAGGACTACATCAAGAAGGGGATGCGGGAGATGGACGACCTGGAAAGCGAGATGCGCGGGGAGATCGACAAGCGGCGCGGCGCCTTCGACCCACAATGAGGCGCAGGCGCCAGGCTTGGTAGAGGGTCAAGTACTGAGTTCAAGCCAGGCAACTAGAAGAAGACCAGGAAAGCGCCCAGGACCAGGACGGCTCCCAGCAGCATCCGGGGGACGCTCTGGTTCTCCTTGCCCGAGTAGAGGTAGTACAGGCCCATCGTCAGCAGGAACAGGCACCCCACGACCTTCCCCACGAGCGCCGGGGTGACCTGCACTTCGGCAGCCACTTTGTCCGTCGCAGGCGGGATGCGGCTTAAGGTCGAGACGACTCCCGGCATGAGGGGCCTACTTCTTCTTGGGCAGAGGGGGAGGGTTCGCCAGCCACTTCTCCCATGACGCGAAGTCCATCCGGTCATGGGTCTCCTTGGTCAGCATGACGAGGAAGGTGTAGGCGGAATCGTGGCACACGGGCTGCTTGAGCTTGAGCAGGTCCAAGACCCTGCGCGGCGGGTTCTTCCTGAGCGCGCCTTCGTTGCCGGGGTTGTCCGCCAAGCCGATGAGGACGCCCAGGGCCTTGCTGCGGTCCGAGGTCGTCGGATAGTCCAGGGCCGGGGAGATCTTCGCGATGTCGATGGGGACGTCCTTGCGGTAGACCGCGATGTCCGAGAGGACCTGGAGGGCGGCGCCGCGCACGCCCGCGTCCGGATCCTCGAGGGTCTTGAGCGCGATGCCCACGACCTCGGCGCCGCCCGGCAGGTAGGAGAGGAGGTACATGGCGGCCGAGCGCCTCGCGGGGACCGCGTCGCCGTCGAGGACCTCGAGCAGGAGCTTCTTGACGCCCGGCACATGCAGCACGAACTTCTTCTCGAACGCCTCGAGCTCGGGCGTCGCCGAGCCGTAGGTGCAGTAGAAGGCCGGGCAGGAAGGCCGCTCGAGTCCGAGCTGGGCGCTGAGCTTCAGGGACATGCCCAGGTCCGAGTATTCCTTCCAAGCCGCCAGGAGGTTCTCAGGATCCAGGGGAGAACCCATCGGCGCGGCCTTGAACGGCATCCGGCCGGCGGCGTCCGCGCGGTCCACGAGGTCGAAAGTGACATAGGCGACCCGGCCGGTCGACGTCCAGTAGTCCCCGTAGTGGATCTCCGCGAAGGCGAGGCCGCCGTAAGCCTTGAGCTCGCCCTCGATCTTGGCCTTCATGGTCTGGGCGCGCCTGAACATGGAGGCCCGCCCGTCGTTGCGCAGGGCGGCGTACTCCTGGATCATCCCCGCGTATCTCTGCCGGAGGTAGGACTCGGTGACGACGGAGGACCGGTAGACGTCGAAACCCTTGAGGGTGGCGCTGCTGAACACCCCGGCGTGGCTCGAGCCGGGGAGGGAGGCGGCCGACAGAAGACCCGCCAGGACCGCGCCGTTCACGCCGGCATTATAACACAATCTGCCGGTGTCAGGCCTTAAGTTTCTGTAGACTTGCGTCGGCGACACTACGGAAACTTAAGGCCTGACGCCTATTTGGTATGATAGCATCGCGATGCCATCCACCACGGTCTCCGATTTCGCGCTCGAGTCCTTCACCGCGCGGCTCAAGAGGCCCTTCATCACCTCCCTGGGCCGCAAGGATTGGAGCTGCAACGTCGGCATGACGGTCACGCTCAAGGGAGGCGCGGCAGGCTACGGCGAGGCATCCTCGTCGCTGGCCCTGGCCCACCTCAAGCCCGCGGCCCTCTCCAGGACCATGGAGCGGCTGGGGCGTTCCTGCCTGGGCAAGGACGCGTCCGACGCCGGCCGCATCATCGCCCACGCCTGGGCAAAGCACGCGGACTCGCCGCCGGCTGTCTCTGCGTTCGAAGCCGCCCTTCTGCAGGCCCTGCTCGCGGACCGGGGCTTGACGCTGGCCGACTGGCTCGGAGGGGCCCTGCGGAGCGCGCGCTCCGACGTCACCCTGTCCGCCTGGGACCCAGCTATGACCGCGGAGGCGGCGGCCGAGGCCGCCCGGGACGGCTTCAAGACGCTCAAGATCAAGGTCGGGGGGGACCATCGGAGGAATCTCGCCCGGGTGCGCTCGGCCCTCTCGGCCATGCCAAGGCGGGGACGGCGCCTCATCCTGGACGGCAACCAGGGCATGACGGTGGCCGGCGCGCTCAAGCTCGTGGAGGACTGCGCGAAGGAAGGCGCCTTGGTCGAGCTCCTCGAACAGCCCCTGTCCAAGACCGACCACGCCGGCATGAGGGAGCTGACCCGGCGCTCGGGGGTCCCCGTGGCCGCCGACGAGATGGTCCTCTCGCCCGCCGACGCGGTGCGCGTCGCGGATCTCGGCCTGGCCTCGGCCGTCAACATCAAGCTCGCCAAGTCCGGGATCCTCAGGGCCCTCGAGATCGCCTCGGTGGCCAGGTCCGCGGGCTTGGGGCTCATGGTCGGCTGCATGGCGGAGTCAGGCCAGGGGCTCACCGCGAGCGTCCACCTCGCCCTCGGGACGGGGTTCTTCCGGTGGGTGGACCTCGACAGCGACTATCTCCACGAGGACGCCCGGCCTCCCAGGCTCTGGAGGAGGAACGGCTCGCAGCTCGAGTCCCTGACTTAGATGAACCCGGCCGCTTCGTGAGGGCATGATGCTCAAGGAGTTCCGCAGCCTCTTCAGGGAGACCGCGGTCTACGGGCTCTCCACCGTGGCCGGCCGCCTGCTCAACATCCTGCTCCTGCCTCTCTACACCCACTGCCTGACCAAGGCCGACTACGGCATCGTGGCCACTGTCTTCGCCTACATCGCCTTCCTCAACATCCTTTACGCCCACGGCATGGACCTGGCCTTCATCCGCTACGGCTGTCCCGAGAAAGGAGCCGAGGGCGCAAAGCGCGACTTCTCGACCCCCTTCTGGTCCATCCTGGGGCTCTCCCTGTCGCTCTCGGTCCTCGTCCACCTGGCCGCGGGGCCCCTGTCGAGGGCCATCGGCCTGGCGGACTGGGAGCGCGTGGTCCGCTGCTCGGCGTGGATCCTGGCCTTGGACGCCGTGTGCCTGGTCCCTTTCGCGGAGCTGAGGCTCTCGCACCGCGCATCCACTTTCGTCGGGATCAAGGTCGCCAACATCACGGCCGGCCTGGGCCTCAACTACCTCTTCGTCGCCAGGATGGGCTACGGCGTCGAGGGGGTGTTCCTGGCGACGCTGGCGGCCTCGGGCCTGACGGTCCTCTTCCTCCTTCCCGCCATCGCCTCCAAGGTCTCCGCCGCCTTCGACCGCAGGCTCCACGGCGAGCTCCTCCGGTTCGCCCTGCCCCTACTGCCGGCCGGCATCGCTACCATGGCCATCCAGGTGGCGGACCGCCCCATGCTCAAGGCCTTCACCGACGACTCCACGGTCGGCCTCTACCAGGCCAACCATAAGCTCGCGGTCTTCATGATGATGGCCATCAACATGTTCGAGATGGCTTGGCGGCCCTTCTACGTGGAGAGGGAGCGTCAGCCGCAGGTCAAAGACCTCCTGGCCAGGGCCATGACCTACTTCACGGTCTTCACGGCTTTCATCCTGCTCGGCGTGTCGCTCTTCCTGCGGGACATCGTGGCCTTGCCGCTCCTCCACGGCAAGGCCCTCATCCACCCCTCGTACTGGGTGGGCTTGAAGGTGGCGCCCGTGGTGATGCTGGGCTATCTCTTGAACGGCATCTACTACAACCTCAACGCTCCGGTGACCCTGGCCAAGCGCACCGACCTCATCGCGGCCGCCACCATCGCGGGCGCGCTCGCCAACATCGCGGCCAACGCGCTCCTCATCCCGGCCTGGGGCATCATGGGCGCGGCGGCGAGCGTGGTGGTCGCGTATGGGACGATGTCCGCGCTCCTCCTCCATTTCACGCGGAGCGCCTATCCCGTGGCCTACGAATACCGGCGGCTCGTCCGCGTCGGGCTGGTCCTGGCCGCCGTGGCCGCGGTCGCGCTGTGGGCGCGCGTGGACCTCAAGACCGGCCTCTCGGGCCTGGCGTGCAAGCTCTCCCTGCTGGCGGCTTTCCCGCTGGGCCTGGCCGCCACGGGATTCCTCGACCAGGAGGAGCGGGAGTCCCTCTCGAAGGCGGCGGCCAAGCTACTCGGCCGAGAGCAGCCGGACGATGGGGCTTGAGCCGAGCACCGTCAGCCCGTCCGCTGCGAAGCAGGCCGAGACGCCGACGGCGGGTTCCCAAGGGCGATTCGGTGGAGCTGTCGAACTACCACGTCCTGCTCAAGGCCTCGGATCGAGAGGGCAACGACTCCTACCTCAAGGTCTCGGCTTCGGCGGGCTACGACGGCTCGAAGAACTACCTGACCTACCTGTCGGCTTCCGCCCTGGGCGCCAAGAAGACGGAGTTCGACAACTTCGCGCTCTATCACGCGGCCGACGTCCCCGGGTCCTTCGTGGGCTAGGTCAAGGAGAAGCTCTCCGGCCTGCGCGAGGACGCGGACATCCCTCAGCGGGCGACGCGCAGGCCGAGGCTGCCGGAGCGGCCGCCCGGGTCGACGCCGCCGCGGTAAACGACGCGAAAGCCCCGGGCGACGACGATGAACTGGGAGCCCCCGCGGAAGACCCGGTCCGAGCCCGTGGGACTTTCCCATGCGCTTCCATCACTCGGCGCACCATTGTACGAACCATGATACCAATCCTGGGTCCACTCCCAAACGTTTCCGCCCATGTCGCACAAGCCTTGCTCCGTGTTCCCCGCGGGTTTTGAACACACGGGCCAAGTCTCGTACCTGCCGCAACTCCCCGTCACAGCCCGCTCGCATGAGGGCTCCTCGTTGCCCCAAGGGTATTTCCGGTCCTTGCCGCCGCTGAGAGCCGCGTACTCCCATTCGGCCTCGCTCGGCAGCCTTCCGCCGACCCACTTGGAAAACGCCTTGGCCTGGTTCCAGTCCACGCACACCACCGGCTGGTCGTCGCCCGGAAATGAGGCTGAGAGGTTGCCTTGAAGCCGTTGGCTATCGTTCCGCATCCAGCATGTCCCGTCAGAGACATGCGCTGAAGTGCAAGTCCCGGCATCAACGCATGCCTTGTACTGTTTGTTCGTCACCTCGGTCTTCGCCATCTGAAAAGACTTCACGGTCACGCGGTGGACCGGACCCTCGTCGCCGGACCCGGAGCCCATCATCAAGGTCCCGCCAGGAATCGTCACCCACTGGATGCCTGCTTCGTCCCGGCCCGACGGTTCCTCCGCAAAGGGCGGCCGCGACGGACGGCCCGGCTCCTCTTCAGGCCGTGCCTGAGGCTGCGTCCGAAAGACCTCTGGGACAGGACCTGCGACCGGCAGGTCCTGGAGGCGCGGCCGGCCCCCGGGGCCGACTGCGCCTGATAACGCCTTGGCCGTCACCTTGAACACGAAACTCGAGCCCGAAAGCCCTGGCTCGTCCTTGTCCATATTCCAGGTGATCTCCTTGTTCCCGCAGCCGCGCACGCGCCCGACATCGCCGCTTACCGTTCTGGGAACCAGGACGAAGCTCTTGCCCCGGTCCGACGATAGGCTGAGGCCCACCTCGTGGACGGAGTCAGGCCCGCAATCCAGCAGCGCGTAGCGGACGCGCACCAGGCCATGCTCGTCCTGAGCGAAGCGGATGTTGCCTACGGTCGCGGCAAGGGACGAGGTCGGCAAGAAAAGGAAGGCCTGAGCTGCCAAGCCCAGGAGCCTGCGCCATGCGACCGGCCTGGCCGCGTTCACTTCGCGGCCGGCCTGAGCGCGTCCAAGAAGCGCCGCACTGAATGGAACCGCCGGCCCTTCTCAGTCTGGAGGCATCCGGCGATGACCGCGTCCCAGCCTGGGCTCAAGCCCGCCACGAGCCGCGAGGGGGGCTGATAATCCATCAACCGCTTGGCTTCCTGTATCCCGGAAAGGGTGTCGGCCTTGAAGGGCAGCTCGCCGGTCAGCATCTCGTAGAGCGTCACGCCCAGGCTGTAAACGTCCGACTCGACGCAGGCCGCCTCGCCCTGGTGCTGCTCCGGCGCCATGTAGGCCGGCGTCCCCGTGGGCCTTTGCCGGCCGCCCTCGCCCGCGCGGCCGGCCAGGCCGAAATCCATGACCTTGACGTAGCCCTTCTTGTTCATCATGACGTTCGAGGGCTTGACATCCCGGTGGATGACGCCGGCCTCGTGGGCGTGCGCCAGGGCCTCCACCACGAACACCATGATCCGCTCGCATTCCTTGGCCGCAAGCCTGCCCCGGCTGGAGATGACCTGGAGGAGGTTCTCGCCTTCCACGAACTCGAACACCAGGTAGACGTCGCCGTCCTGGACCGCGATGTCGTGGATGGCCACGATGAAGGAGTGGCTCAGCTTGGCCACGATCCGAGCCTCCCTCAAGAACTGCTCGCGGGCCTTTTCGTCGCGCGCGATGTCGTCGTGCAGCCTCTTGATCGCCACGGGCCTGCGCAGGCTCTTGTCCCATCCCTCGTAGACGTAGCCCATGCCCCCCACGCCCAGGGGTCTGAGCACCTCGAATTTGCCGGCCACGAGAGGCATGGCCGAGGCCGCTTGCGCGGCCCCCGGAGATGAGGGTGCGGTCAACTTCGTGAGCCTGGTCACCTCCCTGTCCGAGATGGAGTCGAGGTTCTTGATCCTGGCGCCTGCGTCCCTATAGTCGGAATGCCGCTTGACGAGCTTTTCGTAGATCCGGCGCGCATCCACGACCCGGCCCGCCTTCTCGCACAAGAGCGCGTAGTAATAGTGAAGCTCAGGCGAGTCCACCAGGGCGAACCGGTCCTCGATCTCCTCGAAGAGCCGGCGCGCTCCATCGAAATCATTGAGCCTCAGGCACAGACGCAGGGCCAGGGCGAACTCCTCTTTCCTGAGCGCAGTTTTGCGGCCCTCCATCAGGACCTTCCACGCGGCCTTGTCCTCTCCCGCATCGAGCAGGGCCTGCGCCATGGCGAGCCTCTGCCCTTCGGGAAAATCCTCCTCGGCCAGGGCGAGGATACTGTCCAGCTCCTTGTGGCAGGCCACGTAGAGCCCGAAAACCTCCGGCTCCAGGGGCTTGGCGGCCTTCAACAAGGACAGCGCGACATCGTGGTTCTTCACGGCGTGGAAGGCGGCGGCATAGGCCCGCCGGGAGCCGACCCGCTCGGCCCGGCGCGTCACGAAATCATCGGCCTTGCCCGCTGCCTGGAGCATGGCGGCGGCCTCCCGGCACTCGCTCTCCTTGGTCCCGGCCGCCCTGAGCGTGTCGTCGTCGAGGACCGCGACCGCCTCCTCATGGAGCCCGAGCCTGCCCAGCTCCTTGGCCGCAGCCAGCCTCTCGGCGCGGGCCAGGTCCGGGGTCAGAGCCCGGTCTCGGCGCCCTGAAAGAATGAAGCCCAGCGAATTCCACAACTCCGAATCCTTCGGGTCCTGGAAACCTTTCATCTCGATGAGGCCGCGGACGGTCTCCCAGTCTGCCAGCTTCAGGAAAGCCTTCATGTAGGCCGCGTAGAATTGCAGGGCCCGGCCCTTGGTTCTTTCGACGAATTTCATTCCGGAGCCTGTCTCGTGGTATACAGCCGCGATCCTGTCTCTCAACGCCTCGTCACCGACCCCGGCCAGGATGTCACGCAAGGCGTCATCCTCAACCGGCTCGGGCGAGGCTCGGCTCTTCTTCCTCATCCTGGCG
>JACQWX010000094.1 GCA_016209035.1 Elusimicrobiota bacterium | reverse complement strand
TGATGAGTTCAGGACGCCAAGGGCGGCGGTAGATCAGGTTCTCGCAGCCGCGGCGGCAGGTGGTTGCGGCCGCGGATGGTCAGGACGCGCGTTTTTCGCCGGGGAGAACTCGCCGCGCAGGACTTTGCGAGCAGAAACTAAATAGCGGCGCCGGGCGCCGGCGCCTTGCCGCGCAGTTCCAGGTAGAGGGCCCTGAGGAAGACGAGCCCGGTCGGGAGGGAGGAGGCGGTGCTGTGCCCGCCGAGCCGTTGGCCCTCGCGAGTGGGGAGTTCCGCGACGTGCAGGCCCAGCTTCATGGCCCGCATCGTCATCTGGAACTCGATCACGAACCCGTCCGCGTCCGGAGCCAGCCGCTCGAAGGCGGACCTTCGCACGCCGCGAAAGCCGTTGATGGTGTCCGTGACGTAGGGCCCGCGATTGAAGGCGGTGTTGGCGGCCAGGCCGAAGGCCATGTTGCCCCACTTCCGGGGACGCCACCAGGAGACGTCCTCCTCGTTGAAGGCGCCCGCCGCCATGCGCGAGGCGACGGCCATGTCGGCGCCTGCGTCGAGCAGGTCGAAGAGCCCGGGGATGTCGCCGGGGTCCTCGTTGCCGTCAGGGCTGAAGAAGACGACGCCCTCCCCGGCGGCGTTGCGCATGGCCACCCGGAAGGCTTCGCCGCGGCCGCGGCGCTCCTGGCCGAAGACCCTCAGGCGCCGGGCTTCCAGGAACTGCCGGGTGCCGTCGTGGGACCCGCCGTCGACAGCGAAGACCTCGTGGGCGGAGTCTTTGGGGATGCGGTCGAAGACCCGGGGGAGCGCCTCGATCTCGTTGTAGGTGAGGATGACCAGCGTGCGTTTCACTTGTCACTTTCCTCCCCCCGCGGGGGAGGAAAGTAGCCGAGGGGGGCAGTATCCGTCCTCATGAAGGGCTTCCTTTCTTCATTCTCGCCCTATACCACTCGATCGTCCGCTTGAGCCCCTCCTCCAGGGGCACCTTGGGGACGAAGCCCAAGAGGTCGCCGGCCTTGGAGGCGTCGCAGGCCCGGCGCGGCTGGCCCGAGGGCCGGCTCGGCTCGAACTCGATCCTCGCTTTGGAGCCGGAGAGCCTCACGATGGCCTCCGCCAGGGCGCCGATGGCGACCTCGTCGCCGCCCCCGAGGTTGACCGGGTCGCAGGTGGTGAGGCGCTCGCACGCGTCCACCAGGCCGCGCGCGAAATCCTCGACGTAGAGGAACGACCGCGTCTGGCTGCCGTCGCCCCAGACCTTGAGAGGGTCGTCCCCGCGGTTGACGCGCCGGATGAGCGCGCAGATGACGTGGCTGTCCTGCGACTCGAAGTGGTCCCTCGGGCCGTAGGCGTTGGCCGGCCGGACGATGGCGACCTTGAGGCCGAACTCCTTGTGGTAGGCCCGGGCCAGGAACTCGCCCATGCGCTTGGCCCAGCCGTAGCCTTCGTTCGTGGGCTCAGGGGAGCCCTTGAAGCCCTCGCTCTCCGGGGTGGGGACCGCGGCGTCGCGCGGGTAGACGCAGACCGAGCTGGTCATCAGGAAGCGCTCGGCCTCGCCGCAGGACTGCGCGGCCTCAAGGACCTGGGCCGAGAGCAGGATGTTGTCCCGGAACATGGCGCCGGGGTGCTTCTGGTTGTAGTCGACGCCCCAGACCCGCGCGGCCAGGTGCATGACCACGGCCTGGCCGCGGCAGGCCGTGACGGCGTTCTTCAGCTCCCGCAGGTCGACGCGGATGATGCGGACCTTCTTGTAGACCGGGCGCAGGTTCTCCCTCTTGCCGCTCGAGAGGTCGTCCGCCACGGTGACGCGCACGGACGGGTCCCGGCGCAACAGCTCCTCCACCACGTGGCTCCCCGCGAAGCCGGCTCCCCCTGTCACCAGGACGCTCTTGTCTTTCCAGAAGTTCTCGCGAGCCTCTCCCCCACGGGGGAGGCCGAGCGATGAGGAGAACGTCCTGTCGCTCGGCCCCTGGCACCGCTCTCCCTGAGGCCAGGGGCGAGCATCGAGGGGGGATGAGTCTGTCGGACGCTTGTCGCTATTCATTGTCGTTTTCCTGCAAAGTAATCCTTGATCTGCCGCACCATGTATCCGATGTCAGCCTTGGAAAGCAGCTGGTGGCAGCCCACGTAGAATCCCGACCGGTTGATCCAGCGGGCCGCGGGGTAGCGGGGCTCGAGGTCGCCGTAGAGCCTCCGATAGACCGGCTGGTTGATGAGGGGCATGATCTCGCGGGTCTCGATGCCCCGGTCCTCGAGATGGTTGACCAGGCCCTGCTTGTCCTCGCGGCGCAGCACGATGGGGTAGAGCATGTAGACGTGCTCCCGGCCCGGCGGCTCGCAGGGGAGCTGCAGGACGTCCTCAAGGCCCCGCAGTCCTTCGGTCAGGAGCCGGGCGTTGCGCCTGCGCGCCCTCCTGATGGAGCCCTTCTGCTCGAGTTGGGCCAGCCCCAACGCGGCCTCGAATTCGGTGCAGCGGAAGCTGTGGCCCATGGAGGTGAAACGAAAGCGCCTTGCCACGATCTCGTGGAGCCTGCGGCCCGTCGCGTCGTCGTCGTCGATCTGCAGGTAGATGGAATCCCGGCCGTGGTTCATGAGGCTGCGCAGCCTCACCGCCAGATCGTGGTCGTTCGTCGCGGCCAAGCCCCCCACGCCGGTGACGATGAAATGGGCCACGTAGGTGGAGAAGCAGGAAATGGCGCCGAACGAGCCGACCTTGCGGCCGCGATAGGATGCGAACGGCGCCTCGCAGGCGTCCTCGATGACTTCGAGCCCCCGGCCCCGGGCGAACGCCATGAGCGGGGCCATGTCCGCGGGCAGGCCCATGAGGTGCACCGGGATGAGGGCCCGGGTCCGCGGCGTGACCCTGGCCTCCACGAGGTCCGGGTCCATGGTGTAGGTCTTGCGGTCCACGTCCACGAAGACCGGGACCATGCGGTTGTGGTACACGACGTTGGCCGTGGCCACGAAGGTCACGGAGGGGACGAGGACCTCGTCGCCGTCGGCCCAGCCGCGGGTCTCCTTGAGGGCGGCCAACGCGATGTGGAGGGCGCTGGTCCCGGAGTTGCAGAACACCGCGTGACGGCAGCCGTGCGCCTTGGCGAACGCGGCTTCGAACCTCCGGCTGAAGGGTCCGTAGGAGACGCGGTTCGAGGCGATGACCGCCTTGAGGTAGCGCTTCTCCGTCGAGCCGAACCTGAAGTCGCCGACGCCGATCTTGGGACGCGTCATCGTCAAGGCTCGATTATATCATACACGACCTCACCCAGTTTTCCGTGAAGGCCGTCGGGCCAGCCTGCCCGCTCTAAATCTTGCTCGGGGTCCTGCCGCCGGTGGGGCCCATCGGCCTCTGCTCGCTCGTCGTGCATCGGGGTTGACTGGCGGACGCTCGCACCCGGCCGATCCGACCCACCGGCGTCACCCCTCGCGCTCAAGGAAGCAGGCTGTCCCTGGTCATGCCCTGAACGTGGGTGAAGCCTTGCAGGGGGGCTGATGTGAACGGCGGCCGCCAGCGTGCGTCCCGCCTTGCGGGACTGTCCCTTCCTGTGATTGGCGGGAATGGGACGGCCGTCGGTTGCGTATACCTGGTGTGGCCGGCCACACTATGCATACGCTCGGGAAAAGAATGCCTGCCGACTCGTCCGGTATAGCATTCCTGCTGCATTACCAGTCCACTGGCCATTCCAGCTTCTCAATGATTGATCCATCCTCAGCACTCACGCCAATAAGCATTTCACTTGTCTTATGAAAAAAATAATAGGCCGGATGACCACTTGCGGCGAGGGGCGGTCGTAGCTCAACATAGAATGGAGCAAGCCCAGAATACTGAGGGCTACCTTCGACTATGGATAATGCGTCCCCAAATGAAACCTTGATGCGTGAAATATCAATAAACCTACCACGAGGCATCTGAGGATGCCCTTTTTTTGACTCAGTGCTGACCTTCCCTCGATAAGTCACCCACACAGAAATGGTCTTTCCCTTTTCACTGGAGTAGAAAATGTACCCCCACCATTGCTCCTCATTCACTATGCTCCATAGATGCGCTTTTGCATTAACCAAACGTGCATCCCTTGCTTCACGTCGCGCAGCAGCCAGTGCTTTTTCATAATGCACAGTAGGCTCAATGTCAATGTAGTCGTAATAGTTGCCACCGAATCCCCTCCGGGTC
>JACQWX010000011.1 GCA_016209035.1 Elusimicrobiota bacterium | reverse complement strand
CCGGGCTTGCCCTCCACGATGTCGAAGATGACCCCGACCTTCTCCGGGTCGGTGGGGCTCTCCTGGAAGTCCACGCCCACGTCGTCGATGAAGCCGAGGTTGAGGACGCGGTCCCGGCTGGCGAGCACCTTGGAGCGGGAGAAGACCTCCCCCGGCTTGAGCAGTATCTCGCGGGCGATGACGTAGCGCTTGGTGGACTTGTAGCCCTCGATGTCGACGTAGTCGACGTAGACGATGTTGCCTTCCGAGATCTGGTACTCGACGTCCATGAGCCCGGTGGCGGGGTTCAAGCCCCGCTTCGGGGTCACCCGCATCTTGAGCCGTCCCCGTTCCGCGTAGGCCTCCTGGATGTTGCGCACGCTCTCTTCATATATCTCGTGGTCGAAGGTCTTGCCCCGGCGGTATTCGAGCCCCCTGGCGAGCTCGGTGGAGGTGTAGATGAGGTTCCCGGAGAAGGTCGAGTCGCCGAATTTGTAGGAGCGGCCCTCGGTGATGGGGATGTCGATGAATATCTGCGTCCTGTCGTCGGAGAAGTTGACCGCCGGGGTGCTCACGGCCACGTCGAGGAAGCCGCGCTTGAGGTAGAACTGCTCGAGCTTCTTGACGTCCTCCGGGAGTTCGCTCTCGGCGAAGGTCTTCTTGCGCTTGTTGCGCATGAGCTTGAGGAGCTTCTTGGGCTTGAAGGCTTTGACCCCGGCGAGGGACACTGAAGTAATGCGCGAGCGGGGGCCCTCCTCGACGGCGTAGACGACCTCTTCGTGCCAGGTCCCCGTATCCACGATCCGGTGGTACGACGCCTTGGCCGCCAGGAAGCCCTTCTCGCGGTATTTCTCGATGATCTTGTCCGTGCCTTCGCGGAGCTTGACCTCGTCCATGGGATCCCGCGACTTCAAGGGTACGGCGTCCTCCAGCGTCCCCCGCGAGACCTTCTTGTTCCCCTCGAACCGGATACCGCTGACCAGGGGCCGCTCCTCGACGATGAAGGTGAGCTTCACCGTGGTGGAGGAGCCCGCCACGGCCGCGAAGTTGGCCGGGACGGGACGCCCAGTGGGGGTGATGTCCACGGCGACGCGGTCGAAGCTCCCGAGGCCGTAGAGGCTAGAGCGGTCGCGCTCGAGGTCCGGGCGGTCGTAGAGGTCGCCCTTGCGGACTTTGACGGCGGCGCGGACCGTGCCGGGCTTGACGTTCCTGGTGCCGCGGACGTCGATCTCCCCGATGACCCAAGGGGGGGAGCTTTCTTGGTCGGGCGCGGGCGGCTCCGCGGCGGACGCCGTCCCTGTCAGGAACAGGGCGGCGAGGACGCCCAAGAGCATCCGGATTGGACGCCGGGGGTGGCCGACTCGTTCCATCATCGACGGCAAGGGTTCCTGGTAGAGCAGGCCGCTTTCCCATGGTGGAGGCGGCACGCCCGCGCCAGAGACGCCGGGCGCGAGCAGGATCGCGGAGCGGGGGCGGACTTGGGCGTCCCGCGCACCGGGTCGTAGTAGTCCAGGCCGGAATGGTCGATGACCTCTTCGCCGAGGAGCAGGCGCAGGGTGTTTTTGAGCTTGAGGTGCTGGATGAAGATGTCGTTCTCGGGCTTGAGGTCGGGGCGGCACTGCGGGGACTTGAAGTAGAAGGACAGCCATTCCTGGATGCCCTTCAAGCCCGCGCGCTTGGCGAGGTCGAGGAACAGCACGAGGTCGAGGCAGATCGGGGCGGCCAGGATGGAGTCGCGGCAGAGGAAGTTGATCTTGATCTGCATCGGCATGTCGAGCCAGCCGGCGATGTCGATCGAGTCCCAGCCCTCCTTGGCGTCTCCCCTGGGCGGGTAGTAGTCGATGCGGACCTTGTGGTGGTACTTGCCGTAGAGCGCGGGGTATGTCTCGGGCTCGAGGATGGTGTCGAGGACAGAGGTCTTGCTGATCTCCTTGGTCTTGAACGACCCGGGGTCGTCGAGGACCTCGCCGTCCCGGTTCCCGAGGATGTTGGTCGAATACCATCCCCGCAGGGCCAGCATCCTGGCCTTGAGCATGGGCGCGATCGTGGTCTTCATGAGGGTCTGCCCGGTCTTGAAATCTTTTCCCGCGATGGGAGACCCGGTGCGTTCGGCGAGCTCCACCATCGCGGGGACGTCCGCGCTCAGGTTGGGAGCGCCGTTGCCGTACGGTATGCCCATGCGGATGGCCGCGTACGCGTAGATCATGGATGGGGGGATCTGCGGGTCGTTGTCCTTGAGGCCCTTCTCAAAGGCCGTGACGCTCCGGTGCGCGGGGCTGGGCTTGGGCAGTATCTCGGTCGAGCCGCACCAGAGCATGACGAGGCGGTCGGCCTTCGCCTTCTTCTTGAACTCGGCGATGTCCGACATGACGAGCTTGGCCGCTTCCCACTTGCTGCGGTACTTCTTCGCGTGAGAGGCCTTGAGGTTGCGAAGGTAGCTTGGGTCGAAGACGGCCGTCATGGGTCTGATGGCGGCCAGCTCCCGGGCCACCGGCTCGATCTGCTCGGCCGACAGGACGCCGCACTTGCGGGCCGCCTCGCAGATCGAGTCGGGGAAAAGGTCCCAGCCGCCGAAATGGAGGTCGTCTAAAGCCGCGATGGGGACGAAATCCTTGATGAGGGGAGCGCGGCTCTCGTAGCGCTTGCCAAGCCTTATGGTCTGCATCTGGGTGAGGGACCCGATGGGCCGGCCGAGGCGCTTCTTGCAGAGTTCCACTCCCGCGATGAAGGTGCTCGTGACCGCGCCCATGCCGGGCAGAAGGACGCCGAGCCGGCCGTGTTTCCTCGTCATCAGGCTTCTCCAGGGGCCTTGGCGGCGGACTGCGCTCCTGCCGGGGCCTTTCCGGCGCCCAGCATGATCGCGAAGAACAAAGGCGCGCCCACCGCGCCGGCCCAAAGGAAATAGTAAGTCAAATCAAGGAAGGCCATGGCAAGAAGGAGGTAGATGAAGTCGCGCTGGGCCAGGATCGCCTCGATCCGGGCCAGGGCCGCCGCCGTCGCCGAGGCGTCGGTCGATGGGACGTCCGCGGCCGGGCCCTTCCTCCGGGCTTCCACCCGGTGCCAGAAGGCCAGCGTCGCCGAGCCGATGATGCCGACCACGGCCGCCAGGCCCAGGGCCGGGGCGACGGCGTGCCCGGCGCGGGCCATCCCGGCCGCCAGGCACGCGAAGAGCGAGACGTGCACGAGGTTGTCGCCCCAGAAGTCGATGTCGCCGCCCAGGCGGCTCTCCTGGAAGCGGATGCGCGCCATCTCGCCGTCGCAGCCGTCGAGCACGGAGTGGAGCCAGACAAGGGCCGCCGCCGCGGCGTCGCGGGACGGGGTGAGGAGGAACAGGGCGGCGCCGGCCAAGCCGATGAGGCAGCTCACCACGGTCATGAAGTTGGGGGAAATCCGCGTCTCGATGATCGCCCGCGTGATGGCCAGCGAGATGTGCCGGTCGAAATGGCGCGCCATGAACCCGTCATGGCTCTTGAACCCCATGGAGAGCAGCCAGTCCATGATCGGGCCCTGGCGCAGGTCGGACGCGTCGAGGAAGACGCTAGAGCCGGCCGGGAGGGGAACTCTCTGCGCCGTGACCATGTCCTCGGTCCGGAACGGCACGACCTGCATGACCGAGAGGTCCAGGTGGTCGATGAAGGAGGCGTGGGTCTTGTAGGGGGCCGTGATCACGTACCGGAGCGTCTCGGGCCGGACAAAATGCTGCCCGGAGAGGGAGAGGTAGGGCGTGGAGACGCCCATCATCTCTCCGCCGGACCCGACCCAGCCTGCGGCCGGGGCCGACCCATCCAGTGGATGGGCGCCCGCCTTTCCGAGCCAGGACACCTCCAGCCCCTCGGGGAGGCGCAGGCGGGCGGCCTGGTCGGGGGAGGGGGGGCGGGCGGCGACCGCGACTTTCTTGATGCCCGCGCCCGTCAGGGTCCAGAGTTGGCGCTCCAGGACCGTCATGCCGCCGATGCGCTCCAAGAGGAGCTTCGGGTGGGAGATCCAGAGGCCCGCGCTCGTGATCACGGGACGACCTCGCGCTCCGCCTCGAGGGCCGGGGTGGACCGGGACTTGTAGGCCAGGCTGATCGTCGAGACGCAGAAGGCCGCCTCCTCCAGGTTCTGGCGGGCCGTCTCGGGGGAGCGCAGGGACCGCTGGAAGTCGCCCAGCATGGCCTCGAACCACTCGGGATGGGCCGAGTCCTTGGAAAGCCGCTCGGCGAACGGGGTGCGCGCGACGTGCGGGCCTCGGGAGATCACCAGCTCGTCGTCCATGAGTTCCGCCGCTCCGCCGCTGCCGTAGACCACGACCCGGTTGGCGCGGTGGGAGGCTCGCCAGGTCAGGTATATGAGGGCCGTGGCCGAGGAGGTCCGCAGGAAGACCGTGGCCTCTTCCTCGGCCGCCTGACCGTCGGGCGCGAGCTGGACGGCCAGGACCTTGGGACGCTCGCCCAGGAGGCGGCGCAGGATGTAGAGACAGTGCCAGCCGTGGTCGACGAGGATGCCGCCGCCGGCGATGTCGGCCCGGGTGCGCCAGGAGCCGGGCATGGCCTGGCCGGCGGGACGGTCGCGCAGGGTGTGGAACTCGACGTGGCTGATGGCGCCCAGCGCCCCGGAGCGCGCGTTCTCGATGAGCTTGGCGATGATGGGGGCGTGGAGCCAGTTGTGGGCGGTGAAGACGACGCGTTCCGAGCGGGCCGCCTGGTCCATGACCATGCCGAAGTCCCCGATGAAGCGCGCCAGGGGCTTCTCGCAGAGCACGTGGAACCTCTTCTCGAGGGCCGCGAGGGTCTGGGAGACGTGCAGGGACGGCGGGGTCGCGATGTCGACGAAATCGAGGCTGCGTTCGCGTTCGAGCAGGGCCTCGGCGCTGGAGTAGAGGCGGACCCCCGGCCAGGCCGCCGCGGCCGAGTCGAGCCGGGCCGGGGACTCATCGGCGACCGCGGCGATCTGCCAGCCGCGTCGCATGAAAGCGGGAGTGTGCGCGGCATGCGCTACCTGGCCGTAGCCGATGATCGCCCCCGTCAGGCCTTCATCCGCCATGGCGTTCGGCCACCGCGGCCAGAGCCTCCTCGAAGATGTCCGCCCCGCGCATGGCTTCCTCCAGGGTGATGACCAGCGGCGGGTTGATGCGGATGTTGGGGTTGTAGCACATGCTGATGAGGCCGCGCCTCAAGGCCTCGTCGAAGAGATCGCGGGTGATGGCGCCGGGCAGGGGGCGGCGCGTCTTGCGGTCGCTGACCAGGTCGACGCCGATCATGAGCCCGCGTCCCTGGACCCGGCCGACCCAGGGGAAGCGGTCCTGGAGGGCGGCTAGACGCTTGAGCAGGGCTTCCCCGACCCGGCGCGAGTTCTCTACCAGGTTCTCCTTCATGATGATGGAGAGGGTCGCGTCGCAGGCGGCCGAGGCGAAGGGGTTGCCCCCGTAGCTCGATGAGGAGCCGCTCGGGTCGGCCCAGGGCTTGGAGGCGGAGATCTCGGTGGTGGACACGACCCCGGCGACCGGGAACCCGCCGGCCATGCCCTTGCCGATGGTCATGATGTCTGGCACGACGCCCTCGTGGTCGCAGCCCCACATGGCGCCCGTGCGGCCGAAGCCGGTGATCATCTCGTCCGAGATGAGCATGCACCCGAGCTCGCGGGTGAGCTCGCGCAAACCTCTGAGGAAACCGGCGGCTGGGATGACGTTGCCCGCCGTTCCTTGGATGGGCTCCACGATCACCGCGCAGACCGCCCCCGTGGTGGAGCGCCTCACCAGGTCGCGGAGGAACTCCAGGCAGTGGGCCGCGCAGTCGTGCTCGCCCTGGGCCTTCAAGGGGCAGCGGTAGGCGTCCGGGTAAGGGGAGAGGTAGAGGCCGGGCATCAAGGGGCCCAGCTCGTGCTTGAAGGATTCGCCCAGCACGCCGAGGATGCCGCCCGTCTTGCCGTGGAAGGCGCCCCAGAACCCGATGACCTCGAACTTCTTGGTCCTGCTCTTGGCCAGGCGCACGGCCGCTTCCACCGCCTCCGCGCCGGAGGAGTAGAGCATCACGCGGTCGAGGCCCTTGGGCGTCACCGAAACGAGGCGGTTCACCCAAGAGGCCCTTCGGGCCGAGGTGAAGCTCCCCACCGTGACGCGGGAGAGCTGCTCGGAGAGGACCCTCACGTACTCCGGATGGGAATAGCCGAGGGACGCCACGCCGATGCCGGCGAGGAAGTCCAGGTATTCGCGGTCGTCCTCGTCGCGCAGCCAGGCTCCCCGCCCGCTCTTGACGGCGATCTGGGAGAAGAGCGCGAAGGACTGCAGCCCCGGCGCGAGGTGCTCCTGTTCCTTGAGGAACAAGGCCCTGGATTTGGGGCCCGCCCGAAAAATGCCGGCGTCCGAAACGCTCTTCATGGTCCTGGCCGCCGCGCGGGGTGCCTGCCCGGGGGGCGGGGCAGGCGCAGGCATTTGAGCCGGTTGCTCAGGTGCCAGGCGATCTGCCGGGCGGCCTCCTCGCGCACGCGGGCGAAGCTCGGCCAGGAGTTGATGTCGATGAGGTGGATGACGCTGTCCGGGGAGATGATGGCGTCCCCGCCGAAGACCTCGAGCCGCACGGAGCCGGCGGCCTCCTTGACGACGGCGGCGAGCTCGTCGATGGCGAAGGGGATGCGCCGGGCCGTGGACGGGTCATGGTAGAACCAGGTGAACCACTGGCCCGGGCCGACGCCGTAGAACTTGATGAGGTCGCCGTCGACGTGCCGCTGGAGGAGCATGAAGCATATCTCCCGGCGCTCGAAGTCCCGGCGCCACGTCTCGGCCTCGGCCAGGTCCCGGGCATAGACCACGTCCTTGGTGGTCGTGTTGTGGACGTCGCCGCGCTTGACCCACAGGCCCGGGGACCAATCGAAGAAGGGCTCGCGGAAGGGCCCGTGGGACTTGACGGGGCGCAGCTCCGTCGGCGGGAAGTTCAGCCGGGGGAGGCCCTCGAAGGCCTTGATCATCTCGGTCCGGTAGCAGGCGAGGACCGAGCTGGGCGGGTTGACCATGACGATTCGGCCCCCTTCCATGGCCTCCAGGCGCTTGAGCCGTGGGTAGGCCTCGCACATGGGCAGGATCATGTCGTAGGCGCCCAGGTCCTCCCTGTCCGCCTCCTCGGGCGTCATGAGCCTGGCGCCGATGCGCAGGCCGTCCACGGCGGCGAGGACGGCCTTGAGGATGAGGGCGTCGTCGGTCTCGCGCCCGGGGGAGTTGGCGAGCTCCCGCGTGATCCCCAGACAGGTGGCGCTGCTGCCGCAAGCTTCCCCCACGGCCTGGCCGGGTCCAGCATGCGGCCAGGGGCGCGCAGCTGTGGGGGTTGATTGCCGTTTCATAAGCTTCTCCTTGATGAATCTCTCCGCCGCGTCGACGTCCTCGGGCCGGTCGACGTCCAAGGCCTTGCCGAGCGGCAGGCCCATGACGGCGCCGCGGACCGTCTCGGCGGCCCAGAACCCGCGCAGGTTCGCGTAGGCGTTGGCCGGCGGGAGGGCGCGGGCCCGGGCGCCGGTCATGTAGTAGAGGCCGGCGGTGGCGTAGCGCCGGGCGCGGCATCGCTCGCCCAGGGCCCGCACGGTTCCGTCCGGGCCGAGGTCGGCCCACAGGGGCTTTTCATCGTCGATGAAATCGGTCAGGCCGAGGCCGCAGGGCGCCTTCAGGCGCCGCATCTCGCGGACGAAGAGGGCGGTCTTTTGCGGCAAGACGAGCGCGTCGGCGGTCGAGATGACCAAGTCGGCCTGGTCCGACAGGGACTGCGCGACCAGGCGGAAGCTTTCCCACGAGGAGGCGGTGTCCTGCACGATGAAGCGCCAGGGGAGTCCCGGGAAGGAGGACTCCAGGAAGGGGCGCGCGGCGGCGGAGCGGCTGTTGAGGATCATGGTGAAGGACGTCGCGCCCGCCTGGCAGAGGGCGCCTGCGACCCATCCGCACAGGGGTCGTTTCCCCAGCGGGACCATGGGCTTGATCACCCCGGGGAAGGCGTCGCGCAGGCGCGCGCCGTCGCCGGCCGCGATGATGCCCGCGGCGAAGGCGGGGCGCCGTTCAGGAGGGCGCATGGCCCTCCTCCGCGGCGGCGAGGCGGGATTCCAGTTCGGTGATGTCGGCGAGGACCCACCCCGACGGACAGCAGGCCGCTGCTGCGCTCCCGGCGATCAGGGCGTGCGGCATGCCGAGCCCCTCGGCGCCCCGCATGTCGCGGCGGACGGAGTCGCCGACCATCAGGCAGTCGTCGGGCGCGACTCCCAGACCCCGGGCGGCGTGGAGGAAGATCGCGGCGCCGGGCTTCTCGGAGCCGACGACGCCGGAATCAGCGATGGCGTCGAAGAGGTCGAGCATGCCCTCCCCGTCGAGGACGCTGTCGAGGTTGCCGTAGAAGTTGGACACTACTGCGAGGCGGTATCGCCGGCGCAGGCGCTCGAGGATCGGACGGTTGCGGCGGAAATGCCTGCGGCAGTCGGCGAGGAAGCGGGACACGACGCGGCCTTTGATGTCGTCGCGGGAGGCCGCGGGACCGGGGCCGATCGTCTCAAGGACGCACTGCGCCTGGAGGGTCAGGGTGGCCGACAAGTCGAGGCCGGAGAGCTTGAAGCGCTTGGCGAGGCTGTCGTCGCTGGAGTAGAAGGCCTCCTCGAACCCCTCCCGGCGGGGGCGGACGCCCTCATCCCTATAAAGGGAGAAGAACCGGTCGATCCATGGAGCGCCGTCGGCGTCGAGAGTCCCGCCGAAATCGAACAGGATCGAGCGCATAGCTCGGCTATTCTACCAAATTTGACATTTGGCGACATTTGGGGTCAGGTCTTGAAATTTGAAAATTTCAAGACCTGACCCCATCCGCTTAACAAAATACCCCTTGACAAAATCGTCAAGTCCTGCTACTAATGTTAAGGTTGTCGCGGCCGGATAGGGTTTTCCGGTCGGGGTATTGAGTGAATCGCCGAGTCGACCCGTCCGAAAGCGGGCCGGCCAGTTTCGTTGTCGCATTCTGGCGGCCGCGACGGGACGACTCGATTTTTTTATCGGAGAGGCATGGGACTCGAAAGCGTGACGAATAAGCTCGCGGGGCTGCCGGGCGTCAAGCAGCTGCGCGACAGGTTCGTGGGGCCGGTCGACGTCCTGGGCGTCGACGTCGGCAACTACGCCGTCAAGTGCGCCTGGATCAAGGGCGGGGCCGGGGCCTTGCAGCTCAAGGCCTGGGGCCACATGCCGCTCGATGTCAAGCCCGACGCGACGCCGGAGCAGAAGAGGGCCCAGACGATCAACGCGCTCAAGGCCTTCCTGATCGAGAAGGGCGTGCCCATCCGGGAGGCGGCGACCGCCGTCTCGGGAAACTCCGTCATCGTGCGCTACGTCAAGTTCCCCAAGCTCACGCGCGCGGAGCTTCAATCGACGCTGGCCACCGAGGCCGAGCCGTTCATCCCGTTCGACATCAACGAGGTCCAGCTCGGGTTCCACATCCTGGCCGACATCGTGGAGGAAGGGCAGAAGAAGATGGAGACCGTCCTGGTCGCGGCCAAGAAGGAGATCGTCAATGCCCGGCTCGACGTCCTGCAGGGAGCGGGGCTCGTGCCGACCATCATCGACGTGGACTCCTTCGCGATGGAGAACATGCTCGAGCCCCTGCGCAACGCCAAGGAGACGGGCGCGGTGTTGGCCTTGAACCTCGGCCACATGGTGACCAACCTCTCCATCATCGAGAAGGGCCTCACCCGGGTCGTGCGCGACATCTTCATCTCCGGGAACTCCATGACCAAGGGCATCATGAAGCAGCTCCAGCTCGACTATGCCCAGGCCGAGGAGGCGAAGAAGAAGAACGGCATCATCATCGACGCCGCGGAGAAGGAGAAGCTCCTGGCCGCCGGCAACAAGGAGGCGCTGGGCGTCTCGCAGGCCCTGGTCACCGTGATGAAGGACCTCGTCGGCGAGGTCCACCGCTCCGTGGATTTCTACCTCTCGCAGGGCCCCGAACGGTCCATCGCCCGCATCGTGCTCTCGGGCGGCACCGCCCGGATCAAGAACCTGGACAAGCACCTTGCCGCCGAGGTGAAGGTGCCGGTGGCCGTGCTCGATCCGTTCGCCATCTTCAAGGATCCGCCCAAGGACGTCCCGGAGGAGGTGCGCAGCTCCTTCGGCGTCGCGCTGGGGCTGGGCTTGAGGAGGAACAGGGACTGGCTGTGACTTAATGAGGAAACCATGATCAAAGTCAACCTGGTCCCCGCCGAGATACTCGCGAAGGCCCAGCAGAAACAGCAGGCGTTCCAGATGGGAGTCATCGGGGCGGGGGTCCTGCTGGTGATCGCCCTCGTCTCGGCGGTGCATTTCATGAAGGCCAAGAGACTGGAGGCCCAGCAGACGGAGAAGGAGGCGGAGTTCGCCAAATGGCAGGAAGAGGTCAAGCTCGTGGAGAACCTCGAGAAGCAGGCGGGCGAGCTGCGCACGAGGCTCAAAGTGGTCAACGACCTCCTGAAGGGCAGGCCACTCTACGCCTATTTCCTGACGGACGTGGTCAAAACCGTCCCCAGCGGCATCTGGATCAAGACGCTCAACACTACCAGCGGCGCCGGCACGGTCAGGATGACGGCGGTGACCGCGGATGCGGCCAGCACGGAACAGATCAAGGAATGGGTCGGGCGGATGGAGGCGTCCGGGAGGTTCAACGCCGTCGAGATCGGGGCGGTGACGTCGCCCGAGGCGACGCCCAAGGTCTACAGCTTCTCCCTGGTCGGCAACTACGCGGTCCAACTCTGACATGGCCATCAATCTGCCGAAGCTGACGAAGCAGCAGCAGCAGTTCCTGGTCGTCGGCGTGCTGGCGGCCGGGGCCCTGGGGTTCGTCTACATCAAGTACTTCTGGCTTCCGACCTCGGCGCGCATCGACGCGGCCAGGACGACCATCGAGAAGCTCTCGAAGGACATCCAGACGGCGAAGAACACCGCCGCGCGCAAGCCCAAGCTGCTCGAGGAATTGAGCATGCTCAACCAGGCCGCGCTCGAGGCCGAGAAGCGCCTGCCGAGGACGAAATCCGTCCCTGACATCCTGGTGACCCTGCAGACCCTGGCCAAGAAATACGACGTGTCGCTCTCGAATTTCACTCCCCAGGGCACGCGGGCGCAGACCTACTACATCGAGCTGGTCTACCCGGTCTCGATCCGCGGGACCTGCCACAACGTCGGGAAGTTCCTGGCCTCCATCGCGATCGAGGAGCGCCTCTACAATGTCAGCAACGTCAACCTGGCGAACGCGGACGAGAAGGGCATCATGACCGTGACGTTCGTCTTGACTTCATATCAATACAAAGGGTGAGCATGAGCATGCGACCGGCGTGGGTCGTGGCGGGGGTCTTGGCGGCCGCAGGCGGGGTCGGGCCGTGCTTCGCGCAGGCGCCTGCCCCGGACATCAAGGCCTCGACGCGGCCCCTGACCGTGGCCGAATTGTATCCGGTGGAGAAGATGCGCGACCCCTTCGTGAAGGGCGCCGCGGGGGCGACCGCGGCCGGGGCGGACGCCTGCAAGCCGGAGGATTTCAGCATCCATCAGCTCACCCTTCGGGCGATGATGAAGGATGCCAAGAGCGACTTCGCCTTGCTCGCCGATCAGTGCGGCAACTCCTTCATCTACAGCGAGGGACGGCTGTTTCGAGGATCGCTCGCGAAGAAGAACATCGTGGCCGGCGTGACCGGACGGATGGTCATCGCGCAGAAGACGCTCACGCTCCAGACCTCCGAGAAGGACGTTCAAGTCTTGCGCCTTGGAGAGGAAGAGGAGAAGGATTAACCATGAGAACATTCCTGACCAAGTCCGCCGCGACGCTCCTGACCCTGTGCCTGAGCTGGCCCCCGGGGCTGGTGTACGCGGCCCCCGCGCCCGACCAGGGCAAGCAGGCGGAGCTCGACACCCTGCTGGCGGCGTCCAAGCCCAAGGCGATCATCTTCGACGGGATCGAGGTTTCCGAAGAGCGGGTCACGATGAAGCTCAGCGGCAAGGCCAAGCACCAGACCCAGCTCCTGACGGATCCTCCGCGGCTCCTGATCGATCTCTACGGCACGGACTACCAGGTGGGAGTGAAGACGGTCCCCGGGAAGGGGAAGCTCATCAAATCCGTGCGCGGCGCCCAGTACAAGGGGCCGCCCGACATGGTGTCGCGGATCGTGGTGGATCTGAGCGAGGCCGTGCCTTACCGCGTGGCCATGGAGGAGAACAGCCTGGTCCTGGCTCTGCTGCCTGCCGGGGAAGGCGCCGAGGCTGTCGCCCCGGCCGGGAAGAAGCCCGAGCCCGCCAAGGCCGCTGCCGCGCCTGCGGCGGAGAAGAAGCCCGAGCCCGCGAAGGCCGCGGTGGCCGCGGTCAAGCCGGTCGAGGCGTCCGCGCCCGTGGCGGCCTCAGCCCCGCCGGAGACGGTTGCGGCGCGGCCCAAGGTGGTCGTTCCCAAGCCCCAACCCCAGCCCCAGCAGGCGGTCGTGGTCGCCCAGATGCCCGCGCTGGCGTCGAATCCAGCGAGCGCCGTTGCCGCGCCGCGGCCTTCGGCTGCCTCCAGCCCGAACGAGCGCGTGTTGAAACTGGAAGGGAAATGCGGGGTCGCGGGAAGCCCGGACCTCATGAGCCGGATGCCCTGCGAGCTGGTGGACCTCGATTTCGACAACACCAACATCAAGGACATCCTGGCGCTCCTCTCGGCCAAGTCGGGAATCAACATCATCAGCGGGCCCGACGTCACGGGCAACCTGACCCTGCATCTGACGGGAGTGCCTTTCCCCGAGGCCTTCCGGACGATCCTCTCGATGATGGGGCTCAACAGCGTCCAGTTGGGCGACAACATCCTGAGGGTGCTGACCCAGAAGGCGCTCGGCGACGCTCAGAAGAACGCCACTAACACGACCAGGGTCCTCACCCTTCGCTACGCCAAGGCGGCGGACCTCCTGACCGCGGTCAACGCGCTGCGTAACGCGGAGGGCCGGAGCAGCGGGTCCGCCCTCCTCGACGAGGGGACCAACTCCCTCATCCTGACGGACTCGGTGGAGGGCTTGGCCGCCACCGAAAGGATCATCTCCAGGCTCGACATCGTGCCCAAGCAGGTCCTCATCGAGGCCAAGCTGGTGGAGGTCAAGCTGAACAACGACCTCGACTTCGGCATCAAGTGGAACTACTACAAGACCCAGACCGGCAGGTTCCTGGGCGACGAGGGGATCACGTCCGTCGGCAGCCAGCTCGGGGAGAAAACCGGGTTCACGGCGAAGAGCATCTATGAAGGCTGGAAAGATTTGACGGGGCTTGCGCAATTGCCTTCGTCGAACGCGGGTAGCCCTCAGACCGGGGTGAATCTCCTGCCCAGCGGCGCTGTCGGCATGCTGACCATCGGCCGGGTGACGAACAACTATTTCCTGAACTTCCAGTTGGGCGCCTTGGCCCAGCAGCGGCGGCTCAAGGTGCTCTCTGACCCCAAGATCGCGACCCTGAACAACAAACCGGCCGAGATCAACGTGACCGACCAAGTGCCGTACGACACCTCCGTGATGAGCTCCGTGGGCACCATCTCGCGCAGCGTTACCTACACGACCATGGGCATCATCCTGAAGGTCACGCCGTCCATCAGCGCCGACGAGACCCGCATCACCCTGGACATCAACCCCGAGGTGAGCAAGCCGTCAGGGACCGCCGGCTCCGTCTCGGGGGCGCCATCGGTGTCCAGGAGCACGGCCAAGACCATCGTCATCGTGAAAGACGGGGAGACCGTGGTCATCGGCGGGCTTATCACCGACTCGAACGAGACCAAGATCAACAAGGTCCCGATCCTGGGCGACATCCCGATCCTGGGCTGGCTGTTCAAGAAGAAGTTCATCTCGAAGGAGCGCAAGGAGCTGCTCATCTTTGTGACCCCGCGGATCATGAAGGACGCCTAATAGATCGTCGGTGTCAAGCGTTAAGCCCTGAGCTATGAGCCGTGAGCTTGCGTCGCAAGCTCATGGCTCGCTGCTCATAGCGCATAGCTTATAGCATAGCTCTTGATGTGGGTCCTGATAGGGTTGCTCGTCGCGATAGGTCCTCTGCTTCGCGGGGCCTGGGATCTCTGGGCGCAGACGCTCCTTCTGATCGCGGTCATCGCCGGCTCCTCCCTGTGGCTCGCGGCCGGCATCGTCTCAGGCCGGGTGCCGGCGCTGCGCGGCAGGGTCCTCCTCTGGGCCGGGGCCCTGGCCGGGCTCGGCGCGGTCTGCGCGGCCGCAAGCCCCCTGGCGGCGACCTCCGTGCCCGAGTGGAGATGGCGGCTGGCCGGCCTTTGGGTGTTCGCGGTCCTGCCCGCCGTCTCCGAGGACGAGCGCGACAGGATCGACATCGCGATCCGGGCGGCCGCCTGGGCGCTGGTGCTCCTCGTCTTCTGGCAGAAGTTCGTCGAGGGGCAGGGCAGGCCGCCCGGGAGCCTCCTCAAGGAGAACGTCTTCGCCGGCACGTGCCTCTTGTTCTTGCCGTTGGCATGGAAAGCGAGGGACTACTTCCTGCTGGCCGCCTTGCTGCTGGCCATGGTCTGGAGCAGGAGCGTCGGAGCCTGGCTGGCGCTGGCGGCCGCGGGCGCCGCCTTGGGCGCCCGGCCGGCGGCGCGCCGGCTCGGCCTGGTCGCGGCCGCGGTCTGCGCCGCGGTCGTGCTGGCCAAGTTCCGGGACGCCGCAGTCCTCGACCGGCTGCGCTGGTGGGGCGCGGCCTGGGGGATGTTCCTGGACCGCCCTTGGACCGGTTACGGGCCCGGCGCCTTCGCCTATGTCTTGCCGGCGTTCTCGCCGGGCGCGGAGGTCTCCAGCCTCTACGCCCATCAGTCCGTGATCGAGTCCCTGGCCGAGACCGGCTGGCTCCATACCCTCCTCCTCTTCGCCGGCTTCGGCGTCTTCCTGCGGGCCGGCAGGACCCACAGGACCTTCGGGGCCGCGGCCGTGCTCGTCCAATCCATGTGGGACCTGACGCTCTCCATCCCGGCCAACCTCTGGCTGTTCTCCTACTATGCGGGATCCTCCCTGCGGCCGGCCTCCCGCTGGGTCGCGGTCCCACGGGATTGGAGGCTCCCCTCGGTCCTCCTGGTCCTGGGCCTGGGAGGCATCCTGTCGCAGCGCGTCTGGTCCACCTGGCAGGCGGACAGGCTCCGGACCATGGCTTCGGCGAGGCTGTCGGAGGCCAGGGTTCCAGGGGACATCGACGGGGCCCGACGGCTCCTGGAGCGGTCGGCCGCGCTCGTCGACCATGCCGAGACCAGGCGCCTGTTGGCCGAGACCGAGCTTGGATCCGGCGGCACGGCCTGGGCCGAAGGCCCAGGGGCCGAGGGCATGGCCGCGGCGGCAGGCCATCTCGAGCGCGCCGCTGAATTGAATCCTTACCGGCCCAGCACCTGGGCCGCGCTCGAGGTCGTCTACCGCGGCCTGGGCAGGGAGGACGCCGCGCGAGACGCGCGCAGCCGCGGCGTCGCGTTCTGCGCGAAGCTCAAATAAGCCCAGCCTGCACGCTATCTGTCGTAAGACCCAAGGCCACATCCCCGTGAAGCTCGACGCTCAGCAATTTGACCTTGATAACGGCAGGGTCACGGCCGAGGCCGGAACGCTCAGTTCCTACTTTGTCCTGTCCAGTCCATAGCCCCGCCGCCAAGCAATCCCGCAATCAGCAAGGAGCCGAAGGTCCCATGCGCCCATGGGACCAAAGACCCAAATTCGCTTGACACCCCGGATGCAATCATCTAGATTCCCCATCGTCCATCCGACCGTCCAGGAGCATCGCCCATGCGCAAGAATCGCATCCTTCCCGCCATTTCCGCCGGCCTTCTGCTGCTCTGCGGATGCCTGCCGAGGTCGAATATTGTAATAATCGGTTTGCAGTGAAACCTTCCCCTCCCCTAGAATCTGTTGACATTGGGAGGGAAAGGAATGATTGCTCTGCGACGCTACGTCAAGGCTATCCCCGGGGAAGATCTCAAGGCCAAGCTGGCCGGCTGGGAAATGCGCTACAATCATGAGCGCGGCCACATGGCTCTCGCTGGCCGGCTGGGAAATGCGCTACAATCATGAGCGCGGCCACATGGCTCTCGGCGGCCAAACGCCAGCGGAAGCTCTCGGCGCGAAACTGTCAACAGAATCAGGAGGGGCGAAGGTTGCGTTGCAAGCCGAGTAATACAGGGTCAGCCTGGGGGCCCGCTTTTGAATCTTGAGGAGGTTCTGTAGCCATGGCGAATCGCGAAGCGGTGGTGGCGGCGGCGGTGCGGTCCCCGGTGGGGAGGCTCGGCGGGGCGCTCTCTCCGGTGCGGCCCGACGATCTGGCGGCCCAAGTGATCGCGGGCCTGCTTATGAAGGCGCCCTCCGTGGACCCCGCCTCCATCGCGGACGTCTATTTCGGGTGCGCCAACCAGGCCGGGGAGGACAACCGGAACGTCGCCCGCATGGCGGCCTTGCTGGCGGGCCTGCCCCAGTCCGTGCCCGGTTGCACGGTGAACCGCCTCTGCGCGTCCGGGCTCGAGGCCATCAACGCCGCCGCGCGCGCGATCCTGGCGGGCGAGGGCGACGTCTATGTCGCGGGCGGGGTGGAGAGCATGAGCCGCGCCCCGTGGGCGCTGCCCAAGGCCGAGAGCGCGTTCCCCTTCGGGAACCTGACCGCCTACGACACGGCGCTCGGCTGGCGGTTCCCGAACCCCAAGATGGTCAAGCTCTTCCCGCTCTTGAGCATGGGGGAGACGGCGGAGAACCTGGCGCAGAAGTACGCCATCTCCAGGGAGGACCAGGATGCCTTCGCCCTGGCCAGCCATCAGCGCGCAGCCGCGGCCCGGGAGAAGTTCAAAGACGAGATCGTCTCCATCCAGACGCCGTCCAAGGACGGCTCCCGCGAGTTCTCCGCGGACGAGACCATCCGCGAGGACTCGAGCCTTGAGAGGCTCGCCAAGCTCAAGCCCGCCTTCCGCAAGGACGGCGGCACCGTGACGGCCGGCAACAGCTCGAGCTTGAACGACGGCGCCGCGGCCGTGCTGCTGATGGAGGCCTCGGCCGCGAAGACCGCGGGGCTTTCTCCCTTGGCGCGTTGGGCCGGAGCGGCCTCGGCCGGCGTGGACCCGTGCCTCATGGGCATCGGCCCGGTCCCGGCCACGCAGAAGCTGCTCCGGAGGCTGGGCCTCTCATTCAACGACGTGGACCTTGTCGAGATCAACGAGGCCTTCGCGGCGCAGACGCTCGCCTGCGTCAAGGAATTGGGCCTGGACCGGGAACGGGTCAACGTCAACGGCGGGGCCATCGCCCTCGGGCATCCCTTGGGCGCCAGCGGAGGCCGCATCACGGTCACGCTCGTCCACGAGATGAGGCGCCGCGGCGTCAAGCGAGGCGTGGCGGCCCTGTGCGTAGGCGTGGGACAGGGCCTGGCGACCCTCTGGGAGACTCCTTGATTATGCGCGATCGAGCAGGTCTTTGACCCTGGAAAGGATCTCCGGGGCGCCCTTGACCTCGCACAGCGGCGCCAGGCAATCTAGGACGAGACGCTTATCGAGCTTGCCTCGCTGGCGGGTGAGGATGCCGTCCACGTCCGCCCAATCCCGCGGCCGGGCGGCGAAAGCCTTCAGGACGATCAAGTCCTCAGCCGAGCAAGTCACGAGACCGACCCCGGGAAGGAATTCGAAGGCGCTCGACCGGCCCACGACCGCTTCCTCGAAAGGCAGGCCGGCAAGCGCGACGTCGAAACCGACCCCGTCGTCGGATCGCAGCAGGAGCACGCGGTTCTCCAGGGCGAACCCGGCGGCGTCGGGGATCCTGGGGGGGTAGGCGGCCAGGAGAGGACGGATGAATCCCTCTTCGCCGCCGAACCCCGTCAGAAGACTCACGTCCACGTCCACGGTCAAGCGGGGCTCTCCCCAGCGTTGAAGAGCCAGCCCGCCGATGAAGCAGAAGCGCCAGCCCTTTCCTTGAAGGAATCCCTGAAGCTCCAGCGCCGCCTGGAACAGCGTTTTCAATCCCTGAGCCTTGCGAACCAGCGCTGCTGTTCAACCAGCCCGGATGAGCGCCGCGCGGGAGAGTGGCGCAGGGCGGACAGAAAGGCGTCGTCGACGCGGCCGAGTTCGTCGGCGCGGATGCGTTCGAGTTCAGGCCCGGCCTTCGCCCATCTTGCGGCCCATCGCCGGAGCGCGTCGAGGCTTCTGCCGTCCATGCCGTCAGACATTCTACCAATTTCAAGCCGGACGAGAACGAAAGGGCCGGTCAGAGGGCGAAGTCCCCGGAGGAGTCATCGGGGCCGTCCGGCGCGGGAGTCCCGTCGTCGCGCCTCCTGTCGACGACGAAGGCGCTGCCTTCCCGGCTCTTGGCGTGCTTCTTGAGCTCGGCCCCGTACTGGGAGATCTGCGCGTAGGAGGTGAGCTTCCGGTGCTTGTTGTGGCAAATCCCGACCGCGATGGAGAGCAGGGGGTACTCCTTGGTCTGGCCGCGCCGGTCCGTTGACACGATGCGGCGCCTGGCGCGGTCGACCTCGTTGTAGAACTCGAGCGACATCGCGTCGAACTCCGAGATGATGCGCCGGGCCAGGTTCTCCATCTGGCCCGGCGCCGCGATGAGGATGAAATCGTCGCCGCCGATGTGGCCGATGAAGCACGGTGGGGAGGACTCGGTCGCGACCCGGATCAGCAGCCGGCTCGTGGTCTTGATGACATGGTCGCCGGAGTCGTAGCCGTAGGCGTCGTTGTAGGCCTTGAACTGGTTGATGTCCACGTAGAGGACCGCCAGCGGGCGTCCATCGGCGAGGGCCTCCTCGATGTGCCGCTCGATGGAGACGTTCCCGGGCAGGTGCGAGAGCGGGTTGGCGTCCAAGCCCTGGCGGGTGCGCCGGATGATCATCCGGACGCGGGCGAGGAGCTCGTTCATGTCCACGGGCTTGGTGATGAAGTCGTCGGCCCCGAGGTTGAGGCCCTCCACCTTGGTCGGGCCGCCCGTCGTGGCCGAGAGGATGATGATGGGAAGGTGCTCGAGCAACGGGTCGCGGCGCACGGCCTGGCAGACCTCGAACCCGTTCATGAAGGGCATCGAGAGGTCCAGCACCACGATGTCGGGCGGGTTGGCGCGGATGGCCGCGATGGCCTCCCTGCCGTTGCACGCGGTCTCGACGAGGAAGCCCTCGCCCGCCAAGGCGGACTTGAGGAGCGCCAGGAGGTCCGGCTCGTCGTCGGCCACGATGATGCGCGTGGCCTGGCCGGGGGACTCGTCGGTCATGGAGGGTGAAGATAGCTCATTGTGCGAGCCGATGTCCAGCGTCCTTGCGCGACAGGGTGCATTCCCCTCGTGGCGGTGGGTTTTCCGCAATCTGGTCAGCGGCGTGGTGGGACGACTATCAGACTGGTGGCTGGGTGGGGTTGACGGCGTACTGGGGCGTACTCGTCATGCGGGGCAATAGCATCATGTGGGCTG
>JACQWX010000103.1 GCA_016209035.1 Elusimicrobiota bacterium | reverse complement strand
CGAGAACTCGACAACCGTCTATGGCTGACCGCCAAGTGGCTCAATGGGTCATGCACGCGGCATCAGGAAGACCGTCGGTAAGCCGTGTGCTTGAAAATTGCATGCACGGTTTGAACGGGAGGATTAGGAAACCGGGTCCCTCGGGATACCGGCGCCTGAACTTTACCAATGACGACAAAGCAGAAGGTCATGAATGCGGTCAGGAGCCTGCCCAAGGATGCCTCATACGAGGACGCCATGGAGCGGCTATTGTTCCTGGCCAAGGTCGAGAAGGGTCTCCAACAGGCTGATGCCGGCCAGACGATCTCACATGACACCATGAAAGAGAAGATGAAGAGATGGTTGAAGTAAGGTGGACTCACCAGGCTTACCAGGACCTCAATGCCATCGTCGAATTCATAGCCAAAGACTCTGCCCAATACGCCCGTCTTTTCGTCATTGATATCTTCCAGGCAGTTGACCGCATAGCCGAATTCCCAAAGTCGGGCCGAATGGTGCCGGAACTCGGCAATCCTGCCGTCCGAGAGATCATCCTTAGGAAACTACCGCATCGTCTACCGGCTGAAGGCAAAGTGCGTGGAATTGCTCACGGTCTATCATGGCGCGCGGCTATTGGACCCAGGCAAACTCAGATAGGATTTGGCCGAGCGCTTCAGCCGACCGCGCTACACGGAGTCGGCATACGGGGTCCGCGGCGGCTGAGCGCACCGTTAGCGCTCGAAGGTGGGGATAGAATGATTTGTACTGTGAGGTCTATTACGCGGCCAGGTAATGCGCGGCATACCTGTCTACGAGCTCGCAGATCATCCGTTGATACTTGGTGTGGTTACGTCGCGCCTGAGACTTGAAGAATGCGATGCTGCGTCTAGACAGGGCCAGCGTGACCTTTACTTCGTTTCGAGGCACCACAAGTTCACTGGGGGGCGGAAGAACATCCTTCACGCGGGTCAGTTTCCCAATGGGCATATCCCAGTCAGTCCTCTTGGCCATAATAACACCCCCTTTCTCCAGTACCCAGCACCGAATATTCTGGTCTTGCCGTGACGAACCTCACTGTGACGATCTTTTCGTCCACTCTCCCGATACAGAACAGGCGCGGTTCGACCTCACTGTGCTTGGAGTCAGCGAACACCTTCCGGCGCGGGTCCTTGAACACCCTTGCGGCCGTGACGAAGTCGATGCCATGTTTGCGGATATTGGCGAACTCCTTCTCAATATCCCAAACGAAGTCGCCGGAGGTGAAGTCCACTAGAACCATTATAGCTCTAATATGGTATATTGTCAATACTATATCCCATATGAATTGGCAATCGAGCGCTACAGCCGACCGCGCCACAAAGAGGTAGCATACAAGGTGCGCGGCGGCTGAGCGCACCGTTAAACGCTATCAAGCAATGAGGAACATGGAAACAAGAAGACGGGCACTGATCGTGGTTCCCCTGGTCGTCGGCGTGCTGACTGGCGTCATGCCGAGCGTCTCCATGAAGCCGTGAAAGTCACCCTCATCCAGCCTCCGGCGCTCCAGGTCCAGGACGGCTATTCGAGCCTGACCCAGCCGCCCCTGGGGATCGCGTACCTGGCCGCGTACGCCAAGCGTCTCGGCCACGAGGTGACGGTGGTCGACGGCGTAGGACCTGCGCTCTCCCGGACCCAGCCCTGGCCCGCCGGGGAGGGCATCCTCCTGCAGGGCCTTCCCTTGGACGAGGTCGCCTCCCGCGTGCCGGCGGACGCGGAGGTGGTGGGGTTTTCCTGCATGTTCACCCACTCCTGGCCCATGGTGCGCGAGCTCATGCTCAAGGTGCGCGCGGAGAGGCCCAAGGCGTTCCTTATCGCGGGAGGCGAGCACGCCACGGCCATGCCCGAGGCGGCTCTCAAGGCCGGCCGCATGGACCTGGTCGTGCTGGGCGAAGGCGAGATCACCTTCAGCGAGGTGCTCGAGAAGCTCCGCCTGGGCGTCCGCGACTGGTCGGCCCAGCCCGGGGTCGCAAGCCTGGACCGGCAGGGCCGGTGCGTGGTCGCTCCCAGGCAGCCGCGCATCATGGACCTCGACGTCCTGCCGTACCCGGACTGGGACGGCCTGGGCATTTCGGCCTACATGGACAGCCACATCTTCATGGGGCCCTCGAGTCCGGGGAGCCGCTCGATCCCGATGCTGGCCACGCGGGGCTGTCCGTACGGGTGCACCTTCTGCGCCTCGCCCAACATGTGGACGAGGCTCTACCGCGCCCGGGACCCGAAGAAGGTCGTCGACGAGATGCAGCATTGGACGGCCCGCTACGGCGCCGACGATTTCCAGTTCCAGGACCTGACCGCCATCGTCCGCAAAGAGTGGATCACGGCCTTCTGCCGGGAGGTCATCGGGCGGGGGCTCGGCATCACCTGGCAGATTCCGGTGGGCACCCGGGCCGAGGCCATCGACGGCGAAGTGACGGACCTCCTCATGGCGTCGGGGTGCTCTTCCGTGACCTACGCCCCGGAATCGGGCAGCGAGCGCATCCTTAAGGCCGTGGACAAGCGGGTGCGCCTGGACCAGATCGAGGCGTCGGCCCGGGCGGCCCTCAAGTCCGGCATGCAGGTCTGCCTCTTCATGATCGTGGGGTTCCCGCAGGAAGACGACCGGGACATCCGGATGACTTTCCGGTTCATCCGCAGGATGGCCCGGCTCGGCGCCCATGAGTTGGCGCTGGCCACCTTCGTCCCCTTCCCGGGCACCGCGCTCTTCGCGGAGGTCGACCGGGCCAGCCGGCTAGTCGTGGACGACGAGTTCTGCTACTGGATGGCGGGGCCGACCAGGCTGGTCAGGATCAAGTCCTTCAACCCGGGCTTGAGCGACGCGGGCTTAAGGCGCTTGAAGCTCTCTGGCATGGCGCAGTTCTACGCCTTGTCGTACGCGGCCCGGCCCGGCCGGCTCTGGGGCATGCTCAAGGCCCTGGCCACCGGGGAGCAGAAGACCAAGACCGACCGGGCCCTGGCGGAGCTCAAGGCCAAGCTGGTCCGCCGGTTGCGCGGCCTTTTCCATGCGTCGAGTTTCCTATAATCTACTGGCGTTGTGCGCGCTGCTGGCGTTGCCTGCCTGCATGTCCCAGCTGGTCGAGACCTCTCCCGCGCGCAGGAGCACGGTGCCCGGCGTCGAATGGATCGACTACGGCAAGGGCGAGTTCAAGTACGCGCTGGACTCCTGGGGCTGGGTGACCGGCCTGCGGCGGCGCGCGGCCCTGCGCCGGATGAAGAGGTTCTGCAAGGGGCGCGGGTACAGGATCGTCAAGGAGTTCATGAAAGAGGAGATGGCCGTGCCGTACGCGAGCAGCGACGTCTCGCAGGACATGGCCAAGGGCGTGACGCATTACAAGGTCCACCCGTTCCAGCACGTGGCCTTCGAGTGCGCGGCGCCTCCTAAGGATTGACCATGGACCTGAAGCTCGAACGGCCGGTCGTGTTCTTCGACCTGGAGACCACCGGGGTATCTTTCTCCGAGGACCGCATCGTGGACGTGGCGCTCTTGAAGCGGTTCCCGCCCGGGCAAGAGGAGATCTTCGAGTCCCTGGTCAATCCAGGCATCTCCATCCCGGCCGAGGCGACGGCCATCCACCACATCACCAACGAGATTGTGAGGGACGCCCCGCCCTTCAGCGTGCTGGCGCCCAAGCTGCTGGACCTCTTCAACGACAGCGACGTCGGGGGGTTCGGCATCTCCCGGTTCGACCTGCCCATGCTGGCCGCCGAGTTCAAGCGCAACAACTTCCTGTGGTCCATGGAAGGCAGGCGGGTGGTCGACGCCATGAAGATCTTCCACCGGATGGAGCCGCGGACCCTTTCCGCCGCGTCCAAGTTCTACTGCGGCAAGAGCTTGGAGGGCGCCCATCGGGCTTCCGCGGACGCCAAGGCCTCCGCGGAGGTGTTCTGGGCCCAGATGGAGCGCTATCCCGACCTTCCCAAGGACATGGCCGGCCTGCACGGCTTCTGCGCGAGCACGGACCTCAAGTTCGTGGACCCGGAGGGCAAGTTCGTCTGGGGCAAGGACAACCGCGCGTGCTTCAACTTCGGCAAGTACAGGATGGTCCCGCTCGACAGCGTGGCCAGGAAGGACCCCTCCTACCTCATGTGGCTCGCCGGGGAGAGGAAGAGCTCCCCCGAGGTGATCGAGATCTGCACCAACGCCCTGCGCGGCCGGTATCCTGTCAAGCGGGATGGGCAGTAGGGCCGCCCCCCCCTGTCGGTCCATCGTCCTGCTCTCCGGGGGGCTCGATTCCACGACCGCGCTCTGCTGGGCGCGGGCCGAAGGCTGGCGGCCCGCGGCCCTGGCCGTCTCCTACGGGCAGCGGCATGGGAGGGAACTTGCCAGCGCCCGCGCCGTTGCGCGGGCGCTTGACGTTCCGTTTCATCGTGTCTCCTTGCGGCTTCCATGGTTGAAGGTCTCTTCCTTGGTGGACAAGGCCAAGCCCTTGCCGTGCCCCCCCGCGTCGCGCATCGGCAAGGGCCCCATCCCTTCCACCTATGTCCCGGGCCGGAACCTCGTGTTCTTGGCCTTGGCCGCGTCGCTGGCGGACTCGCTCGGAGCCGACCGCGTCGTGATCGGCGCCAACGACCTGGATTACTCCGGCTACCCGGACTGCAGGCCCGAGTTCATCCGGTCGTTCCAGAGGACGGCGGCCCTTGGCACGCGGATGGGCGCCGAGGGGAAAGCCGTGAAGGTGGAGGCGCCGCTCATGAAGCTCGACAAGGCGGGCATCGTGCGCCTGGCCGTCAAGCTGAAGGCTCCCCTGCATCTCACCTGGTCGTGCTACGAAGGCGGGGCCAAGCCGTGCGGCCGGTGCGACTCGTGCAAACTGCGGGCCAAGGGCTTTGCCGAGGCCCGCGTGGCGGACCCCGCCCTGTGAAGCCTTCCTGCGCCAGGGGTCTGAGGGTCGTGGAGGTCTTCTCCTCGCTGCAAGGCGAGGGGATACGGCTCGGGGCCAGGCAGGTCTTCGTCCGCCTGGCCGGCTGCAACCTGGCCTGCTCCTATTGCGACCAGCCCGAGACCCTGCGGGGTTCGGCCGGCGAGACTTGGTCCGCGAAGAAGCTCCGGTGCAGGATCAGGAGGCTCCAGGCTGAGCGGCGGCACGCCGCCATCGCCTGGACCGGGGGCGAGCCTCTCCTTCAGGTCGCGGGACTCGCCCCCATGCTGAGGTGGGCCAAGGCCTCGGGCTGGGACAACTACCTCGAGACCAACGGGACGCTGGCCGAGGCTTTCAGAAAGGTCGCTCCGCTGTGCGACACCGTGGCCGCGGACATCAAGCTCCCTTCGGCCACCGGCAGGCCTACCTGGTCCGAGCACCTGGAGTTCCTGCGCGTCGCGCCGGAGAAGACCTTCGTGAAGGTGGTCCTGACCAGGGGCACGACCGATGCGGAGTGGCGCCGGGCCGTCAGGCTTCTCGGCGAGGCCTCGCCGGACATCCCGCTGGTGCTCCAGCCCGCGACCGCGTTCGGCGGCGAGGAGCCCATCGAGCCCGAGCGCGCGCTCCGCTTCCTGCGCCAGGCCCGCGGCTGCCTCAAGGACGCGCGTCTCATCCCCCAGTGGCACCCGGTCTGGGGCGTCCGTTAGCGCCGCGCTAGGCTTTGGTCAGCAGGAAATCCCCGAGCGCGAGGCACTCGATGCCGCTGTTGAAGAAGGTGTTGAGGGCGTCGTCGGGGGAGGCCACGATGGGCTCGCCGTTGATGTTGAACGAGGTGTTGAGCACCACGGGGAAGCCGGTGAGCTTGCCGAACTCGGAGATGATGCGGTAGTAGCGGGGGTTGTGCTCCTTGCGCACGGTGTGGATGCGGCCCGAGCCGTCCACGTGGGTGATGGCGGGGAGGGCCGAGCGGAAGCGCTTGCGGACGGGGACCACCTTCTCCATGTAGGGGCACTCGAACCCCGGGGCGACCTCGAAATAGCGGTGCGCCTTCTCGAAGAGCACCGAGGGGGCGAAGGGCCGGTAGCTCTCCCGGTACTTGATGCTGGCGTTGATGCGGTCCTTGATGTCCCCGCGCCTGGGGTCGGCCAGGATGGACCTGTTGCCCAGGGCCCGCTCTCCGAACTCCATGCGGCCGGCGAAGACGGCCACGATGTGGCCGTCCGCCACGAGGCGCGCGATGTCCCTCTCGGCGTCCTCGCGCCGCTCGTAGCGGAGCTTGCGCCGGTGGAGGCACCGCTCGATCTCGGCCTCGGAGAACGCCGGGCCGAGATAGCTCAAGGGCGCGGCACGGCTGCGCTTCTCGTGGTGGATGCAGTGCGCGGCGTAGAGGGCGGCGCCGATGCTGTTGCCCAGGTCGCCCGGGGCATAGGAGACGTAGAGGCGCTTAAACGGGGTCTTCTCGAGTATCTTGCCGTTGTAGACCGAGTTCATGAAGAAGCCGCCGCTCGCCGCGAGGTTGCGGCTGCGCGCGGTCCGGTGGAGGTGCCGGAGCATGTGCGTCACGATCTCCTCGGCCGCCATCTGCATGGCCTTGGCCGTGACGCAGTGCCACTCGGTGACCTCCTCGCCCGGCTGGCCGCGGCGGCCGCCGAGGAGCTTCTCAAGCTTGTGCGTGTAGAGGTCGGGCTGGTCGAGGACCGCGCCCTTGTAGTAGGACTGATCCAGCTCGAAGCCGCCGTCAGGCAGGAGGCTGTAGGTGCCGCGCAGCCTCTTGAAAGCGGGCCTGCAGTCGACGTCGAAGGCGGAGAGGGCCATGACCTTCCACTCGTCGTTGTCCGGGCGGTAGCCCAGGAGCTCGGTGAAGGTGGCGTAGAACATGCCTAGCGAGTTCGGCATGGACTGCCGGCCGAGGACCTCGATCTTGTTCCCCTTGGCCCGGCACCACGTCGTGGACTCCAGTTCCCCGCGGAAGTCGCAGGTGAGGATCGCGGCCTCGTCGAACGGCGAAAGGAAGAAGGCGTTGGCCGCGTGCGCCCGATGGTGGGTGACGTGGTAGACCTTGGGCAGGCGGCTGCCGGCCGGGAAATCCATCGCGACCCAGTCCATGGAGCGGCGCCGCGCGAAGCTGAAGAGATGGTCCGGGATGGAGTAGAAGTTGTCCTCGCGGCGCAGGCGGTGCGCCGAGATGATCGGGTTGTACTTGAGCCAGCCCTCGCCCGGGTTCCAAGCCTGGGCCACGCAGTCGCAGTCCGAAAGCTCCAATCCCTTGGCGCGCAGGCAGAACTGCAGGGACTTGTGGGGGAACGATTTGGACTTCTTCTGCCGGTTGAAGCGCTCCTCGGCGCTGCCCGCGACCACCTTGCCGTCCGCCACCAGGGCGGCCGAAGAGTCTATCTCCCCATGATTCAAGCCGATGATGTTCATGCTGTTCTCCCCGTCGACGATCCCCGGGTGATTCTACCAAAGTATGGAGCCGCCGGGCGCGCGGAAGGCTTCAATGGAGACGCTACCTGGAGCGTCTGCCGCGTGAAGAGCTGCGCAGCTGGAGAGGGGTCCTCAGGCCCGACCCTGGGAAGAGACGCTTGCCCCGGCCGCCTCCTCCCCGCTTGCCGCCTCGGTTGCCGACGCCCTGCCCGCTGTTGCCTCCCCCGCGATGATGGCCCATGTTGCCCTTTCCGGGACCGCCGATCCCTTGCTGCCGATCACGCCGGTCCTCCCGCCGGTCGCGCATGTCCTCGCGCCGGTACCAAAGGCCTACCTCGCATCGAGCGGAGTCCTAGGAAAAGGTGGGGCTTTTCCCGCCGCGTTTGCGAGCCATCCGGCCCAATCGTCCGCGTCCGGCTCCGTGATATGCTATGGGCCGGCATGCGACGGACCTTCGGCGTCCTTTTGACCGGGCTCCTGCTCCTTCAGGCTCCTGGCCCTCTCGCTGCCCAGACCTTGGCGCGGGTGGTCGCCGCTCCGGTCTCAGGCGCAGCCATCCCCGTGCCGCTGGGCAGCCGCACCTCCCTCAGCCTGCCGGCAAGCCATGCGCTCGAAGCGCCTTCAGCAGGGGCCTTGCGCTCCCTGAGCCATGCCTCTGGAGTCTTGAGGACGCAGACCGAGCTTCCGGTGGTCTCCGCGCCCGGCCCGGGTGCCTCCTTCGAGCCGGCGAGTTTGCCCAAGGTCGAGCGGCGGGACGGCGTCTTGACCGTCAACGGGGTGGAGATCCCCGCCGCCGAGGAAGTGGCGGACATGGACCCGGGGTCGGCCCGCAGCTCGGGCGATGAGGTCATGGACGCCCTGCTGGGCGTCAAGCCCGAGCCTGATGCGAACGCGGAGGGCTTGCCGGAGCTTGGAGGCGACCTGGCAGTGGCCGTCTCCGGCGCCCGGCTCCTGGCGCCGTCCCACGCGGCCCCGGCTGAAGAGGGCCAGGCGCCGGCGCCGCTTCCCGCGCCCTCGGCCCATGGTTCAGGGCCGCGGACTTCCATCTTCCGGTCGATTGCGGGCTTCCTGCGGGGCATCGCGGGAGGCATGGTCTACGGGACGCGCATCCTGCACCTGCACTACCCGCACCGCTCCTGGGACCGCATCGCAGGCGACATGGCCGCGGACGACAAGGTCAAGGCCACCAACGGCGAGCATCCCGTGGGGGCTCTCCGCGAGATATTGAACCGCACGGGCTGGACCAAGGACAACCCAGCCGGGCTCTCCATCTCCTTCACCCCGGCCTTGATGGAGATCGGCCGCAAGCTCTGGGGCATGGGCTGGGTCCAGCGCTGGCGCGAGGCCATCGGCTGGCGCACCGCGAGCGACGGGCCGCGGATGGAGATGCTCCTGACGGGCTACCACTTCCTCTACGGCCTCCTGCCGTGGGGCCAGGCCGCTGACGCGCTCGTGCGCTGGAACGTCAAGTACCACGAACTCCTGATGAAGGAGTTCTGGGGAGAGCCGGCCCCTAGGCAGATGAAGATCTTCCGGCCTCCGGAAGTGGGATTCAGCCCTGAGATGGTCCCGGCCCTGGTCAAGGCGGGCGTGCAGGTCGTGATCGTGGACAGCCATCATGTCAGCCGCTCGCTCAAGGGCTACGACGCTACCGGCATGCCGAACCTCCCGCCTCCCAACAAGGCGGACCAGCGCAACCCGGCTTCAGGGCAGCTCGACCACTACACCTCGGGCAAGGACGGCCGCACCTCGAAGGACGTCCTTCCTTATTCCTACCTGCCGCACTGGCTGCGCTACGTGGACTCGGACGGCAAGGAGTACAAGCTCCGGGTCTTCCCCATGGCAGGCGGGCCTTCCTACATCGCGGGCTACCAGGACTTCCCAAACGACGTCGTCCAGGACATCGCCCGGTTCGCGGCCGAGGGACGCCCCCTGGTGCTGGGCTTGGACACTGACGGCGACAATGCCTGGGGCGGCGGCTACAGCAGCTACATGGAGTCCATGCCGAGACTCGCCCATTGGCTCGACGCCAACGGCCACCAGTTCGGCACCATCCAGGAGTACCTGACCCGCTATCCCGTGCCGGTCGACGACGTCCTGACCTGGGTCGAGCCCGGGGCCTGGCCCAACGCGGACTGGGGCACGCCGCAGCTGAGCCGCTGGCTCTGGCCGCCCATCAAGACCGCGGGCGTGCCGATGCCTCGGTTCGACCCGACCGCCTGGAACTTCAAGCTCCAGTTCCACTCGCTCCTGGCCATGGCCGTGCACTGGCTCCTGCAGGGCGAGGCCGCCATGAAGGCCAAGGTCCCGGGCTGGGAGCTCGACATGGCCAAGGTGGTCAAGGCGGACACGGACCCCTCGGCCGGCCCCTTGGAGAAGGCCGTCCAGCAGGTCCTGCGCGCCTTCGACTCCGGCCACGTGTACTACGGGCCGGAGCCCGACTTCGTGCAGATTCCGCTCCTGGCCGCCAAGGCCGCGATGGAAGCGGCCAAGGCCGCGATGGGCGCCGACGCCCCCAGGGCCGCGCCCACCATCTGGGGCCCCAACCGCTTCCCCTGGAACCCGGGCGGCGAGAACCGCGGCGAGGTCTACGGCTGGCGCTCGCACACCTACGCTCCCGAGTTCGACGTCTACGGCTTCGTCTACTCGGCCGCGGGCTTGAAGCGCGTGGAGCTCAAGTGGCGCGTCTCCCAGGACGGCAGGACCTCGCCCGCCGACGAGAACCTCTCCTACGGCGGGGGAGCCCGGATCGGGCCGTGGAATTCGATGGAGATGGCGGCCAAGGACCCCTACCCGCAGGCCGAGTGGGCCGGCCTTGCCCCTGGTGACCGCGTCCACGAACTGCCTCGGATGGTCCACGCCCGCGTGAGCCCGGGCAACGAGGTCCTCGTGGACTACTACGTCGAGGCCGAAGACGGCCGGGGAGGGGTCCAGCGCTCCCCCATCATGCACGTCTACGTCGGAAAGACGGGCGGCGGGTCCGCGAACAACATGTAGTCGGGGATGGCCCAGACGTTCCTGCGCACCTCCCTGGGCTCGCCGCCGCGGCAGACCACGAGGCCCAGCGGCGCGCTGCCCTGGTGCTCCCGCATGAACCGCTCGACATTGCCGCAGTCGGAGGGCGAGACCGTCTCGCCGCATTTGGCCTCGACCGGCAGGAGAACGCCTTTGACGGAGACGATGAAGTCCACTTCGAGGCCGGCGGCCGTCCTGTAGAAGTGGAGCTCGGCGCCCTCATGCCGGGCGGCCGCCCATTTCTTGAGCTCCGAGAAGACCCAGTTCTCATAGGCGGCGCCTTCCGCGATGGCGGCCTCGCCCATGATGGCGCGGCTCAAGCCGGGATCCAGGAAGTAGAGCTTGGGCGCCTTGACCAGACGCTTGCCCACGTTCTCGTGATAGGGCTCGAGGAGAGTGACCTGGAAGGTCATCTGAAGGAGGTCAAGGTACCTTCGGATCGTGTTGACGGCCATGCCCGACTCGCGCGACACGGCGGCGACGCAAAGCAGCTGCCCGGTGCGGCCGCAGAGCAGCTTCGACACCTTGGAGAAGCCCATCACGTCGCCGATGCGCCCCACGTCGGCCACGTCGCGGTCGAGATAGGTCGCCCTGTAGTCCTTGAGCCAGGCCAGCGCGTCGGACTCCTCCGCCATGGCGTACGGCCGGGGGAATCCCCCCACCCGCCGATGACGACGGACGGCCTCCCTCGCGAAGCGCAGGGACTCGGGCGGGGCGTTGAGCCAGGCATCCAGGGCGCCGGGCTCGACAGCCATCCTTTCGACGATGCCGGACAGCAGGCCCGTCCGAGGGACTCCCAAGACCTCTCCGAGAGAGAACGGCTGGACCTGGATCAACGCGGCTCTTCCCGCCAGAGTCTCGCGGACGCTCTTCAGGAGCATCAGGTGGGAGGAACCGGTCAGGACGAAAGTCCGATGGCCGCTTTCGCCCTTGGCCTGCCGGTCCACCATGATTTTGACCGCCTCGAAGACCGCAGGCTGTTTCTGCGCCTCGTCGAGGACCACCATGGGGGTCTTGACGTCCTCGAGGATGGACAGCGATCTCCTGGAGAATTGTTCTCTGAGGTCGACGTCGTCGAATGAGTAGGAGGCCGCCTCTTGTCCAAGAAGCCCGGGGAGTTGGCGCTCGCAGAACGTGGTCTTGCCGGTCTGACGGGGGCCGGTCAGAATCAGGACACTGTTGTGTTGTTTCCTTCTGACAATCAGGCTGGCGAAATCTCTGCCTAATATTTTCACATTGTAATTCTATCAGCTTAATATATATATTGCAATGAGCTTGCTGCGTCATACATATCTTGGCTACAATGATGCCTCGATGAGAATGTCGGGCCGCGGTTGGAAGGCGGCGTTGTGGTGCGCCTACCTCGCCTCCCTGGGGCTGGGGCTTGAAGCCGCGGTCCGGCTGACGGGCCTGGAACGCCGGCTCCTCGCCCCCCTTCTCTACTACCAGCACGATCAGATCGCCCTGCACCGTCCTTCCAAGGACCCGGCCAGAATCTTCGAACTCCGGCCCGGGACCCGGACCGCGGGCGAGACCACCTACACGGTCAACAGCCTGGGATTCCGGGACCGCGAGCGGACCCCTGCCAAGCCCGCCGGAGTCAAGCGGATCGTGTTCCTGGGCGGTTCGACGACCTTCGGCGCCGGGGTGAACGACAACGAGACCTACCCGGCGCGCCTGCAGAGGCTCCTCGACCGGCGGTCCCCGGGCAGGTTCGAGGTGTGGAACGCGGGCGTGTGCGCCTACGTCTTGTCCCAGGAGATCGCGCTCGCCGAGGAGATCATCGAGCGCTACGCGCCGGATCTCCTCGTGTTCCAGTACCTCAACCAGGGCCGCCGCGCCTTCCTGCTGGAGCAAGACCCCCGGCCCTATCTGAGACACGATCCCGCGCTCTATCTCGAGAATCTGCGCTTCTTCCCGCCGGGACGGCCGGCCCGCCGGCTGTTCCGGCACTCGGCCTTCTGGCGCGCGGCCGTGATTGGGTCGAACCGCCTGGCCTTCATGCCGCGGAACAACCCGCGCTACGACAGCGAGGCTGACAGCGTCGCGGCCTTCGAAGCCTTCTTGAGGGCCCATGCGCCGAGGGTACCCATCCTGCTCCTGTCGCTCGACATGGAGAGCCCGGAAGCGCTGGTCGCCGCGGGAGCGCGGTCCATCGACCTCTTCGCCCGGAGGAACCTGCCGGACCTGCCGCCCTCGGAGATATTCCCGCCGCATCCGCCTGCCTGCGCCTACCGATGGTACGCCGAGGTCATCGCCCGCGAGCTGGCCGGCCTCGTCCCCGGCCTCATGGCCGACGACCGGGCCCGCTCGATGTCCCCGCGGACCGCATCGCCCTGCGGCCGCGTCCTCCCGGACGGCCACGAGCGCGCCGTGCACCTGCTGGACCGGCTGACGGTCCAGAACCCCCGCGACGCCGGGCTCTGGCTCGCCCTCTGCGACGCAGCCCTGCGCCGCGGGGACGTCGGGCTGGCGCGGACGAGCCTGGAGCGGGCCGCGGATCTCAAGCCCGCACGCCCCGCGCTCGCCTCCGAGATCGCGCGCCTGAAGGCGGCCGTCGGGAAGGCCGGACCGGCGAGCCCCGCCCGCAGCGGGACCGGACCGGCGGCCTCCGTCCTCGTCTGGCTCGCCCAGGCCGAGCAGGCCCTGGCCGCCGGCGATGCGGAACTCGCGCGCGAGTTGGCCGGCCGGGTCGAGGCGGTGAAGCCCTCGGATAAGGTCCGCGCGCGCCTCTTCATGCTCTACGAGGGCCTGGGCGAGAGCTCCAAGGTCCTCGAATCAGCCAAGAACCTTCCCGACCGGGCGTGGCGCGACCCCGTCGTGCCGCTCGCCTGCGCCGGGGCCGCGGCCAGCCTGGGTCGGCGCTCCGAGGCCCTCGCCTTCCTGGCCCGCGCCCACCGCCTGCCGTTCTCGGAGGAGGCGGCGCTGTGGATCGCCCAGACCGAACGGAAGATCGGCGAGGGCGCCCGGGCCCTCGACACCCTGCGCCGCCTGCTGGACGCCCGGCCGCGCAACGCCAGGGCCTGGGTCCTGTCCGCCGAGATCGACTCCTCCCGAGGCGACTGCGCCCAGGCTCTCGCGTCCCTGGACAAGGCCGAAGGCCTGCTGTCCTCTCCCGGGACGGCGGAGGAACGGCCCGACAAGCTGAGGCACCGGATGGCGCTCTCCTACCAGGCCTGCCGGGGCTACGCCAGGGCCGTCGGCATCCTCGAGGGGCTGTCCCGGCGCAATCCCGGGACGGCCGTGTACCGCAACGACCTCGGCGTGTGCCGATACCTGATGGGCCGGCGAAGCCAAGCCATGGAGGATTGGAGAGCCGCCATCAAGCTCGACCCCAAGCTGCTCCCGGCCTACGAGTCGCTGGCCGCGGCCCTGGAGAGCGAGGGGCGCCGCGCCGAGGCGCTCGCGCTCCGGCGCGCGATCGAGACCCTGCCGCCGGGGGCGGAACCGCGCGGCCCCGGGCCCCCAGAAAGACTGCCTAAACCCGGGGATATCCTCTACCCCGGACGATATCCCAGGGTTTTCTGATGCATCTCGGAGAGCGCAATGCCAAAAAAGTGTTGTAAAATCACACTCTGGACTGTCGTCTCAAAGTAGCCACGCCCATCTCATAACGGCAAGACAGGGGGTGCGGCTATGAAAGCGACGCGGTCGAGATTCGGCGCTCCGGGATTCACGCTCATCGAGCTGATGATCGTGGTCTCCATCATCGGCATCCTGGCCGCGATCGCCATCCCAAAATTCGCGGACCTCATCCGGAAGTCCCGCGAAGGCAAGAGCAAGGGCGGCCTGGGGGCGATCCGCTCGGCGCTGACGATCTACTACTCCGACATGGAGGGGACGTTCCCGTCCGACGATCTCTCCTCCCTGACCATCGCCGGGAAATATATCGCAGCCATCCCCAAGGTCACCGCCCCCGACTACCACCCGGAGACCAGCGCCGTGTACAACAACGCCACGGACGGCTGCAACATGCTCTACACCAACGACAGGGGCGGCTGGGCCTACTGGAGCGACGACGGCACCATGTGCGGGGCCGTGGGCCCGTTCGGAACCCAGCGCGAGAGGACCCAGGGGGAGTTGTGGGTCGGCTGCGTGCACACGGACATGAGGGGCTCGTTCTGGACGGAATACTGACCTAGGGGCCGCGGTCCGACTCGGAAAGCGCGTCCGCCATCCTCTCCACGAACCCCAGGAACCCGTTGAACCCCAGGAACGGCCTCTCGTAGAGGGCGTGGTGGCGGTAGCTGGGGAAGCCGAACTCCATGACGCGGCCCGCCAGGCGGGGCCACTCCCGCTCGCACCAACACGTCACGAAGAGGTCCTTGGGGGCGCGCATGAGCCTCTCGACCTCGGAAGAGGACACGGGCGGCTCGTGGAGGACCGCAATCCCTTCGCGGCCGCCCCCGTGGGCGCGCCGGCCCCGCACGATGGCGCCCTCGACCTCCAGGCCCAGGTCTTCCGCGATGTCCAGGAAGCCGTCGAGCAGGTGGGGGTCGCCCATGAAGGCGGCCTTGCGGCCGAGGAAGAGGTGCGGGACGATCCACTTCAGCCTAGGGATGATCCGCGACAACTCTTCCTCGATAAAAGCTTCTGCCTCGGCCTTCCTGCCCGTGGCCGAGCCCACCTCCCGCAGGAAGGCCGAGGTAGAAGGCAGGCCGAAGGGGAGCCGTGTCTCCACGAGCCCCGCGCCGGTGGCTTCGGCCAGCCGCCGGGCGGCGGCCCGGCCATGGGGGAGCGAGACGATGACCTCGGCTTCCTCCACGGCCTTCAGGGCTGACGCGGGCCCGCCATCCAGCCACACCGAGACCAGATCGAGCTTCAGCGCGCCTAGCATCCTGCGCAGTTCCGCAAGGTTCGCGAGATGGTCGGCCTCGTTCCTGTCCATGAGATAGCCGACCAAGGCGACGCGGTCCTTCCTCCCGCGTCCCTTGGAGGCGCCGAGCCCCCGGGCCAAGGAGGCCAGGGCCTGGCCGTAGCCGTCGAGCCAATCGCCCGCCAGGGAGTCGGGGGGGATGTCCACCGCCGGCTTCGAGAGCTTCCCCTTGAGGGACCGGATGACGCGGCCGTAGTCCACTCCCGTGATGGAGCACATGGGAAGCGCCGTGACCAGGAGCAGGCCGGACTCCTCCAGGCCGTCGAGGGTCAGGAGGTGGCGCTTCAGGACCGCGTCGTGCTCCTTGACCACGCCGCGCGAACAGACGTTGGTGAAGAGCACGCGGTGCCGGCCGGTGATGGAGAGGAGCGTGGAGTTGAGATCGTGCCTGCCGTGGATGAAGTGCGCCTTGTATAGGGTGCAGTCCGGGCCGTCCACCAGGATGTAGGCATCCCTGATCGCGTTCACCGCGAGGTAGACCCCGAGCAGGGTCGGGAAATTCGCGGGGGTGCTTGCATCCTCAAGCCTCCCCCCGCGGGGGAGGCGCGAAGAGAGGGGGGGGGAGCTTCGTTTCATAGGGCTCCTCCTATGTATTTCCCGTATCTCCTGTAGAACGGCCACCCGCAGATGCCGTTCAAGGCTTTCATGGTGCGCACCCCGCCCGCCAGGCCCATCTCGAACGGCTCCAGGGAGAACTGCGCCTTGCCCGCTTCGGCCAGCCGTCGGTCGCAGGCGTACTCCGAATAGACCGCTTGGAACCTCCCCTCTTTCAAGAGCTTACCCAGTTCCTCGCTGGTCTGGAAGAAGGCGAGATTCGGGGTTACCTTGCCCTTCCCGTGGCACAGGACCTGCACGCCGAAGCCCATCTCCATGAGGAGCCGGAGCACCGGGACGCCCCACATCTGCAATGGGTCGGTCAGCCGGCCGACATGATGGCCGTCCACCACGAAGCCAAGGGCATGCTTGGCCGCCTCCTTGCGTCCCGCGGCCCATGCCGGAGCCGAGGCCTCCCAGGCCTTCTTGAAGACCGCGACGCCCCGACCTTTCACACCAGCCTCGGCAGCCACGGTTTCCAGCCACTTCACGGTCGCCTCGACGCCATACGGGGCATCGAGCGTGACGGTGCGGATGGGAAGGGGCTCGAAGAACTCCTTGTAGGCCTCCTCGTAGGCGCCGTTGGGGTAGAGGATCTGGACCCCGGCGTCCAAGTAGCGCCGGGCAGCGTCCGGGCTCAAGGCCGGCAGGACGCGGCTGTTGATCCCGACCCCGGCCTCCCGCAGAAGGCCAACGAGTTCCTTGAGGGCCTGGCCCTCGGGGAAGCCCGCCAGGTTGACGGAGCGCCCGCGCCGAGCGTGCGCCAGCGGGCGCTTGTTCTGCAGCTTCTTGAACAGGAGCAGGCCCAGATCGACCTCCTCGTTCGTCTCGGCCGGATTGGTGTAGACGATGGGGATCTTGGAGCGCTTCTGCCAGCGATCCACCACGGCCTTGGCGTCGTCGCCGATCACGGTCGGCACGCAGGTCGAGTGCACTACCACGGCCTGGGCCTTGCCCTCGGCGCGCGCCACGGCGAGCCCGAGGGTCTCGTCGAGCTTCCTGCCGCCGCCGTGGATGACGTCGAGGTCCCGCAGGTTGGTCATGGCCTCGCGGACCCCCATCTCCTCAGGCCCTTGCGGCGCGTCCGGTCCCTCTTGCCGCCCGTCGGGACCCTCGTCGCCTTCCGGCCCGATCGGCCGCGGCCAGGGGAATTTGAAGAAAGAGGGCAGGCCGGCGTAGAAGTAGTCCGGCGTGGCATAGGAGCATTCGAGGTCCTGGTGCCAGACGTGAATCACGGGAGCTTGGACCTCCAGCCTGGTCCGGGCGTGCCTGCGGGTCTCGAAGTCGCAGAAGAAGCGCCGCCACTGGTCTGGCGAGCCCCAGACCTGGGAGTTCGGGCCCGGACTTCCCTTCCAGAGCGAGGCTTGCCAAGACAGTTCCTTTTCCAATTCCGCTCCTGACGGGAGCGGAGTCGGCATGTCTGCCTCCGCGGGAACAGGCGTCTGGACAAAGGGAGCACCCCGGGGAGACGGCTGAGAGGCCTCTTGCGACGCCCTCGGCACGCCGACAAAATCCTGTCGCGAAAGCTCGTGGAAGCTCTCGTCCGAGAGCGGGGTCGGGACCTTGGCCCGGCCGCGCTCGAACTTGAGCAGATCCTTGGCCAGGGCCGTGACCTTCTTGGCCACCTCGGACCCCGGGGCGTGCTCCACCGCGGTGACCCGCCGCAGCTCGGCCTCCCGCACGGCTGGGTCGTGGGGAAGGAAAGCGAGGACCCGCGTGCCGAGGAATTCGGCGAAGCGCTCCAGCGCCTTGCGGTCCACCACGCGGTCGCGCAGGTTGGCGACCAAGCCCGCCAACGCGATGCCGTTGGCGGCGTAGTTGCGGATGGCGCGGGAGATGTTGTTGACGGCGTAGAGGGACATCAGCTCCTCTGAGGTGACGATGACCACCTTGTCCGCGAACCCTTGCCTTAAAGGGGCGGCGAACCCTCCGCAGACCACGTCGCCCAGCACGTCGAAGAGCGCGACGTCGTGGCGCTCCTGCCTGAGAAGCCCCCCGCCATCCAGGAGCTCGATCATGCGCGAGATGCCCCGGCCCGCGCAGCCGATGCCAGGCTCGGGCCCTCCCGCCTCGACGCAGTCCACGCCGAGCCTGCCGCGCACCAGGACCTTGGAGACGTCGCCGCCCGCGGCGTCCATGAACATGGACTGCTCCACCACGGTGCGGATGGGCCTGCCCTCGGTGAGGGCCACGGTCGTGTCGTGCTTCGGGTCGCAGCCCACCAGGAGCACCCTCTTGCCGGCCTTGGCGTAGACCGCCGCGAGGTTGCCCGCCAGGGTGGATTTGCCGATGCCGCCTTTGCCGAAGATCGCTATACGTTCCATGGGTTTCCCTCAGAGTCTCTTGTAAACTTCTTGCGGTAGTCACGCGTTCCCTGGACCTCGGCGACGATCAGGTCGCCGTGGTCGGTGATGGACCCCACCCGGCCGCTGGCCTGGTATTCCTCGCCTCGGGAGAATGACCGCTCATCGGCCAAGTCCCTGATGGCGGTTCGGTTCAACAGCTTTCTTAGAGACGCGCCAGTCATTAGCTCGCCCAATCCTTGGCGATGAGTTCCGCCTGCTCCAGGACGGTCTGCGTGGCCTTCTCAGCCTTGTCCGGAGGGTAGCCGTGCTTGCGCAGGACGCGCTTGACCAGGGCCCTCAACTTGGCCCGGACGCTCTCCTTGACCGTCCAGTCGATGGAGACGTTGCCCCGGACCGTCTCCACGATCTCGCGGGCGATGTCACGGAGGGTCTCGTCCCCCAGGACCTTGACCGCGCTGTCGTTGGTTTCCAGGGCGTCGTAGAAGGCCAACTCGTCCTCGGAGAGCCCCATCTTCTCCCCGCGCTTGTGGGCTTCCCGCATCTCCTTGGCCAGCCGGATGAGCTCCTCGATGACCGCCGCGGCCTCGATGGCGCGGTTGTGGTACTTGCGGATGGTCTCTTCGAGCATCTCGGCGAAGGAGCGCGACTGCACCAGGAACTTCTGAGAGCGGAGCTTGATGGAGTCGTTGAGGAGCTTCCTTAGGGCCTCCACGGCCAGGTTTTTTTGCGGCATCCCCCGGACCTCTGCGAGGAAGGCGTCCGAAAGGATGGAGATGTCCGGCCGCTGCAGCCCTGCCGCGCCGAAGATGTCCACCACCTGGTCCGATGCGACCGCCTTGGAAACAATCTGCTGGATGGCTGAATCCAGGTCCTCTGGGTCCTTGCCGTCCGTCCCCGTGTTCTTGACGAAAGCCGCCCTCAGGGCCTGGAGGAAACCGACCTCGTCCCGGATGGCCAGGGCCTTCTCATTGGGGACGGCCAAAGCGAATGCCTTGGAAAGCTCGGTGACGGCCTTCATGAAGCGGACTTTCCCGTCCTTTTGAGTCAAGACATGCTCCATGGCGGCTTTCATTAGCCCAAGCCGCTTGGAAGGGGTCTCCTTGAAGAAGGGCGCGTAGTTGAAGCCGTGGAGGATCCCCCTGCAGACCTCGGCTTTCTCCAACAGGATCGAGACGGCCACGTCCTGCGGGATGCCGGTGTCGTCCCTGTCCTTGTCCGAGTACTCCGCCAGGGCTTTCTTTAACTCATGGGCGATGCCCAGATAATCTACGACTTGGCCGCCCGGCTTGTCCTTGAATACCCGGTTGACCCGGGCGATGGCCTGCATGAGGCCGTGGCCGCGCATGGGCTTGTCCACGTACATCGTGTGCAGGGACGGCACGTCAAAACCCGTGAGCCACATGTCCCGCACTAGGACCAGCTTGAAGGGCGAGGCAGGGTCTTTGAATATGTCTCCCAGTTTGTGCCGCCGCGCCTTGTCCCGGATGTGTTGCTGCCATTCCACCGGGTCCGTGGCTGAGCCGGTCATGACGACCTTGACCAGTCCCTTGTCGTCGTCTGCCCGGCGCCATTGGGGCCGGAGCTTTGCGATGGCGTCGTAGAGATTCACGCAGATGCGCCGGCTCATGCACACGACGATGCCCTTGCCCTCCAGGACCTCACCGCGCTTCTCAAAGTGATGCACGATGTCCTGGGCCACCTGCCCGATGCGCTTGTCCGCGCCGACCAGGGATTCCAGCCTTGCCCACTTGCTCTTGAGCTTGCGCCGGGCGTTTTCCTCTTCGCCCTCGGTTACTTCCTCGAACTGCGGGTCTATCTTGGGCTTTTCGCTGGCCTTGAGCTCCAACTTGGCCAGCCGGGCCTCGTAGTAGATGGGCACCGTGGCCTTGTCATCGATGGCCTGGTGCACGTCGTAGATGTCGATGTAGTCGCCGAAAACCGCTGGGGTGCTCTTGTCGGCCGACTCAATCGGGGTGGCGGTGAAGCCGATGAAGGAGGCATGCGGCAGGGCGTCGCGCATGTGTTTTGCGAAGCCGTCTATGAAGTCGTACTGGCTCCGGTGGGCCTCGTCCGCGATGACCACGATGTTGCGACGATCGGAGAGTTGAGGATAGCGGTCGCCCTTCTCTTCAGGCAGGAACTTCTGGATGGTGGTGAACACCACCCCGCCGGAAGCGGTTTTAAGGAGTTCCCTCAGCTGAGCCCGGTTCTCCGCCTGGACCGGGGTCTGGCGCAGAAGCTCCGAGCAGGCCGAGAAGGTCTGAAAGAGTTGGTCGTCCAGGTCGTTTCTGTCCGTAAGCACGATCAAGGTGGGATTGGCCAGCTCGGGCCGCAGGACAATCTTGCCTGAATAGAAGCCCATGGTCAGGCTCTTGCCGGAGCCTTGGGTGTGCCAGACGATGCCGATCCTCTTGTCACCCCTGATTGCCTTGACCGTGGCCTGCACGGCCTTGTGAACCGCGCGGAACTGATGGTAGGCCGCCATCTTCTTGGCCGAAGCCGCGCCCGTGCGGGTCTTCTCGAAAACGATGAAATGCCGGATGAGGTCCAGGAAGCGGCGTTTGTCGAACATGCCCTTGAGCATGACCTCAAGTTGCGGCGAGGCGGCAGGGGCCGGGTTTTCCCCGTCCACCGTCCGCCAAGGCATGAAGCGCTCCCAGTTCGATGTCAGGGTTCCGGCCCGGGCGTCTATGCCGTCGGATGCGACCAGGACCTCGTTGTAGGAGAAAAGGGACGGGATATCGGCCTTGTAGGTCTGGAACTGCTTGAAGGCTTCCTTGGCCGTGGCGTTCTCATTGGCCGGGTTCTTAAGCTCCAAGACGGCCAGGGGCAGGCCGTTGACGAATACGATGATGTCAGGCCGGCGATTGCGGCGGTTTTCGATGATGGTGAATTGGTTGACGGCCGCGAAGTCGTTCTGCTCCGGGTGGTCGAAGTCCACCAGATGGGCGTAGTCGTGAATGTTGCGGCCCTCGGCTTGGTACTCGACCGGGACGCCCTGGGTCAGGTAGCTATGGAATTGGTGGTTGTTCTCAAGGAGGCCGGGGTGCTCGGCGCGGGTGAGCCGGCGCAGGGCCTCTTCGAGTGCGTCCTGCGGGATGTCTGGGTTGAGGTCGGATAGGGCTTTGCGCAGGCGCTTTTCGAGGATGACGGTTTCGTAGCCGGCGCGTTCGGCAAGCAACTCTCCGGGCGCGATCTCGGGGCCGTGGAGCACGGTGTATTCGAGGCCGGAGAACCAGCCGAGGGAGGCTTCTTCGACTTCGGATTCGGTGAACCTCCGGTTCATGCAGCGGCCAGAGCCAGCAAGCCGTCCCTAAAGCACCGAAAACTCGGCGAAGTGTTCTTTTGGGGGTCCATCTGTTCGGCGATGATACGGGCGCCGTGAACCTTGGTGTAGCCGGACTTGTGATAGCCGTCCCGCTGAAGCAAGCGCTCAAAGGTTTCCCAAGTTCCACCAGAAATGCGGTCCGGCATCGGGGGCCACCGGAGCTTCTTGCCTCCCAGGCGCGGATAGGCTTTCACGACCGCCTGCCGGTCACCGAAAAACCAAGCCTCCAACTCCTCGATGGCAATCCGGCTGAGTGCGACGAAGCGTCTGCGTCGGGGCTTGGATTTCGTGGAAAGGCCAGCCGCAATCGCCATGGCTTCCACGCGCCTCTTAAGATCGAGGCAGGCGTCTCTGTCTCTATCCAAAAGCACCGCGATGCGGCAATCGTTCCAACCTGCCTGGATCATGGCCCGATAGGCGCGCAAACGGTGTGGCAGGACTGCCAGCGGGTCCGTCTTCCCTTGGTGCGGGTAGACCTTGAAAGTATGCTTCCGGCCCAAGATCCTGGGCAGAAGGACGTTCAGCGCCGCTTCGGCGGAGCTTTCCTCGACCAATAGTTCAATGTGCATCGCCGCTTTTGGGAGTGCCCCTGGCGAAGTGCCCCTCCATCCAAAGCTGTCCGAGCAAAGCTCCGTTCTCCATGAATTCCGGGATGCCACGCATCGCATCGGCGCGCAGGGCGCGCGCATATCCGTTTTCGTCGCGGAAGAGGTCCCACAGCTCATTGGCCCGCACGCCGTTAACGAAAAATGGAGAGTGCGTCGTCACCATCAGCTGGGTCTGCCCTGATGCTTCCCGGCATTCTTCCGCCAGGATTTGCAACAGCTTCGGGTGCAAATGATTTTCCGGCTCCTCGATGCCGATGAACGTCGGGGGGGTGGGATCGTAAAGCAGGGTCAGGTAGGCCAGCATTTTCAATGTTCCATCGGAGGCGTACTTGGCCAGAATCGGCAAATCAAAGGGAGCGTCCTTGATTCTGAGCAGAAGGCGACCATCCGCCATGATGTCGGCGGACACCTTTTCGAGTTTCGGGATGCGCTCGGACAGTTTCGCGAATATCTTCTCCAACCGCTCCGTATGTCTTTCTTGAAGGTATTGGATGACGTTGGACAGGTTGTCGCCGGTTTGTGAAAGCCGCTCTTGGGGACCGGCTTCGGGCACGCCCTTGGTGTTGTCGGCGGTCAGATAGGAAAGGTGCCAGCCGGTGATGAATCGGCGCAGGGCGCTGACGCGGGGATGCTTGGTGAACTGCCCCAGGGAACTCACTGCCAGCATCTCCGGAGAGGCGAGCGTTTCGCTGACGCGCGCGTCCTTCTCATCAGGTTTTTCGCCCGAGATCACCTTTCCCGAGCCGTTCTTGAAATCCAGGAACTTGAACGGTCTTCCTGCCGATGGGCCGCGCTTCCACTGAAGGAATTCCTCGGACACAATTGGGCTGGAATCCTTCTCTTCGATAGCCAGGTGATAGGTGATCACCTGCTTGCCGGGAGCTTCCCGGTACTTCAGCTCAAACACGATGGGCCCGTCGGCTCCACGGCTGCGCAGTTCCTTGAACCGGCTACGTTTGTCCCAGGCCTTGCGCAGGCCGACGCTGAAGCACTCGGAAAGGAACGCGAAGACGTCGAAAACCGTGGACTTGCCGCTGCCGTTGGGGCCAAGAAGCACGGAAAACGGCATCAGTCCCTCAAGCTCCAGGTCCTTCAGTGCTCGATAATTCTTCACCTTGAGTGCTTCAATTCGCGGCGTTCCTTTAAGGGTCATGTGGTTCCTCTCAAGTGAAGATGATAGCTCATTCTCATTCAAACCCCGACCGGCATTCATCCCATGTGCGGCCTTCCAACAACCGGCCGGCTCGTTTTTTGGCCAGTCAATGGATTTGTCGAGGGCCAAGAGCCGCTTCGACCTCTTGGTGAGGATCTGAAATTGATGCCAGTGGGCCTTTCGCATGACCTCGAAGATTCTCTGGATGAACTCTGTCGGGGCATACTTGTGGAACATGTCGCTCATGGAGTTGACGAAAACCATTTGAGGCTTCTTCCACGATAACGGTAATTCCAGGGCATCCGTATGGGTTGTAAGGCGGAAGCCGTTGGCGTAGTAGCAGAATTTGCAGCCGGGGCTGATCTTGGCGCAGCCCGTGATCGGGTTCCAGGAGGCCTGCGTCCACTCGATGGACGATCGGGCCATCAGCGGACTCCTCCAAAGGGAATATCCTTGGCCGTCATGCCGCAGCCTCCGCCATCTTACCGGCGTCTGCCACGCGGATCTCGCCGGAGAGGAGCTTGGGGAGCAATGTGTCGCGCAGAGCGGCGAGGGTGTGGGATTCATGGATTCGTGCGATAATTCCATCAAAAGCTGGCCGCACCTGTTTCGTGAACGCTTCAGCTACCGGCTTCGGAGGAATCCCGAGCGGGTAACGTGCCATCTCGTCCCAACTTGTCCGTGGCATCTTCGTTCCCGTGGAGCCAGCGTTCGCGTACTCAACGAACGATTCGCTCGACGCCTGGCACAGAACGAACCCGAACCAGTCATCTGCCCTCGGGACAACAACCAAGATGTCTGTTGAGCACACGCCATCAAGGGGCGCGACACCGACTTTGTGGAAGTAGGGCCGAAGCTTCCCGAAGAGGATCTCGCCGGTCTTGAACTCGAACTTGTTACTCTCAAGATCCACCGCGACGCTCCAGTCGGACAAGGCGATGCAGCGCCTCGGCATATGCTCGAGCGCGATATACGGTGTGCCCGGTCCAATCTGGTCCGGCTGAACGCTTCGACGCGGATGCTCTGCGACATCCCCAAACGCGCCTACTCGCCACCCCTTCGGAATCTCGCCAAGCTCGGAGTCCTCAAATGAGTCCGGAAATAAAGCGGCGGTGGCGGCGTCCATGCCGGCAGGGCGGCGGCCGGCAGCCTTGGCTTTGACGGGGTCGAAGTCCACGAACCAGGACTTAAAGATCGCCCGGGCCATGGCTTCCAGGGTCTCGTTCATGCGGCGGTTCAGCTCGATCTTGTCGTCGAGCGTGCCGAGGATGTGGGCGATGGTCTTCTGCTCATTAACGGGGGGTATTACGACTTCCATGGGGTGAATGAAGTTGCGATTCAATGATGGCTGAGCGCTACCCGAGTTGTATCTTTTGAAGTCCAGGGATTTTAAGAAGTAATAAGCGAAACGTTCATCATTACCATGAAAATCAACCACGTACAATGCAGTATTTAGCGGCCAGTAGTCTCCAGGTGAATATGAGACAACACCGAAAGATGCTCCGCTACGACCAATAATAACCCCGGGACCTCTTGCTTTGGCGTTACTATGCCACCCCGTAATACCGAAAGAACCTAGGATTGGGATGGACCCAGGTTTACGCATCTGTTCAGGAAGATCATGTCCACGTTGCAGTGCCACGAATTCGCCGAGCGTCATGCGCTTCCAAGAATCGCGGCGCTGTTGGGTCACTGCCATGCGCCCTCACCCGCCATGCCCAAGCTCCTTCTCCAAATCCTCAATCGTCGGGAGGGTGACCGGTCGGATGCCTGCCACAGCCTGCGGCAGATTTTCCACGCGGCTCGTGGAGAATCTTGGGTCAGTAAGCTGCTGCACAATTGTGTGGGTACCCATCAGCGGCATCATTTGCGCCTCTTTGCCGTTCGCTCGATCTGATTGCGTTGGTCACCCATGCTCTTCCGTGCGAAATCCGATCCGATGGCGCTTGGGTTCGGGCAAAGGCGGGGGATCGATGATGTCCATCATGCGCTGGAGTATGTCCACGATCACGCTTTCATGGACATCCAGACGCTTCTTGAGCTCCTTTTCCAGCGCGGCTAATTTGCGGGTCAGATTGCGGGAATCCGCAAACGACGCCCGCATGCGCACAAACGCCCGCACCACGAATAGGCTCATCTGGACGGCGCGCGGACTGTTGAGAATATTGGCCGCCATGACCGCACCGTGCTCGGTGAAGGCGTACGGCAAGGTCCGCCTTCCGCCACGTCCCTTCTTTGACATCGCAAATTGCGATGTCAAAGCCGCAAGCTCACGAGGCGTAAGCCTGAACATAAAGTCCTCGGGGAAACGCTCGCGGTTACGCTTGACCGCTTCGTTGAACCGAAAAGTGGGAATTTCGTATATTCGCGCCAAGTCCGTATCCAGCATGATTTTTTGGCCACGAATCTCATAAATGAGACTATCGAGGCGTCCGGTAGGGGCCATCAACTCCTTATTGTCCATAACCCACCTTCTTGAGGTTCTCCCGGATGGCCTTCTCCAGCTTGGCCGATTCCTCGAATTGAACGGAGAGCTGGGCCGTAAGCCGCTTCATCTTCTCCTCGAAAGGCTCGCCGTCGTCTTCGACCTTCTCGGCCCCGACATAGCGGCCGGGCGTGATCACATGCCCATGCTGCTCCATGTCCTTGAGAACAGCGCTCTTGCAGAAGCCCGCCGCGTCCTCGTACTTGCCGGCCTCCTTCTCGCCGCGCCAGGCATGGTAGGTCCTGGCGACCCGGCAAATGTCCTCGTCCGAAAGCTCCTTGTGCGTCCGGTCAACCAACCGCCCCATCTTGCGGGCGTCTATGAAGAGGGTGTGCCCGCCCCGGTCCCGGAACTTGCCGTTCTTCTTGTCCCGGGCCAGGAACCATAGGCAGGCCGGGATCTGGGTCCCGTAGAAGAGCTGGCCGGGCAGGGCGATCATGCTGTCCACAAGGTCGGCCTCGACAAGGTTCTTGCGGATATCGCCCTCGCCGGACTGATTCGAAGACATGGAGCCATTGGCCAGCACGAAGGCGGCGATGCCTTGGGGGGCCAAGTGGTGGACCATGTGCTCCACCCAGGCGAAGTTGGCGTTGCCCACAGGCGGGACTCCGTATTTCCAGCGGACGTCGTCGCGCAGGCGCTCCCCGCCCCAGTCGCTCATGTTGAAAGGCGGGTTGGCCAGGATGAAGTCCGCCTTCAAGTCCTTGTGCAGGTCATTGTGGAAGGTGTCGGCATGGTGGGGCCCGAGGTTGGCCTCGATGCCGCGCAAGGCCAGGTTCATCTTGGCCAGCTTCCAGGTCGTGGGATTGGACTCCTGGCCGAAGATGGAGAGGTCGCCGATACGGCCGCCGTGGGCCAGGATGAACTCTTCGCTCTGCACGAACATGCCGCTTGAGCCGCAGCAGGGGTCGTAGACCCGGCCCTTGTAGGGCTCGATCATCTCGACCAGGAGCCGGACGATGCAGCGAGGCGTGTAGAACTCGCCGCCCTTCTTGCCTTCCGCGCTCGCGAACTGGCTCAGGAAGTACTCATAGACGCGGCCAAGGATGTCCCTGGAGCGGCTCTCCTTGTCGCCCAAACCGATTTTGCCGATGAGGTCTATGAGCTCGCCCAGCTTCTGTTTGTCCAGGGAAGGCCGGGCGTAGTCCTTGGGAAGAACGCCTTTGAGCGAGGGGTTCTCCTTTTCTATGGCCACCATGGCATCGTCAATCAGCTTGCCGATGGTCGGCTGCTTGGCATGCGCTTGGAGATACTCCCATCGGGCTTTCTTGTGGACCCAGAAGACATTCTCCGCGGAATATTCGTCGCGGTCCTCGATGACCCGCTCGCGCGCTGCCGGCTCTTTAACGAACATCGAGCTGCCGGCCCGCGCCACTTCCTTGCTGATGTAACCGCGGCGGTCCTCGAAGGCATCCGAGATGTATTTGAGGAAGATGAGTCCCAGGGCCACATGCTTGTACTCGCCAGGGTCCATGTGGCCGCGCATCTTGTCGGCCGCCTGCCAGAGCTTTTCTTCGAAACCAAGGTTGGCGCCGCCGTTCTTGCGAACCGCGGCCTCGCCGCCGGCTCTTGTCCTTTTCATGTCACTTTGCCCCCCTGAGGTTGCCGCGAACGGCAGGAACATTACGCCCAGTAAGGCACATAATGAACATAACGAGGTGATGCGCCTGGATTGGCGACCTTGATATGTAAACCGCTCCATTAACGGCAGGCCGGACATTGGCGCCACCGTTCTTTCGAACCGCCGCCTCGCAGCTGGTTTTCGTCCTTTTCATGTCATTGCGCTCCATCGCCGCCCTTCTCGGTCCCGTCGAGCCTCTTCAAGGCCGCCTTGGCGTCCTCGGAGACCGGCTCCGGAGCCTTCTTGGGAACCTGCTTGGCCTTCTTCGCGGGAGGGGACGGCGGTTCCACCGCCTTGGCCCCGTAGAGGACCTCGACGCGCTTGAGTCCGGCGAGGGCGTCGTCGTTCGAAGGGTCCAACTGGCGCGAGAGGACCCATTCATCCCTGGCCTTCATATAGTCGCCTTTCTGAAAGTAGATGACGCCGGAGAGATAGTGCTGCTGGGAAGCCCGCCTGTCCTTCTCCGCCACCGGCTGAGGGGCCGCGGGTCCAGGCCCTGGCTTGGGAGCGGCTGGCGGCGCCGCAGGCCGGCCCCTCGCCTTTGCCGGCCCCTTCCCATCAAGCGCCTCGACGCGCCTTAAGCCCGCCTTGGCGTCGGCATTCCAGGGATCGTAGAAAAGGCACCAGTTCCATCGGTCGCGGGCCCCTGCGTAGCCCCCCTTCTGGAATTCGAGCGCAGCCGCGTGGCAGTGCTCCTTCGCAATCCGCATGGCGCTTTCCGGCACGGACCGGCAAGCCCGTGACTCAGCCTGCGCCAGCCCGGAGCAATGCGCGTCCGCTAGGGCCGGATCGGCCTTCCTTTCGCTGGGGGGACCCGCTTCCGCGGCGCAGGCGCCAACCGCGGCCGCCAGGGAAACTACGCCTGCCAAGATGAGCTTGAGGGCCTTTCCCTGGCGCTTGGAGGGACCTGACTTGCGGGACTGCTCCCGCTTTGCCCCCACAGCTGCGCGCCTCCCCGTAGGGGAGGCTTGCGACACGGGCACGAACTCGTCCCACCCGAACATCTCGGGGTATTCCCTCCACGGCCCCTCGCAGACGGCGAAGTGCCGGCACTCGGGGCAGCGGGGCCCCTTGGCCTTGCCCTCCTCAAGGCGGGTCTTGGTGAAGTCCTCGATGACGGCGTCGGCGTCGTAGATCTTGGTCGAGGGGATGATCTTCTCGGCGACATGGTCCTCGTAGCCGGACATGAAGCAGTACGGGATGGCCTCGGTCATCACGGTCGCCCCCGCCTTGATGCCGACGTCGAGGCCCTTCTTGATCCAGGGCTCGATGATGGACTTGCGGGCGGTCAGCCACTCCCGGTTCTCGGCGGCCCGGCCCGCGACGTGCATGAACGCGAACTGGTATTGGTCCACGCCCAACGACACCACGAGCTCGGCTAAGGCCGGCAGGTCGCGGTAGTTGCACTTGGTGACCACGGAGTTGGTGATGAGGCGGACTCCGCGCTTCTTGATGTTCTTCATGCCCGTCACGGTCTGGAGGAAGCTGCCGGGCGCGCCGGTGAGGAAATCGTGGATCTGGGGCTTGGAGCCGTGGAGCGAGGGGCCGAACTCGTTGGCGCCCGCCGCTGCCAGCTTGGCGACCAGGCCGGGATAGCAGAAGGAGCGGCCGTTGGTCTGGAGCTGGATGTTCTTGAAGCCCAGCTCCTTGGCGCGCCGCACCAGCGCCAGGATGTCCGGGTGCAGGGTGGGCTCGCCGCCGGTGAACACAACGCCCTGCGCGCCCGATGCCCGTCCGTCATCGAGCGAGCGCATCAGCTCGTCCTTGGGCTTGGCCGGGAGCCTGCACCGCTTGTCCCCCTGCACGCAGAACTTGCAGCAGTTGTTGCACTGGAAGCCGACCTTGAGATCGATTCGTTGGATCATGTCAGGAGAACCACCCCGAGAGAGCAGCTTTGAGGGCCGCCTTGAGGCGGCCGTAGTACGGAGACAAGAGCACCAGCGCGCTCCCCCGATAATAGAGGGTCAGCAGGGTGCCCATGAAGATCCACACCGCGAAGGGGATCGTGCGGTACACCGTGTAGGACTCGTGCGCGTCGCGCTGGGCCAGCCAGCCCTTGATCGCCGACGCCTCCTCGGCGGTCAGCCCGTCCGAGTAGCGCTCGCCGAGCTTGCCCTCGAGCTCCGGGGCCGCCTTGAGCCTAGCCCAGGACTCGTCCGACAGGATGACCCCGGGCTTCAAGCCGTCGGGGTCCAGGCGCAGGCGGCTGTCCCACTCGATGAGCCAATCGAAGAGGATGCGCGCGAAGGATATGAACAGGCCGAAGTTGAGGGTCATCTTCATGGCCGAGACGAGCCATGCCCACACCAACCAATGCCGCGTGACCGTCCCGCCCACCACGACCGTCGCCAGGCACAGCAGGGCGACGACGCCGATCGTGTGGTTCTGCAGGAGCCCCATGGCCCGTGACCACACCACCAGGAGGGCCAGGAAGATCAAGAGCTGGCCGAAGGGGCCCAGGGAGAGCTGGCGGAACCGGGCGCCGAGGACGATCATGCCGAAGAAAAGGGCGAGGAGGTTCACGCACAGCGTCAGGTACCGATACCGGAACGGCCAGGCGTCCTTGAGCCGGATCCAGGCGCGCTCGACCAACGCCTTGAGCCATTTGCCCCACTCGATCTGGGCCACGGCGCGAAGTCCCGGCAGGACGCGCAGGACCGTCTCGGTCGCGAAGAAGATTCCTGCCGGGACGAACACGTTCACCAGCATGACCATGAACAGGAGCAAGGGGAAGCCCGGGATGTTGGGGTCGATGATGGCGGCGAAGAGGCCGAATAGGATGTAGAGCTTGGCGTCCCCTGCCGGCCAGACGTTGAAGCGCCACAGGGTGAAGGAGGCGGTCGCGCACAGGACCACGTGCGCCAGGACCTTGGGGTAGTAGCGCCAAGGCAGGTAGTAGTGTCCCCCTCCCCAGGCCGCCATGTGCCGGTAGCCCGTGAAGCTGTTCCACAGAAGATAGGCCAGTCCCGCCGCGCACGCGACGAGCCCCAGGCCGATCCAGTGGTTGCGTATCCTCTTCTCGGTCCAATCCTCGAAGGAGACGACGAGCCCCAGGACCAGGAAGATCTTGTAGTAGAGGCTCGCGATCAATGGTCCTCCAGCACGCGGCGGATCACTTCGGCGGGGTCGGTGAACAGGGGGCAGAGCTCCCTCGACGAATAATAGACGTCGAGCTGGTAGAGCCCGGCGCACAAAGGGTCCAAGGCGCAGGACTTGCAGCGCGGGCACTTCCCGTAGGTCCAGGAGGCCTTGCCCTGCACGCGCAGGCCCTTCTCGTCCAGGAAGTAGATCTGGCGGCCCTCCTCCTTGACGAACTTGCGCGTCTCCGTGGAGCGGTGCGGGAACTCGGACATGAAGCACAGCGGCACCCTCTCCACCCGGAAGGAGCGGCCGGCGGCCTGGAGGCAGGCCATGGCCTCGTGCAGCTCGACCTCGAAGGCCCTGAGCTTGGGAACGACCTCCGGGTTCAAGGTGGCCCGGTTCATGAGCGGGTCGAGGTTGTTCCAGACGAAATGCCGCAGGTAGGGAAACCGCTCGGTGAGCCAGCGCACCAGGGCGCTCAGATGATCGGCGTTCCTCGAGTTGATGACCGTGTTGATGTCCACCCGAAGCCCGAGCTTCCCCGCGTTCTCCAGGGTCTTGCGGATGTTGGAGAGGGAACCCTCGTTCTGCGAGATGCCGTCCTGTACCGCGTCCCGATGGGAGTGGAGCGACACGTGCATGTGCCCGAGGCCGGCCTCCTTCAGGGACCGCAGGTAGTCGAAGTCGGACGTCTTCTGGCCGTTGGTCACCACCCTGGGCGGCAGGCCCTGCTCAAGGCAGTAGGAGACGAGCCGGGCCAGGTCGGGGAAGAGCGTGGGTTCGCCGCCGGTCAGGATGACGCCGGCGGCCTTCTCTTTGGCGAAGGAATCCACCAGCTTGACCGCCTCCTCCCACTCGATGGTGCGGCCGTTGGCCGGGTTGGAGCAGAAGACGCATTTCTGGTTGCAGACCCGCGCGACCTGGAGGTAGGCCAGCTCAGCCATGGGCCGTCCCCACGGGGCTCACGACGCCGAACCCCTTCGCCTTCGCCTCCTGGACCGCGATGCCCGCGCACCGGCCGGTCCACGCGCACCGGCGGCAGCCCCGGCCCTTCACGAAATACCGCGCGCGGATGAAGAACTCGGCGTAGGCGACGATGTCGCGCTTCTTGCAGAACCGGAACATGGGGCCCCCTGGCGCGGTCGTTTTCCTTTCGCCAGGCACGACCGGCCGGGCCGGCCCCCTGCGCTCCTGGCGCAGGCACAGGGTACCGACCTTGGCCTTCAGGCTCCCCTCCTTGAGCAGGCTTCCCAAGTCCCGGCAGAAATCCCTGAGGAAGCAGTGTGGGCAGGGTTCCCCGGCGCAGCCGGGCGGCTTGCCGCCATTGAGCCAGCTGGCGAACAGATGCCGGCGCCCCCGCACCTCATCGAGTATCTTCTCGGGCGGCTGGATGAGCGCCTCGAACCCTTCCAGGAGCTCAGGTCCCAGCCGGTTCGTGAAGACGTGCAGGTCGGGCCGCCGGGAGAGCTCCAGCGCCCGGCGCAGGCTTGAGAGGTTCTCCGGAGCGGCCAGGTCGCAAGAGACCTCCGAACGGTTCTCCCAGGCGTCGCCGAATGGCACCAGGGCCAGCAGGTCGAACTCCCGCACGCCCAGGGCGACGAAGAACTCCATGAGCTCCCGCAGGACCGGCAGGTTCAGGGCGTTGATGACCACGTCCACGCTCACGATGAGCCGGGGCATGGACAGGGCGGCCTTGAGGGCCGTCACCGCCTGCACGAAAGAGCCCGGGACGCGGGTCAGCCGCTCGTGGAGCTCTCTGGTGTGGCCGTGGAGGGAGAAGGTGATCTCATCCAAGCCCGCGGCGAGGGCCTCCTTGAGGAACCCTGGGTAGCAGAACCGCCGGCCGTTGGTGACCGTCTGGATGTGCTCGTAGCCCAGCCGCCGGGCCAGGCTTACCAAGTCGAGGAACCGCGGATGGAGGGTGGGCTCCCCTCCGCTCAAGACCACGCGCCGAAGGCCAAGCCTCCGGCCCGCGGCCAGCTCGCGCTTCACGGCTTCGAACGCCAAGGCCTTCCCGTTCTGGGCCCCGCGGTCGTGGCAGAACAGGCACCGCTGATTGCAGGCGCGGGTGAGCCTCACCCAGTGCCTCTTCTCTGCGGCGGCGGAAGCGTCACTCGCCATCCGGTCCTCTCCAGCCGCGGATCGGCTCCAAGCCGCGCGCCCCGAATTCCTTCAGATGCCGCTCGAACACGCCTCCGCATGAATCCAACGCCTTGCAGCGGACGCAGACCCGGGGGTGAGCCCGCCGCCGGGTGGGCCTCAAGCTCGTGATCTCGGTCAAGCTCGCGCCGCCCTTGCGCCTCGCCCGCTCGACCGTCACCCGCGGAGAGAAATAGAGGTCGTTCGACAGGTCCCGGCGCCGCCCCAGGACGCACAGGGGCAGGCCGAAGAAGCGCAGGGTTACGGGGGAACGACGGACAAGACCGGCCAGGCGTGGAAGCTTCTTCTTCCATTCCTGAAAAGGGACCGCGAGTTCGGCGTAATTCGTTAAGCCCCTACCCTCAGGAGCCAGATGCGACAACAGGACATGCCGCACGCCCTTCAACCCCAGAATGAACCCCAGGATGTCCTCGATCCGGTCCCAGTTGCGCGTGGTCACGACCGTATTGGTCAGCAGGAATAGGCCCTTGCGCTGCCCCGCGTGCTCGAAGGCCCGGAGCAGGTCCTCGAACCCGCCAGGCCGGCCCGTCAGGGAGTCGTGCAGCCCGGCCGAGTCCCCGTGGGCCGAGAGGCACAGCTCGTCGATGAGCCCAAGGGCCCGGGAAGCGAAGCCGGGCTCGCAGAGCCGGCAGCCGTTCGAGGTGACGTAGGTCGTGTAGCCCAGGCCCTTGGCGGCCTTGAGCGCCCCGAGGAAACCCGGGGCCAGGGTGGGCTCGCCGCCCGTGAAGGTGACGTGGTCGAAGCCCTGCCTGCGCTTGGTGGCGAGGACCCGGGCCATCTCGGCGGCGGTCACCGGAACGCCGCTCCAGCGCCTGAGCCGGTCCGACTCCGAGCAGAAGAGGCAGCTCTGCACGCAGGCGTAGGAGACGTGGAACTCGAGCCTGCGGATCAAGGAGCCCCCTCGCTGGGCTTGCCCATGTAGAGACCCCGGGCGAGCTCGTTGGCCGCGCGGGCCAGGAACCGCACCGCGCCGCGCGGTCCCAGGAACGGCTCATCCTTCAGGAAATGCGTGTACGCGGACGGGAAGCCCAACTCCAGCCAGGCGCCTCTCTCCCCGAGCGTGTACTTGAGCGCCAGGGTGTTCGACACCACCAGGTCGATGCCTTCGTCGCGGCCCCAGCCGGCCTCGACCTCGGCCGTCATGGGCTCGAACACGGTCATGGGATGGGACAGGAGCGCACCCCTCTGGGCCTCGGTCGCGTGGTGCTCCCCGCCGATGAGGAGCATGCTCGCGACCCGGCCCCCGAAGCCCTCCACCTGCTCGACGAACCCGCACGCGTGGTGCGGGTCGCCGCAGAACGTGAACTTGCGTCCGCCGAACGCGGCGGGCGCGAACCTCTCGAGCTGCGAGGCGGCTACCTCCGCCTCGCCCTCGATGAAGTCCCGGGCGGCGCGCTCGCGCCCGAGCTCCTTGCCGAGCCGGACGATGAACCGCTTGCTCGCCTCCAGACCGAACGGCAGTTCGGCCTCCACCAACTTCACCCCCAGACGCCGCGCCAAGACCTTCCCGGCCTCGCGTCCGTGAGGCAGGGAAATGACGGCCTCGGCATGCCGCGCCTCGCGCAGGGACTCGTACGGGCGGCCCGACAGCCAGATGGACGCGGACCCCAGCCCCAAGGCCCTCAGCATCCGCTCGAGCTCGACCACGTTGCCGTGATGGTCGCCCTCGTTGCGGTCCATGAAGTACCCCACTAGCGCCACTTCCCCGGCCCGCGGCTGGGCGCCCGACAGGTCCATCCCGGCCGCCATGGTCGAGAGCATGGCCGCGTAGCCGTCGAGCCAGTCCCCGTACACGGCCGACCGGCGCGGGAGAAGGAAGGAGGGCTTGGCCTTGCTCCCGAGAGCCTCCCTCAGGAGCCGCTCGTAGTCCGTGCCCGCGATGCTGCACATCGGCATCGAACCCATGAAGAACACGCCGCAGCCGGGCCAGGAGGCGATCCGCTTCATGGCCGCCATGATGCCGGCCTCGAAGTTCCCGGCGATGGTGAAGACGTTGACCCCGGTGTACTGGACCCGGTGGTCGCACCCGCAGGAGAGGAGGTTGGAGAACAGGTCGTGCCTGCCGTGGACCTGCTCGGCCTTGGCGAAGACGCAGCTCGGCCCGTCGCCCAGGAAATAGGCGTCCGGGATGGCGTTCAAGGCCAGGTAGGTCCCCTGCAGGTAGGGGATGTTCAGCCGCACGCCGAGCCCGGGCTTCTCAGGAGCCTTGACCCTGGTCCTAGACATGGATCCTCCGCGGGACCCGCGCCAGGTGGGGCGCGTAGCGCTTGTAGAAGGGCATGCCGCACGCGCCCAGGAGGCCCTCGAAGGCGCGCATCGCCCCTCCGATCCCCATGTCGAAATTCCGGCTCGAGAACCGGGCCTTGCCCGCCTTGGTGATGCGCCAGTCGAAGCAGATGTCCGAATAGACGGCCTGGAAGTCGCCCTGGGCCAACAACTCGTCCAACTCCCATGGACCGCGGAACGACTTCATCCGCGCCGAAGGCGTTTCCTTCGGCGCGCAAGGGCGCTCCCCATGCGGGTCATAATAGAGGAAGTCGATGCCGAAGCCCATCTCGGCCACCATGGTCGCCATCGGGGCCCCGAACCCGTAGCGCACCTGGAACAGGCGCGGCAGGGTCGCCTCGGAGACCACGAACGCCACCCGATGCTCCGCGGCCCGGGCCTTCTTCTCCTCCCAGACCGGCATGACGCCCGCCATGCGCTCGGCCCAGGCGGCCTCGAACGCCTGGGCGCGGCCCGCCGCCGCCGCGATGAGCCCCAGGCAGGCCTTGGCGCCGGCGAGGCCGTAGGGCGCGGGGACGGAGACGATCTTCCTGCCCGCGCGGCCCAGCAGCTCCTTGAGCTTGACCGGGTAGGACGACCGCTCGCAGAAGACCTGCGAGACGGCCTTCGGGAGCCTCTCGACGGACGGGAAATCCATCATGGGGAAGACCGCGGCGTTCACCTTGACGCCGATATCCTCCAGGAAGGGGGCCAGCTCCGCCTTGCGGTAGGGCTCGGGGAAGTGGAACAGGTTCACGGCGGAGGGGTCGGCCGGGCCGTCGAAGAAGCCGGGCGCCCCCAGGGTCTCGCGCAGGAACTCCCCGAAGTTGTCCAGGTTGTCGCGGTCCTTCTGGCTCCAGCTTACCGGCTTGCAGCCCACGATCTTCTCGACGCGGCGGGCCAGGCCGCAGAGGTCCTCGCCCATGACGATGGGCGTGCATAGATGGCACACGACCAGGTAGTGACCGGCCGCGGTGAGCTCCCGGACCTTGGCAACCACGGCGTCGGCTTTCTCCGTGGTCCCCAGGATCATGTCCTTCTCGTCGAGCTCGATCGCGATGGCGGCGCTCCTGCCGCCGCCGATCTCGTCTTCCTTGTCGTTGGGCCAGTCCAGGAACGACCACCGGCGGACGTCGAGCTCCGGCCGGGCGTAGAAGCATTCGAGGTCCGCGTATTCGAGGGTCAAGGTCCTGTCGTAGGTGCACTCCGGCACCCCCAGGAGCACCTCGAAGTCCTGGTCGCCGTAGAAGTTCCTCCAGCCCGCATCCTGGAGCCCGAACGGCGAGCCGACATAGGGGACCTTCAGGTTGTCCTCGCCGCGGCCGGCCGCCCTTCTCTCCGCGAAGGAGGCCGGGTCCGCCTCCATGAGGAGCACGACATCCTCCAAGGTCCGGGCCCCGAGCCGCGCCGCCAGGACCCCGAGGAGCTTCGTGACCGCGGGTCCGCTTGGTCCCTCGATGGACAAAGAGATGCCGGACGCGCCCGAAGAGTCCCTCGGCACGAGGTAGAACACCAGCCTGCGGCCCCCGTCCTCGACCGCGCCCCCTCTCCTCAAGGCCAGCCGCACGTTGCGCCGCCCCTGGGCGCACGCGGCCTCCAAGCGCCAATCCCCGCCCAGCCCGAGCAAGGCCGCGAGATCCGCCATGGCCTTGGGGCCCGCCACGAGGTGGCGCTCCTCGGCCGATGGGTCAGCGATCCAACTCACGCCGCGCCCGCCTTCAGACAGAAGCCTTTGGCCGTCTCCGTGGCGGCCTTGGACAGGAACCCCAGGCAGCCTTGGAACCCGAGGAAGGGGTCCTCCAGCGGGGCATGGGTCAGGTACGACGGGTAGCCCATCTCAAGCCAGCCTGTGGCTGGCTTGACAATCTCGAGCAGCTGCGTGGTGGCGACCAGGAGATCCACCCCGCTCCAGAACTTGTCGTTCCAGCGCTTGCGCACCGCCTTGGCCTCCGGCTCGAACCACGCCGTCTGCGACTTCTCCAAGGCCTCGCGCTGCGCCTTCGCCAGATGATGCGGACCGGCCGTCAGGAGCATGCCGGCCATCACTCCGCCGAGCTCGGCGATGAGCTCCGCGAACGCTGGGCCGTAGTGCGGGTCCCCGGCGAAGGCGAACCTGCGGTTCAAGAACGCGTGCGGCACGCTCCATTCCAATCTCGGCACGATTTCATCAAGCTCCTGCTTGATGAAATCGGCCGCCTCCTTCTGCTTTCCGAATTCCTTTCCCAGCCGTTCCATGAACCGCCTCGTCCTGTCCAGCCCAAAGGGCAGCTCCGCCTCGACCAGCTTCACGCCGAGCCGCTTGGCCAACACCCTGCCCGCCTCTCGCCCGTGGGGCAGGGACACGACCGCGGCCGCGTGCCGAGCCTCGGCCAGGGACTCATAAGGACGGCCTGAAAGCCACACGGAGACCGCCTTGAGGCCCAGCGCGGCCAGCATGCGCTCGAGCTCTCGGACGTTGCCGAGGTGGTCGCCCTCGTTGCGGTCCATCAGGTAGCCGACCAAAGCGACGTTCCCGGCCTTAGGCGCCGCGCCGCCGAGGTCCATCTGCGCCGCCAGGGCCTTGAGCGCGGCGGCGTATCCGTCGAGCCAGTCCCCCGCCCCTTTCCCCGGCAGCTCGAGATTTAGGCGATGCATGCCCTTGCCTTCCTTGCGGGAGGGGAGCGTGGAGGCCCGGTCGTGTCTGGCGAGCAGGCCCTCGCCGCGGCCGCAGAGCCCTCCCGCCCCTTTCCCGTCCAAGAGCAGGTCCGGGACGGCGTTGAGGCCCAGGCGCGCGCCCTCGGCGAAGGGAAGGTCCAAGCGGCCGCCCTGGTCCTTGGTCTTGCGGGAGCGGCTCCTGGGCATGGTCATGTCCTCTGATACTTCCTGCCCTTGGCCTTCTCGACTTCGTTCTTCAGGAAGAACCAGGCCGACTGCCCGCCAAGCCTCGCCCAAGGGTTGATCTTGCCCTGCCGGATCCAGGCATAGAGGGTGGGCCGGGTGATCCCCAGCGCCTCGCAGGTCATCGGCGTAGTCAAAAGGTCGTTTGGCTTCATGGATGGATTACACCATTTTTTGACCGGTCGGTAAAAGATTACTTGGTACGGCCCGCCACGCCCCCGGACGCCCTGCTCCGAATCCGAAAAGTTTGTAGAATCTGCCGAGGGTTCAGTGCCGTTCCAGGAGGTGCTCGATGCCGATCAAACCCGGAAGCGCGCGGATCGTGAGCCACGTCAACAACCATTTGACCCCGCTGGCGGTGATCATCGTGGCCCCGGCCTTCGTGGTCGCCCAGCTGCCCCGCCCCGTGGCGATCGCGACCGCCGTGCTCCTGGTCTATTCGGTCACGATGAACTACCTTTCAGTCCGCCTGCTCCGACTCCATTTGGGCATGGTCCGCTCCCTGCGCGTGGCGTCCAACTACGCCGTCAACATCTGCCTGCTCATGATGCTTTACAACTATTGGCCCCTGGCGTGGCTGCTGTTCCTCTTGATGTCGATCGGAATCGCGGTCTACCAGTCCCCGCGGGACTCGACGCTCATTTCGAGCTCCTTCGCCGTCATCCTACTCGGGGTCCACTGGGCCTATGGGGGAGACTCCGCCATGGGGTGGGCGACCGTGGTCGTCCTGGCGGCGACCATCGTGATCTTCAACCGGTTCGTGAACGGGTTGATGCGTCTGCCCTCCTCGCCGGCCTGATCGGGGGAACGCAGCGCTCGGTCCTCCCCCCTCCTCCAGCCGGGCGACGGCATCCTCGATGCGGCGGCGGATCCGGCCGTCCCCTGCGTGCCAGGCGCGGGCGCGCCGGAGGGCGGAGAGCCCCCAGGGACCGCCGGCCGCCAGGATGAACTCCACGGCCCGCGTCTTCTGCGAATCGCTGCCGCACACGAGAGTTCTCTCCGCGCGGCCGACGTAGAGGCCGGGGTGCGCCTCGGCCAGCCGGCGCGCCATGGCGGGGTCCGGCTCCGGCTCGAGCATCCACTGTTCGTATAGCGCCAGTTTCGCGGCCCGAGGCTGAGCGCGAAGGGACTCGGGGGCAAAGCCGCCGGACCGCAGGCCGTCCCTGATCGCGGCCCATCGCGCCGGCAGGGGAGAGTAGCTCTCCCCGATGCGCTGTTCGAAGGCGGGGCGCTGGGACGCGATCAGGGCCGCCGCGGCAGCCGCCACGATGAAGGTCAGGCCCATGAACCTCAGCTGTCTCCCGACGGCCTGGGGGGCGCTCCCCGCCCCGCGGTCAGCCATGGCCGCCCAGCAGAGCAGCCGCCAGCGCGCACGCCGCGAGGCACAAGAGCGCCGTCCCTGCCCCCGAGCGATAGGCGAGGGCCTGGAGAAAGCCCGCCGCGGCGAGGGCAGCGGCCAGGACGGCCTGATGCAAGAGGATCGGCCCGCCCAGAGATCCGTATGCCGACGGCCGCGAAAAGGGGGGGCGGCCGCGCAGGAGCCCGGAGGAAAGGCTCCCGGCCGCCAAGGCCAGCGCAAACCCGGTCCCGCAATGAACGCCGGCATGGAGACAGTCGTTCCATGACCATGCCAGAACGACGAAGAGGACCGCCAGGGTCGGCGCGATGAGGCCGAAGTGGACCGCCCACTCCAGCCCCGCCGCTACGCGCGCCGGTTCCCGGATCGGAGCGGACCGGAGGACCCATGCCGCCTCGTGGTCCCGGCTGAAGGACAAGGAATGCAGCGCGGAAGGCACGGCCAAGACGACCAGGTGGAGGCTTACGAAGGACATGATGCTCGGCGCTCCCGGCTCCGTGAACGGGTCGGCCGCGTGGCCGGAGAAGAGTCCGAGCGCGAGTCCCGCGGCCGCCGAACCCAAGGCCGGCAGGCTGCGCCCGATCATGTCCGGATCTCTGCGGAGCATCAGCCAGGCCAAGCGAAAGCCCGCGGCCGTCTCCCGCGAGCGGAACATCGCCGACGCCCAATGCCGGCGCCAGAGGAGTCCGCTCCCAAGGAGGCCGGACCGGCCCGGGGCGGAACTCCCGGCCTCGGAGAGGCGCGGGAGGGATCTCGACAGTGTCCGGATCGCGGCGGCCCAGATGGCTCCCAGGGCTAGGACCCCGCCGCAGGCCGCGGCCGCCTCGGTCCAGCCCGGGCCCCCGCAGGTTCGGCCGACGAACGCCGCGAACCACGCCGGCGGCAGCCACCAGACCCAGCCCGGCAAGTTGTAGGCCCACCATGCCAGCCCCTGGGTCGGATCTCGAAACACCATCTGGGCCCCGTAGAAGCCGGCCATGACCACGATCGTCTGAGCCCAGGCCAAGACGCCCGCCGCGCGGGATCCTGCGACCCGCGTCAAGAGCGACATCAGGATCAAAGCGAGCGCCGTGATCGCCAGGTTGGCGGCAAGGGAAGCCGCCGCGTAGGAGACAAGGAACCTCCACCCCCCGTCTCGCAATCCGGACCCGACGATGGCCGGGAACAGGTTGAGGGCGGTCGTCAGGAGCAGGGTGTAGGCGGCCGCGTTCGCGCAGCGCGCGGCGGCGTGCGTGCTCGGCAGGACCGGCCGGCTGCCGATCGCGAGGGCGTCGTCGAGGTCCAGGATCGCCTCGCGGAACTCCACCACGAGGGAGACGGCCATGAGCAGCATGGAGGCCGATATCCCGGCCAGCGCGAAGAGACGGGCGTTCACGCGGCCGAACAGGGCGACCGACAGGATGGCGGAGGCGGCGAGGGAATGCGCGACGACCCAGTAGAGAGGCGTCACCCAGGAGCCTGGGCCGGCGGCCGCGGCCTGCGCAGCGTGCTGTTTGCGCAGGTCCATGAGGAGGTAGGCCCGCACCAGGGAACGAAACGCCCCCGGCTGGATCCACGCCGCGCCGGAGCCTGGGCCGGGCCGGCGCGTCAGGCACGTCATGAGGGCCCGATGAGAGACTGGAACAGGGACTCCAGACCCGCTTCGCCCGCGCGCCGGCGCAGCGCGCAGGCCTGCTCATCGAGGACGATGCGGCCAAGGTCGAGCATGATGATCCGGCCGCAGATGCGCTCGACCACCTCCAGGACATGCGAACTGAACAAGACGACCTTGCCCGCGCGGGCCATCCCCGCCAGAGTCGCCTTGACGACCCGCGCCGCCTGGACATCCAGCCCGGTCAGCGGCTCGTCGAAAAGGAGCACCTGGGGGTCGTGCAGGAGGGCGGAGACCAGGACGGCCCGCTGGCGCATCCCTTTGGACAAAGACCCGAGCATCGCGTGGGATGCTTCCACGAGACCGAACAGGCCGAGCCAGTGGTCGAGCCGCTCCCGGGATTCCCCTTCCGGGATGCCGTGGAGTTCCCCCACCAGGGAAAGGAATTCCAGCACCGTCAGGGTCGAGTAGACGGCCCCGGACTCCGGCACATAGCCGATGCGAGCCTTCACCTCTACAGGGTCCCGCGCGACATCGAAGCCGCAGACCCGGACGGTCCCTGAAGCCGGCCGGATGAGCCCGGAAAGTATCTTCAGGGTGGTGCTCTTGCCGGCCCCGTTGGGTCCGACGTAACCGCAGATTTCGCCCGCCGTCAGCTTGAAGGAGACGGCCCGTAGGGCCTGGGTGGCGCCGTAGGCATGGCTCAGCGAGGAGACCTCAACGGACGCTTCGTGCGCGGACATTCCAGCCCTCCAGCATGGGTCCAGCGGCCGCGGCCGGGAGCTCTCGGTCATCGTCTGAAAGTGGGGATGATGATGTATCCGGTGTATTTGTACAGGAAGTAGTTCCCGACCGTGAAGATGAGCACCATGATGAGGCCCCCGATGAAATTGGAGAGTTCCGGGCTCGTTTCTCCGCCGTCTTCCTCCCCGCCCCACGGCTCCACGACGAAGGGGACAGGCTGGCTCGCCTGCGTGGGCGGGGCGTCCGGGGGTGCGAGGGGAGCCGGAGGGGGCGGCGGCTTTTTCGGCTTGGAGCTCCATTCCTCGGCGATGTTAGCGCATTGCGTGCAGACCTTCAGGCGGCCGACCTCCTTGAGCTCGTCATCGGCGAAGGGGAGTTTGTCATGGGTTGCATCCGGCGCTGCAAGCTAAGTATATCCTGGCCACCCGCCAGTGTCAAGGCACGGGCAGGGTGCGGGGAAGAATTTTCGGCGCATCCCGGAATCGGGCGGCCTTGAAAAGTACATTACTAAGGCACTAAACTATGTACATAATATGAGCACCCACATCCTGCCCGCCTCCGAGCTCCGAAGCCGCATGGCGGAGGTCCTGGCCGCCATCAAGAAAGACGGCGCCGCCTGCTTCGTCACGCGCAACGGCAGGGCCGTGGCGGCCCTGCTTCCCATCGAGCTCTACGATGAGCTCATCAGCGCCCTGGAAGACCGGCTCGACGAGGAGGACGCGGGCCTGCTCGCCGAGGTCCGGGAGGCGCGCAAGGAATACCGCGCCGGCAAGACGGTCCCCCTGGCCAAGCTCAAGCGCCTCCTGGGGCATTGAGTGTATTCGGTTGAGTTGAGCAGCCGCCGCTCGGTCCATGTCGTCAAGATAGGCCCGAGGAAATCGGCGTACCGGTAATCCATGGAAAAAGGAGCGGTCCGAAGGTCCCTGAGAGCGTCGGTGGGGGACGGCGTGGCCTGGTCCGTGATGGCCGGGTTTATTGAGGGCTACACCGTGCCCTTCGCCCTGGCCTTGAAGGCCGGGAGCATGGAGGTCGGCATCCTGCGCTCGCTCGCGCCGCTCCTGAGCTCGCTGGGACAGCTCAAGATCGCGGACTGGGTCAACCGCTTGAGGAGCCGCAAGACCGTGGTCTCCATCGCGGTGCAGGCGCAGATCCTCTCCCTGGCGTTGGGCACGGCGTGCGTGTTCCTGCCCGAGGGGCTGGCCCTGCCGGTACTCATCGCTGCCGGAGTCATCTACTCGGTCTCAGGCACGCTGGGCGGGCCGCCCTGGGCGAGCCTGATGGGGGAGTACCTTCCGGCCTCCAAGAGGGGGGTCTACTTCGGCTGGCGCAACAGGCTGGTGGGCATCTTGGTGGCGGCCTTCTCCATGGCGGCCGGCGGGATTCTCTATTGGTACGGACACGGGGTACTGACGGGGTTCCTCATCCTCTTCGGCGGCGCCACGGTCTTCAGGATCGTGTCGTGGCGCTTCGTCATGAGGATGTACGAGCCGCCCTACCGCGAGGCGCCTGAGGAGCACTTCACCTTCACCCAGTTCGTCTCCAGGCTGGGCCACAGCAACTTCGCGGCCTTCACCTTCTGCGCGGCCTTCTATTCCTTCGCGGTGAACTTCTCCGGGCCGTTCTTCGCGGTCTACCTGCTCGACGGCCTCCACTACGACTACCTCCGCTACATGGCCGTCACCTCCGCGGGCGGGCTGGTCATGTACCTGACCATGCGCTATTGGGGCGACTGGGCGGACGCCATCGGCGGCGCCCGGGTGGTGAAGATGTCGACTGTGATGATTCCCATCATCCCGCTCCTGTGGACCCTGAGCCAGCATTGGGCGTTCCTCACCCTGGTGGAGTGCTACTCTGGCTTCGCGTGGGCCGCCTACCTGATGGGAGGCAACAACTTCATCTACGACGCCGTGACCCCGGCCAAGAGGACCAGGGCCATGGCGTACTTCAGCGCGGTCACCGGCGCGGGCCAGGCCATCGGTCCGCTCATCGGCGGCTACCTCTACTCGCGCCTGCCCGCGCTCAACGGACACGCCTTCATGAGCATGCTGCTCATCACCGCGGCGATGCGCGTGGTCGCCGGCGTCGCGTTCATCCGGTTCGTCAAAGAGGTCAAGCCCGTGGAGAGCGTCCGGCCGAGGGACGCGGTCCAGAGGCTCATCGGGCAGAGGTTCTTCCAGATATAGGGTCCGAAACCCGGCTTCGTCAAGGGGATGGAGCCGCCCGAATATAATAGAATTGCGCTATGGGTTGGATGCGAAGGACCAAGATCGTGGCGACGGTGGGGCCGGCGGTCGCCGGACCGGCGCGGCTGGAGAAGCTCATCCGCGCGGGCGCGGACTGCCTGCGCTTCAATCTCTCGCACGGAACGGCCTTGGAGCACGTCCGGGCCATGGCGCAGGCCCGCGCCGCGGCGCGCAGGACAGGACGGACCGCGGCGCTCCTGGCCGACCTCTGCGGACCCAAGATCAGGACCGGCGGGGCGCCGGAGAAGGGCGTTCTCTTGGAGAGGGGCTCGCGGCTGGAGATCGTCCCCGGCTCCATCGAGAGCACGCCCGAGAGCGTCGGCGTCACTTATCCCCGCCTGGCCCAAGAGGTCAGGCGGGGCCAGCGCATCCTGCTGGCCGACGGCCGCATGGAGCTGAGGGTCGAAGGCACGCGTGGCAGGAGCATCCTGGCCAAGGTCGTCCGGGGCGGGGCCCTGGGCGGCCGCAAAGGCGTCAATCTGCCGGACACCAAGCTCTCGACCCCGGCCCTGACCGCCAAGGATCGGGCCGACCTCAAGGCGATGGCCAAGGCGATGCCGGATTATGTCGCCTTGAGCTTCGTGCGCACGGCCGAAGATCTTAGGGCCTGCCGCAAGGCCATGGACGCCGCGGGGCTCAAGGCAGCCGGGCTCATCGGCAAGCTCGAGAAGCCCGAGGCGCTCGACAACCTCGAGTCCATCGTGCGGGCCTGCGACGGCATCATGGTCGCGCGAGGCGACCTCGGCGTGGAGATGCCGGCCGAGCGGGTCCCGGCCGCCCAGAGGGCCATGACCGAGGCCGCGGCGCGCTCCGACCGCCTCTGCATCGTGGCGACCGAGATGCTCGAATCCATGATCGAGAGCCCGCGTCCCACCCGCGCCGAGGTCTCCGACGTCGCTTGCGCGGTGCGGGACTGCGCGGACGCGGTCATGCTCTCGGCCGAGACCAGCAAGGGCCGCTATCCTTTCGAAGCGGTCAAGACCATGGCTCGGGTGCTCGAGGCGGCCGAAGCCGAGCAGGCGCGCTCCGGCCGCCTCTGCGAGCCGCCCTGCGGGGCGAGCGAGGGGGGGATCGCGGATGCCTTGGCATTGGCCGCGAAGCTGGTGAGCCAGAAGGTAGGCGAAACGGTCCTGGCGGCCGCGACCGAATCAGGAGGGACCGCTCTCTTTCTCTCCAAGTCCCGGCCCGTGTCGCCCATCCTGGGCCTGAGCCCGACCGAGGCGGCCCTGCGCCGCATGGCGCTCTACTGGGGCGTTCTGCCGGTGCGCATCCCGAGGTTCCAGGACCATGTCCGGCTGCTCGACGAGGCCGGCCGCTGCGCCCGCCGATTCCTGGGCGCCAAGCCAGGCGGGTTCGTGGTCATCCTGTCGGGCACGCCGCTTGGCCAGAGCGGCAGTACCAACACGCTGCATCTTCGCAGGCTCTAGCGCGCTACCTCGCGCGGCCGCACTCGGCAGGATAGTACTGGGCGATGGTGGCGCTCTTCTTGCATCGGCTGAGCACTCGCTTGCGCGACTTCGAGTCCCCCAGGTCCATGGCGATGACGCAGGCGCGGAAGGCGCTGGAGGACACGTCGTCGCCCTCGCACGCCTGGCGCGCGAAGGAGAGCGCCTCCTTGTCGTCCTTCATCACGGTGTCGCCTTTGAGCCGCTGCTCGGCCGCGTTCGCGCAGGCCGTCGAGTCTCCCAACGCGCAGGCCTTCTTGACGAACCGGAAGCTCTCAGACGGGTCCTTGGGCCTCCCGTTCCACCCCGAAGCCAGGTCCGATGCGATGGAGGAGCACGCCGACGCGCTGTCGAGGTCGCAGGCCTTGTCCTGCAGGTTCAAGGCTTGGGCTTCGTCCTTGAGCACGCCGTCGCCCGACCGGTGGCGGTAGGCCAGGAAATTGCAGGAGCCCCCGTCTCCGGCGTCGCAGGCCTTCCGGAGGATGGAGGCGGCGAAGACCGCGTCCTTCTGCGCGCCGCAGATGCCTTGGGCGAAGCAGTACGAGTAGCCGAAGCACTTCTTGGGATCCTTGTCGCACGCAGTCTTCGCGCTCTTGCAGGACTCCGATTTCTCGCAGGTCTCCTCCAGGCCCTTCATCGTCTCCCGCAGGGAGGATATCCGCCTGCCTGTCTCCTCCCGCTGCCTCGCCTCCTCCGCGGCCTTCCTGGCTTCCTCGACCTGTTTGGCCAGGTCCTGTTCGAGGGTGGGCATCTGGCTCTTGAGGGATGACAGGGACTCGCAGGACGCGTCGTTCTTCTGCCTGCAGCCCTTGGCGAAGAGGAGCTTGGCGCGCTTGAAGTTCAGGAGCGAGCGCGGGGTCCTCATCTTGTAGTTCTTCCCGGCCAGGGGGCAGGCCCGGGCGTCGCCCCTGATGCACGCCGCCTCGTGGACGAGGGTTCTCATGGCTCCGGCGGCCTCTTTCTCTCCCGCACTCAAGCCCTTGAGCCTGCCATAGGTCTCGCCCAGTTGGTCGCAGGAGGCCAGATGCCTGAGCGCGAAGCAGGCATGCGTCCACACGGTCATGATCGTGCCGGCGCTCTTGGTGTCCATGGTCGAATTGGCGTAGCCGGGGGCGCTGCCGCAGGCGTCCGCAAACCCGAACATGCAGCCAAGCATATAGATGGCCGAGAGCCTAGGATACTGTTCGAAACCGTATCTGTTCATGGCCATGGCGAAGGAGGAGCATTCCCGGCCGTCTCCGGCTTTGCACTTCTCCTGATAGCCGCACTGATAGCCTTCGCAGGGGCCGATCGCCTGCTCCTCGATCTCAGGGGGGACCTCCACTCCCTTGGGCGGGGGCCGGGGGCCGCGGTCGTCCAGGGGAGACAGGGCCAGGGCCGGGCCGCCCGTTTTGAGCGCGTCGCGCGCCGCCTCCGCGTGTCCGTAGGCCGGATGGTCCTTGAGAGCGGCATAGGCGGTCATGAAGGAGTTGATGGCCGCGGACTTCTGCTCCGGGGTCTTGAGCTTGAGCGAGAGATATCTTGCCAGGGTCGCGTAGTCGTCGAGGAGGTTGATCTCGGCCTCGTGGTACTTGTCGGTGAAGGCGTGCCATTCCTTGCAGGAGGCGCCGGCCTGCTCGCGGTAGGGGTTGTTGTCCGGCGTGCCCCAGAGCGCGCACCAGGACTGCATCTTCTCCAAGGGAAGGGCGTCGGGGTCCTTCTCCTTGAGAACGGCGGTCTCCAGCATCCGCTCGACGCCGATGTCCGCCTCCTTGAAGCCCCCCTGGATGGCAGAGACCTTGATGGTCGGAAGAGTCACGGGCGCGGCTTCGGTGAACATGAGCTCGCTCGCGTCCTTGGGCCGGACGGCGCGCACGATGGAGCCGATGTCCGGGCCGGGTTCGCGGACCGGCCCCGCCAGGGGCCCGGCGAGGCTGCCGAGGAGTTCCGGCGTCTGGCGGCGGTCCTTGAGGAGCGCCTCGAGGGAGCTCTGGGTGAAGGCGAGGGCCTCGGCGGCGGTGACCGAGCCGTCCTTGTCCGCGTCCCCCCAGCCGCGCAGAGCTCCCAAAAGAAGATAGCTGAACGCGGGGCGCTGTGCCCCGGGCAGGGGGCCCGCGAACTGGTCTCCTTTGGCCGCGGTGAAGACCGCGGCGCGCTCCCAGGACCGCAAGGGGGAGGCGACCGCGATGAGGGGCTGGAGCCCTTTGACGAGCTCCTTGCCGTCCGCGGTCCTGCCGCTGAAGCAGGCGTCGAGGACGACCACGGTCCTGGCCTGCCGGCCCTTGGAGAGCAGGTCCATGAGCTCGCCCTGGCGCAGGCTCCGGTTGTAGAGGCTCTCGGCCCGCTGCTGGGCGTCCACGCCGATGAGCACGCCTTCCTGGCCGTTCTTGTGCGGGGCGCCGTGGCCGATGAACACGAACCAGAGGGTGCCGCCGGGCGCCGCGTTCGAGGCGGCCCACGAGGCCGCGTCGCGCAGGTCTTCGAGGGTCGCCTCGTTGTCCCGGATGAGCTTGACCTGCCCGACCGGGACCTTGCGGGTCTTGGTCAGATAGAGGTGCCAATCCTCGGCGTTCAGGGCCGCGCCCGGCACCTGCGCCACGAAGGGGTACTTCTCGATGCCCGCCACGACCGCCGCGTCGGATTCGCCGCCGCCCTGCTCGGCCGCGGGCGACGAGAGCTCGGGCCAGGGCGCGGCGGCCGCGAGCCCGGGGAGGAGGATGAAGAGGGAGAGGAGGAAGCGCTTCATGGTTCTTGCTCCAAGGGGCACGATCTACTTGTCCAATGATACCAATTCGGGTTGGCGGGCTTTCTTGCGCGGCCTGGCCAAAGAGTTATAATGGGAGCACGCAGGTTCTATGAAGGGCGCGGGAAGGACCGCCTTCCCGCGCTGAAAGGGAGGCCCCCCATGGCTGGTGATGTTCTCGATGTCGTCCTGCTGCTGGCGCTGCCCGCGTCCGGAAAATCCGAGGTGCGCAGGTACATGAAGCACCTCTCGCCCGAGAAGAGGAGGAAGGAGTTCTTCATGGGCCCGAGCGTCCAGCTGGACGATTTTCCTTATGTCCACATGATGCGGCGCATCGACGACGAGATCGTTTCTCGCGGAAAGGCTCGCCTCTTCTTTCAGTCCCCCGAGAGGCCTTTCCGCGATCCTCTCGACTGGGGTACCTTGATCCATCTCCTGAATGAGGACTACGAGGCCTTCTCCGCCCGTGCCGGCAAGGAGCCGTCTTCGGCGGCTCTGCTCCTCTTCGACCGCATCGACCGGGCTTCGAAGGCCGTGGGCGCTCCCGCGCGCCTGGCTGCTTTGGACGGCGAGACCCGCCAGGCCATCGCCGGCCCCATCGAGCATGAGGCCCGCGAGCTCTGGGACGAGAGGAAGCCCGGCCGGAAGATCGACCTCAAGGGCAAGACCCTGGTCATCGAATTCGCCCGAGGCGGGCCCCAGGGTTCCAAGATGCCGCTCCCGGCGCCCTTCGGCTACCGGTATTCCCTGGCCTTGCTCTCCAAGTCGCTCCTGAACAAGGCCTGCATCCTCTATGTGTGGGTCACCCCCGAGGAGTCCCGCCGGAAGAACGAGGACCGCACCGACCCGAACAACCCCGGCTCCATCCTGCATCACGGCGTGCCCATCGACGTCATGCTCAACGACTACGGGTGCGACGACATGGACTGGCTGGAAGCCGACGCGGAGCGCAAGGGCACCGTGACCGTGAAGGCGCACAACAAGACCTTCCACCTGCCTTGCGCCCGCTTCGACAACAGGGTTGACAAGACCTCGTTCCTGCGCGCCGAGCCCAAGAAGTGGAGGAAAGAGGATGTGGCCGCCGTGCACGAGGGCCTGCGGAGCGCCTTGAGCAAGCTCGCAGGACTGGCCGCGGCCGCGGTCTAGGTGCGGATCCGCCCACGGAAGGATTGGTGGAGGAAGGGGTTCTTCGACCCCGAGTTCTACACTCCGGCGGACGAGAGCCACGTCGCGGCCGCGCCCCGCGAGGTCCGCTTCCTCCTCAGGCAGCTGAAGCTCGGGGCCCGAGCCTCCGTCCTCGACCTCTGCTGCGGCCCTGGCAGGCATTCCCTCATCCTGGCCCGCAAAGGGTTCAAGGTCACTGGCCTGGACTATTCCTCAGCCTACGTCGAGGAGGCTCGGCGCAAGGCCCGCCGCGCCGGTCTGGAGGTCCGGTTCGTGCGGAGGGACATGAGGAAGCTCGGCTTCAAGGCCGAGTTCGACGCGGTCCTCAACCTCTTCACGAGCTTCGGATATTTCGACCGGTGGAGCGACAATGTGAAGGTCCTGGCGCGAGTGGCCAGGGCTTTGAAGCCCGGCGGGCTCTTCCTGATGGACATCATGAACGCGGATTGGCTGAGGAGGCATTTCGCCCCGCGCTCCTGGCATCTCCAGGACCGGGGCGTCTACCTGCTCGAGGAGCGCGAGCTGGAGCGCGAAGGGCGGCGGATCCGCACCCGCTGGATCAGGATCCAGCCGGAAGGCCGCGTCCTGGAGAGGGCCTTCGCCCTGTGGCTCTTCGACCGAAGGGGTCTCTCCCGGCTCCTCCGGAGCGCGGGATTGAAGCCCCTCAGGTTCTGGGGCAGCCTTCGGGGGGCCAAGCTGTCGGACCGGACCAACCGGCTCGTCGTCCTCGCCAGAAAGGACTGAGAAACGCTCAATCCTTCTTCTTGGCCGTCAACGGCAGGGTGAGCCCTGCCCAGGCCGCCGCCGCTCCCATGGCCGTCGCCGGGTAGAACCCGCCCGGGAGGACGCCCGCGAGCATGGCGGCCAGCGAGAACCCCGCCGAGGTCAGGCCCATGGAGAGCCGGTAGGTGAAGGTGTCGATGACCTGCTTGGCGCGGTAGCGCGCGTCGTAGGAGAGCGGGATGTAGATGAGCTCCTTGGTGGCCCGGAACAGCGAATAGTCGATGCCCTTGAAGATCATGAGCGACGCCGCGGCCGCCTGGAGGCTGGGATGCCCCAGGAGCCAGCCGGCCATCGCGAGATGGACCGCGGGGATGCCGAGGAATATCCAGCGCGTCGGAAGGACGCTCAACAGGAGCGGGGTGACGATGAACTGCATGCCCGACGCGGCCAGATTGGTCGTGGACCAGAAGCCGCCCAGGAAAGCGGTCCTGGCGTCCTTGGTCGCGATGGTGGCCTCGATGAGCTGGCTGAACCTGAGGTCCACCGCGGTCGAGACGACCTGGGCCAGGCACACGACCCCGGCCAGGAGGGCGAGCCTGCGGTCCTGACGGAGCAGGGCCAGGTGCAGATGGCCCCGGCGGCCTCCGGTCTCCTCGGCCGAGGGCTGAGGCTCGCCCGCGATGCGGTACGAGAGATAGGCCAGCAGCGTGGCCGGGACCAACGCGGCCACGGCCAGCAGGATGATCTGCTCCGAGCCCATGGCGACGGCTTTCTTGTGGATGAGCCAGCCGGCGAGGATGGGGCCGATGGAGGCCCCTCCGATGATGGGCCCGTTGTAGAGCCTGGCCTGCGCGGGCTTGAGGAAGCTGTTGATGAGCGACCAGTACTGCTCCACGATCAGCACGATGTAGACCTGCCTGAAGACGTAGAGGAAAGCGGCGGCCCCGTCCACGCCGCGCTTGAGCGCGAGGTAGCAGATGAGGAAGACGAGGGCGGAGCCCAGCGACGAGACGATGAGGGTCCGCATGGCGCCCAGACGGGAGAGCAGCCGCCCGTAGCAGTAGACCAGCAGGGCCATGGCGAAGGGCACCGCGGTCATGGCGTAGGGGAGCGAGGCTGCGCCGAAGGAGGTGATGAAGAGCGACGTGGAGACGCTGCGGACGAACTCGTAGCTTCCCACCAGGAAGGTCGCGGCGATGGAGATGCAGGCCGCGGCCGTCGCGGTCCGCTGCCAGGACAGCTCCAGCCGCGAAGCCATGCGGCCGATTGTATCATAACACCCCCTCTTGACAGCGGCGGGGTCCGAGGCTATCCTTCGGTGGTCATGGCGCTCGCGGGTCCCAAGGAGGTGCACGGCGACGGCAGGTTCGTACTGCGGCGGAAGGATTTCGTCCCGGCGTATCTCAAGGCGGCCGAGGACGGGACCCTGCGCAGGAAGGCGCGGGAGGCCGTCGCGCTGCTCGGGCCTCCGTGCAGGGTGTGCCCCCGCCGATGCAAGGAAGCGGACCGATCGAAGGGCGCGCCGGGCGTCTGCCGGGTCGGCCGGCTCGCGCAGGTTTCGAGCATGGGAGCGCACCTGGGGGAGGAGGACGTCCTGCGCGGCTGGAAGGGGTCGGGCACGGTCTTCTTCACTGGGTGCAGCCTGCGTTGCGCCTTCTGCCAGAACTTCGACATCAGCCAGGGGGGGCGGGGCGACGAGGTGGACGCCCGGGAGCTGGCCGGGATCATGCTGCGCCTGGCCAGGCAGGGCTGTCACAACGTCAATTTCGTCACGCCCTCGCATGTCGTCCCGCAGATCGTGGAGGCCCTTGTCCAGGCCGTCGAAGACGGCCTGAGCATTCCCCTGGTCTACAATTCAGGGGGCTATGATAGCCTGGAGAGCCTCGCGGTCATGGACGGGCTGGTGGACGTCTACATGCCGGACTTCAAGTTCTGGGACGAGGCCGCCTGCGGCCGGTACCTCGCGGCGCCCGACTATCCGTCCGCCGCGCGGCGCGCGGCAGCTGAGATGCACCGCCAGGTCGGCGACCTTGTGGTGGACGAGGACGGGGTGGCCCTGCGCGGGGTCCTGGTCAGGCACCTGGTGATGCCGGGCATGGCGGACGACACGGGCCAGGTCATGGGATGGCTGGCGGGACTCTCGAAGGACATCTTCGTCAACATCATGGACCAGTACCATCCCGCCGGGAAGGTCGTGAATGACTCCCCTCACGCCGCGATCGGCCGATGCGTTTCGGAGGGGGAGATGGACGCGGCGAGGGCCGCGGCCATCAAGGCGGGCCTGTGGCGCTTCGACGAGCGCTGGAGGCCGGACCATGTTGTGTAGTAGAATGACGAACGCAGCCCCATGACTCGAACGGAGGCCTCAAGCCGTGGCTAAAGGCAAGCCAGCCAAGAAATCGCCGAAGAAGACGGTCAAAGCCAAGAAGCCCGCGGCGCGCAACGCCGCCGAGGAGCGGGCCCTCAAGGAGATCGAGGCCGAGGACAAGCAGCTCGACGCCAAGCTGGAGTCGGTCATCACCGAGGTGACCCAGCCCGAGAAGACCCGCGTGGAGCAGACCGCGTCCGTGGAGTGCCCCTATTGCGGCGAGGTCTTCGAGCTCCACATCACGGTGGACGAGGAAGGACAGACCCTCTCGGAGGATTGTCCCGTCTGCTCCCGGTCGATGTCGATCCATCTCCAGATGGAGGAAGACGAGCTCCATGTCGAGGCCCACCGCTCCTGAGGACTCCAAGTGGGCTCTCCTCGAGAGGACGCCGGCGCCGCCCCCCCCGCCAGGGTCCTCGTCGAATGCTGGAGCTGCAAGGCCGTCATCGAGCCCTCCGACCGCTACTGCCGTCATTGCGGGACGGGCCAAGGGGCGGACGTGGGCTGGTACTACACGCCCTGGGGGATCACGGTCCTGACGCTCCTCCTGCTCGGCCCCTTCGCCCTTCCGTTCGCCTTGAAGAGCCCCAAGCTCACCCCCACGGGCCGGCGGGCGGCCGTGGTCCTGATCGCGGCCTACACCGGCTACCTGGCGTGGGGCTGCTGGCGGCTCTTCCATCAACTCCAACTGGGAGGGAGCGCGGGGGCGGCCGACCTGATGCTCCTGCTCGGCAGGCCGTGAGATGACCGAACGCCGCATCCTCGTCGTGGACGACGAGCCCTCTTGGATCGAGCTCCTCAAGGTGTGGTTCAAGATGGCGGAGATCAAGAACGTCGAGTACGCCATGACCGGGGCCAAGGCCCTGGAGATGGCCGTGCAGGTGCACCCGGACTGCATGGTGCTCGACCTCGTGCTCCCGGACCAGAGCGGCCTCGAGGTCTGCCAGAAGGTCCGTTCCATGCCGGACCTGTGCCGCACGCCCATCATCCTCCTGACAGCGCACAAGAGCGAGCGGGTCCTGGGCCTTCAGAGCGGGGCGGACTACTTCGTGGGCAAGACCGGGCAGCCCCACGAGCTCCTGGCCACTTTGGAGGCCGTGTTCCGCAGGCTCGACAAGGAAGAGGGCATGCTCAGCCGCGAGGACCTCTCCTTGCGCGCCTATGACCGGGAGGTCATCTGGAAGGGCGCCCGCGCGACGGTCCTGTCGCCCAAGATGTTCGTGCTCCTGCATGTGCTCGTGGAGAGGAGCCCCACGCCGGTGAGCCGCGCCGACCTGTTCCGCCTCGTGGAGGGGACCGAGGACCCGGGGCTCTCCCGCGCCTTGGATGTCATGCTCAACCGCCTGCGCAAGGCCCTGCCGGAGGAGCTGGCGAGGCGGATCGTGAACGTGAAGAACTTCGGCTACGTCTACTTGAGTCCTCAGCCAGCCAAACCGTAGCCGGCCGTAACTTCGCCGTTACGCGGAATCACCATTCCGTGAATTTACCGCACAGCGGAGTTCTGTTATGCTACCTAGTACCCAGAGGCGCGAAAAAGGCACACGGTCCGATACAATGAAGGCCACGACCTGGAGCGCGGTTGCCGTTGTGATCCTTGCCGCCGCAGCGGTCGCGGCTCCCCCGGACGACAGCCACAGGATGGCGGGCGACATCACCAAGGCGGCCCTGAAGTTCGCCAAGAAGCGGGCCGCGGTCGTGTCGTTCTCCGGAGTGACGGGCCGGGATTCCCTCTCGGGGGCGGTCATCTCCGCTAGGCTCGCGCAAAAATTGCTCGCTTCCGGCTCCATGGACGTGGTGGAGCGCGACATCCTCGACAAGGCCTTCGAGGAGAGGACCGGCTCGCCCAAGAAGGTCACGGCCGGCGTGGCGGTCGCGCTCGGCCGGGAGATGGGCATCGACGCCGTCATCGCCGGGACCGTGCTCGAGCTCAAGGACGGCCGCATCGAGGTCAATGCCCGGATGATCGACACCGGGACCGGGAAGGTCATCGCAGCGACCTCGGGCAGGATCGAAAAGGACTGGTCCAATTTCGCGGACGATCCGGCGCCCTGGGACTTGCCGGTCCCGCCGATCCCCTCCTTGGACGACGGCCAGGTGGTCAACGTCTCATGGAGCCCGCCGGCCGGCCGGGAGGTCGAGGTCTCGGACTGCGGGAGCGCCCGCGGCCAGCTCAACCGGTACGAGCGGGACCTCATCGACGTCAAGGCCAGGTTCTGGGCCCTCAAGCTCAAAGAGAGGGACTTCTCGATCTCGTCTCTCAAGCGCAACCCCGGCTCCGAGATCGCGGACCTGCGGCTCAAGGAGGTCTTCTACAGCCGCCTGCGCTATTGGCATCAGGAGGACTATGTGCCGGGGCTCACCCGCGAGGAGTTCGACGGGCTGAAGAAGTACCAGAAGCTCCTCGAGCTGGTCGCCAACCACTGCGGGCTCTGATGCGGGGTCAGGTCTTGAGTTTGGGCTCTCGCAATTGCTGTACTGTCTACGAGGCCTGACCCCATTGCGTAGCGGAGGTGCCCCATGGCGATCCAAGTCCGCAAGCCCACCGAAGACGAGAAGAAGAAGGCATCATCGTGGCCGATCTGGACCAAGGAAGTGTCGAGCTTCCCCTGGCGCTACGACTCGAGCGAGACCTGCCTGATCCTGGAAGGCGAAGTCACGGTCAAGACCTCCCAGGGAGAGGTTTCTTTCATGGCCGGCGACTGGGTGGTCTTCCCCAGGGGCCTGGAGTGCACCTGGATCGTGAAGAAGCCGGTCCGCAAGCACTACAACTTCGGCTGAAGGCCGCCGGCAGTTTGCTAGGATAGACCCGCCATGGCCAGGCGCGAGGTCATCGAGTACGTCCAGCGGCTCAAGGGCCAGTTCCCCGACGAGGATATCCGCCGCCAGCTCCTCAACGACGGCGTGTCTTTGGACGAGATCGATGACGCCTTCCGCATCGCCTCGGTCATGGCCGCTCCGGCCGCCCCCGCGGCGCCGCCGTGGCCCTCGCGCATCGCCATCGTCTTCTTCATCGTCGTGGTCATGACCTTGGTCTTGTCGGCCGTCCTGCGCAAGGCGTCGCGCATCGGGGGCTCGGACTCGCCCAAGCAGGCCTGCGAGATGAACGACGATCAGAAGGCGGCTGTGGACGCCGACGTCAGGCGCCACTCCCCGGCGCCCTACGCATATCCGTCGAACGTCGACGCCTTCCTCCCGTCGGACCTGGAGGAAGGCGACGCGAGCGGGCCGATGCTCGCCGCGGTCAAGGCCGCGCTGGAGGCGGGCGGCCCGGCCCTCGTCGAAGGCCTGGCGACCGATGGCTACAGGCTCCCGCCCGCGGTCGCGGCCCAGGCACGCGCGAAGCTCGAAGAGGGGCTCCGCTTCGGCGACAACCTGATGACCGGCGTCAGCCTCGTGCCCAGGTCCTACGCCGAGACCGGCAGCATGGCGGTGGTGCCCGTCATCCTCGCGCGGCTCGGCGACCCGTACCTCGACCGCGCGGAGGCCTACTATAAGGAAAGCAAGCTCGCGGACGCCGAGGGCGAGGCCAAGAAGGTGATCGCCTTGGGGTTCCTCTTGATGAAGGACTGGTCGACCGTGTCGCGGGCCATGGGGTTGGCGGTCATCCTCGACGGTTATGCCGTTGTTCGGCGGGTGCAGGAGAAGGCCATCGAGGCCGAGGCCGGCTTGGACTGCGTGGTCCGCAAGATGGAGGTCGCCAAGGTGACGGGCATGCTGGGCAAGGAACTCAAGGGTTTCATGATGCAGCCCGAGGAGACCGAGGCCATCGGGAAGCTCGCGAAGGCGCCGGCTGAGCTCGCCGGGCTCCAGAAGTACCTCGACTCGCCGACCCTGCGGCAGGTCTACGCCGGCCACGCGCTCCTGGGCGTCATCGAGGCCTGGTCCCCGGAAGAGATCCTTTCCGGCAAGCCGCACCCGAACCGCGGGAAGTTCCTCGACGCCGCGGCCAAGCACAAGGACCCGAGGCTCGCGGCTCTGGCGGGCGGGTTCTCCCAGGCCTTCAACGAGCTCGTGTCCCTCTACGCGAAGCTCTCCCCGGATGAGCGCCGGCTCGCGGCCGCGGGCAAGCCCGTGCCTTCCTCGGCCGCCTATGTCCCGGCCACTGCGCAGGACCGGCACCGGCTCCTGCTCGACATGGCGTCTCGCAAGTAGCCGGTCAGGCTTGCACGCTGGGCCGGAAGGGGTGCCCGAGCCTGGCCATGGCGCGTTGGGCGGCCAGCACGCCGTGGTACTGCGCCTCCTCGAACAGGGAGAAGCCGCTTAAGTCCGAGTGGCCGAGGAAGACCCTGCCACCCGGCCCGGCCAGGGGCTTCAAGGCGGCCAGGCGGTCGGCTCCCCACATCATGCCCACCAGGGGCTTGACCATGGCGTGGCCGAAGACCATGATATCGATGTTCCGGACCCGGGCCGAGATCCCGGGATGCGCGCGGGACAGGTCTTGCAGGATGAGGTCGCGCCAATCGCTCCAGGAACGGCTCAAGGCGGCGCGCCTGGCCTTGGCCGGGTCTCCCTGGGGCATGGGGAAGTAGTAGGTCCACACGGTCGAGCCGATGCTCCGATCGAGGCCTTGGTGGGTCGCGACCACGTAGCCCAAGCCCTCGCCGTTGAAGATGACGTTGTCCCAGGCGGGCGGGAAGCCCTTGCCGGCCGGCGGGTCGTCGACCGTGAGGTTGGCGACCATCCAGGGAGCGTAAGCGAAGGCTTTGGCCCAGGCCGGGTCCTGGCGCCTCATGGACGCGACGATGCGGCGGGCCAGGAACACCGGCACGCAGACGACCGCGGCTCGGGCGGACACGCGCAGGCTCTCGCGGCGGCGCGGGTCCCAGGCGTGGGCGGCCACGCCGGAGGGGGTCTCTTCGAGGTCGAAGGCCAGGAGCGGGTTGGCCAGGTGCTCCTTGAGGAGGCGGCTCAGCTTGGAGGCCACGAAGCCGTTCCCTTCCGGCCAGGTCAGCACCTGGTCCTCCTCCCCTTCACCGCGGCTCGCGAAGTAGTGGATGCCGGCCCAGGCCGAGGTCTCCTCGACCACGGTGCCGAAGTCGTCCCTGCAGGCGTAGTCCGCGTACCAGCGCAGGCGCGGCGAGTTGAAGGCGTTCTGCTTGAGCCAGTCGGCCATGGAGACGCGGTCGAGTTGCTGAAGGTCGGCGCGCCTGGAGCTCAGGTTCATGGGGATCGCAAAGGCGCGCCGACCTTCCGAGTCTCTCATGTTTCTGTAGCCCGCCATCATCCTCTCGAAGGCGTGCAGCTGCCTGACGTCCTCCTCGGTCGCCCCCAGCTTGGGGAAGATCCCTTCCTGCCACCGGCCGTGGATGAAGAGCCTCTCCTGCGGCGCGAAGCAGACGGTCTTGTCGTCGTAGACCGGCCGGCCCTCGCGGTCGCGGCCCGTCTCGATGCCGAGGTCGCGGAGGAGCTCGTGCACCGCGGCGGATTCCGGGCGCGGGAAGGGGATATAGTGCGCGGCCCAGGGGTAGCGGGAGACCTTGTTCTCGCCCCAGCGGGAGTTGCCGCCGAGCTCGGCTTCGAGCTCGAGGAGCTTGAAGTCCTTGAAGCCCGAGCGGAGCAGCTTCCAGCCGGCCGTGAGCCCCGCGATGCCGCCGCCCACGATGACGATGCCGGTCTCGACGGTCCTGCTGGGGGCTGGGAACCCGGCCTGGACGAGCCGGTGCCCCAAGGGATGGGACTGGCCGAGCACGGCTCCGGTGATGGGGGGGGCTTCGGCGGAGAGTCCGCACCCGGAGAGCAGAACCCCGCCGCCCATGAGGGAGGCGAGGCCCAGGAACTCCCGCCTGGTCAGAAGTTGATCTTCTCCCATTCGGAATCGTAGAGCTGGACCAGGTTCTGCGTGTTGAGGCGGTTGGGCTCGGAAGGGACCCGCTCCATGTCCTTGGGGAAGACGAAGAGGCCCGGGAGGATCTCCGTAGAGAGGTACTTCAGTCCCGCGGGCAGGGCCCGCGGGAGCGCATAGGGGCCGGTGGTCCCGAGGATGAACCCCCATTCGCCGAACGAGGGGACATAGACGTGGTACGGCACGGCCTTCAAGCCCGAGGCGTTCACCGTGGCCTCGATGCACCAGAAAGACCTGCGGGCGAACAGGGGCGAGGTGGCCTGCACCGCGATCATGCCTCCGGGCCGAAGGCGCTTCTTGAGCAGGCCGTAGAACGCGGTGGTGAAGAGCTTGCCGACGGAGTAGTTGCTTGGGTCCGGGAAGTCCACCACCGCGAAGTCGAAGAAGCCGGGGTTGCGGTCGAGCCAGGTGAACGCGTCGGCGTTGACCACGGTGAGCTTGGGGGAGAGGAGCGAGCCCTCGTTGAGGGCGGACAGGGCCTCGTTGCGGGCGAAGAGCCTCGTCACCTCGGCGTCGAGGTCCACGAGGACCACGCGCTCGACGCCGGGGTGCTTGAGGACCTCGCGGGCGGCGAGGCCGTCGCCGCCGCCGAGGATGAGGACCTCGCGGGGCGAGCGCACGGCGGCCAGGCCCGGGTGGACCAGGCTCTCGTGGTAGCGGTGCTCGTCGAGCGAGCTGAACTGGAGGTGGCCGTTGAGGAAGAGCCGCACGTCGTGTTTGCTCCGGGTGACCGCGATCTTCTGGTAGGGGGTCGAGCGCGTCAGGATGACGTCGTCGGCGTAGAGGTTCGAGTCGGCCCACGCCCCGATGCGCGAGGAGGCGGCGAAGCCGAGCGCGAGGAGGGCGGCCGAGGCCAGGCACTGCGCCCGGAGCCACGAGCGCCGGGGCAGCTCCTCGCGGAAGATGCGCAGGGCCCACAAGGCCACCAGGGCGTTCGCCAACCCGATCAGGAACGAGGTCCTAAGCAGCCCCAGCCGCGGCATCAGGACCAGGGGGAACAGGACCGACGCGGCCAGCGCCCCGATGTAGTCGAGGGCGAGGACCTGGGCCACCAGGTCCTTCAGGGCGACGCGGTCCTTGAGAATCTGGATGATGAGGGGTATCTCCAGCCCCACCAGGGTCCCGATGACGAAGACGAGGCCGTAGAGGACCAGGCGGAACCCCGCCGCCTCGGCGAAGGCGATGGAGAGGAACGCGGCCGAGGAGCCCCCGACCAGGCCGACGAGCGCCTCGATCTGGACGAACCGCGCCACGAGCCCCTTGCCGACGTAGCGCGAGAGATACGACCCCACGCCCATGGCGAAGAGGTAGGCCCCGATGACCGTCGAGAACTGCAGGACCGTGTCGCCGAGGAGGTAGCTGGCCAGGGTCCCGGCGATGAGCTCGTAGACCAGCCCGCAGGTGGCGATGATGAAGACGGAGATGAAGAGAGCGAGCTTCATGCTAAGATTCGGCAGACAATCCTAGCTGCACCCTGGGCGCTCCGTGAATCGGATTGTCTGCCGTCTAACCAAGCAGCGACGCCGCGATGATCAAGCACATGCCGATGGAGACGGCGCCGACCACGGTGGCGAGCGCTCGGTTCTGCTTGACCACGATCTCCTCCCAGAGGTTGTAGGGCGTGCACTTGTCCACCAGGACGAAGCCGCCCAGGAACAGGAGCAGCCCGATGGCCGAGTAGAGGATGGCCGCCACGAAGTGCGTCGGATTAAGCAGGTCTCTCATAGTGCCTCCTATCATTTCCCCCAGGTGCTGCGTCGGACGTGCGACCGGTAGTGGTCCCGGTAAGAGCCCGGGTTCTCGCGGACGCTCTTGGGCACGCTCTTCACCTCGTCGACGTCGGCGTAGGTCCAGCCTGCAAAGAGCGCGTACGCCAGGAACGCCACGATCGCGCCTCCGTAGATCCTATATTTCATGGCTAATCGTCGTCATCGTCTTCTTCCGTGACCCAGGGATGGTCGCTCTCGGCCCACCGGGACACCTCGAAGCTCCTGCGCCGCCACCACACCCAGAGGAACGGCAGGGAGAGCAGTATCCAGGCGTAGAACATGTAGCTCACCCTGGGCACGTCCCTGGTCAGATCGATGTTGTAGTTGATGCCCGAGGCGTCGGTCTCGGGCTCGACGCGCAGGTAGTAGTTCCCGGGCCTGACCGACGGGAGGTACACGGTGTCCCGCCGGCTGCCCTCGGACCACGACTCGCCGTCCTCAACGCCGTAGTAGTAGCCGACCTCGCGGCCGAAGTCCAGGGCCTCGTCCGTCCGCGTGTTGATGAGCGCCATCGAGAAGTAGGCCCACCTGTTGTCGATGTCCGTGTTGATGCGGACCCGCACGTTGGAGGTGCGGCCCGTGATGTCGAACGGGAATGTGACCCGGGACTTCTCCGTGTCCGTGACGTCGTAGCGGAGGCTGAAGTCCTGGATCTTCTTGTTCTGGCAGAACATGGCCGCGAGGACGAAGATGCCCAGGGACGCCGCGGCCATGATCCAGAAGCCGCCGGAGACCGAGTTGTAGGAGTCCTCGTGCGGGTTGGGCTGGGCCGGGGCCACCCCGACCTTCGGCGGAGGGTCGCCCTCCATCCTGAAGGCTTCCCAGATCTCCCGGGGCTCCATGTACTCGCCCAGGGACCAGGTCGTGTCCTCCTCCGTCCTGTCCTCGGAGATGATGTAGGGGGGGCACACGAAGTCCCTGGCTGCCGCGAGGTCCCCGACCGCGACTTTCCAGTTGAACTCGCCCAGGACGTAGCTGACCATGGGCCTGGAGGTCTGGAAATGGAGGTGGCTGCGGCCGTCGTGCGCGATGCGTGGGTTCCTGGAGATGTCGGGGTTGTTCCAGTCCCCGCAGTCCGGCGGCTCGTACGCCCGGGCCACTGCCTGCTTGCCGGCTCTCTCCTTGCCGGGCTTAGGTCTGGCTCCGATCTGGTCGGCGAAGGCGGCCAAGGGCGCCGCCGCGGCCGGAGCCAGCGAGGGCCACCGCTGGGCCGGGGACGGTTCGGCTGAAGCGGGCTTCGGGGCGGGCGGGGCGTCCACGTCCGGAGCCCCGCGCTTGCCCACGATCTTGTCCTTGCCGGAGAGCTTGCGGAGCTTCTGGACCTCGCCCACGTCGAGCCAGATGCCCTGGCAAGCCCCGCACTGCTCCACGGTGAGCTTCCCCTGGTAGAGCGTGCCAGCCTTCATGGCCCCGCCGCACTTGGGGCAGACGAACCGGCTGGCCATGAGGTTCTCGACCTTGAGGTCGATGGTGAGGTCGGTGAGGTCGTAGAACACCCCGTTGCAGTAGGGGCAGGACTCGATGTCCACGGACTCCGGCAGGCTCACGAACTGCAGCGGCCCGTGGCACTTGGGGCAGTTCACTGCCGGCTCTCCTTGGGGGGGTTGGGGAGGGTGGTGAGGAAGGTCCAGTGCCCGTCGGCCTCGATGAGCCAGCGGAAGCCCTTGTAGGGGTTCCAGAGCAGGTACTCGGCCCACTCGTAGGTGATGCCGTAGTAGCGCGTCCGGCGCAGCATGTACCCCAGCGCCTCGAAGGCCTCGCCGCGGATGGTGCCGCGCCCGCCGATGGGGATGGTGGGCTTGCGCTTGAACTTGGCCTGGTACCGGGAGAGTATCTGGTGCCTGGGGTCCTGGGCGTCGAGGACGCTCCCGCAGTGCTCGCAGGCCACGACCTGGGTGGCGCCCTGGGCCTTGATCTGCAACGGCGCCGCGCAGTTCGTGCAGCTGAAGGAGACCGCGTTCTCTACCATCCCTCGATCTCCTTCAAGCCCGTGAGCGCGAGGCTGTCGAAGGGCACGTATTCGCCGAGGAACAGGAGCGGAGGCTCCTCGCTGTAGTCGATGGTCGCGAACCGCTGGCCCGGGCCGGAGAGGTCCGCGAAGGAGGCCTTCTCGCCGAAGGGCACCCTGAAGGGGAGCTCCCCCTCGCCCGAGGCGTACTCGGCCTCCCGCTTGTCGCGGACCGTGTAGGTCTCGGACCCGAGCCCGATCTCCCCGCCCACCGCGAGCTTCTCGATCTCCGGCAGCGGGGCCGCGGGGTCGGTCTTGAAGCTCAAGGCGTAGAGCCCCTGCGCCTCGCCGAGCCAGCCGTACTTGCCGTCGATGAAGTTCAGGTGCCACTCGTTCCAGAAGCCTTCCGGGTAGCGCATCTGGATGCGGCCGATGACCGCGAAGGGCGCGCCCTTGTACTTGCCCTCGGCCCCGAGCTGGACCGGGGAGCCGTCCGGCATGAGCTGGGCCACCTTCCCGAGGTCCTCGATGTCGAGGTCCTTGCGCAGGAGGAGGCTCCTGCAGTAGGCGCAGACGGCCAACAGGGTGACAGAGGACTTGAACGATACCGGCGCTCCGCAGGATGGGCAGTTGGTCAACAGGGGAATTTAACCATCATCCCTAGGGGGTGTCAAGTTTGATATCCTGGGGCTGAGACTCGTGCTCGGGAGGGCCGTCCATGAACAAGCGTCTGATCTTCGCGCGCGCGCTTCCCGCCGCGTGTCTGGGGAGCGTCGTCTTCCTTTCGAATGGCGGCTGCTACATGCCCGGGCAGGCGGGGCGGATCGCCGGAATGCGGCAAGCCAGCGCAGCCGGCTGGGACGCGAGCCAGCCGCCGGAGTACAGGGGCATGCTGGATCCCGACTACCGGAAAGCCCAGCAGGCGCATTACCAGAAGAACGACCTCGGGGAGGCCGAGCGCCTCTACAAAGCCCTGGCGGAGAAGGGGAACAACGCGGCCCGCTACGCCCTTGCCCAGCTCTACCTGTATCAGAGGAACGCCAAGGGCGTGCAGGGGACGGCCGCCGACGGCGTCCGGATATCGCGCGAGATGGCTGATGAGGGGATGGCCGGAGCCATGAGCTTGTTGTCCTTCGCCTACGAGAACGGCCTGGGAACGGAGGAGGACCCGGATGAAGCGCTCAAATGGGAGCGCAAGGTCTACGAGGCCCAGAGGGGGAACCGCGTCCTCGCGGCGCGGTGCCAGACCAGGATCAAGCGGCTCGAGATCCAGGCCGCGCTCAAAAAACGAGACTGGGACGCGGAACGCGGCGAGGCGATCGCGAGCCTCCTCCCGGACCATCGGGGGCCCGTGCTGGAGGCCGACGCGCATCTCGCGGCCGGCCGCGTGGACCAAGGCCGGCAGGTCCTCGAAGCCTCCGCGTCCAAGGGCAACGCGACCGCTCGATACCTCGTCGCGAAGCTCTATGCCATGGGCGTCGGCTTCCCGAAGGACGAGTCCCGGTCCCGGGAATGGCTGCGAGCGGCGGCCGAGGGCGGGGACGTGAGCGCCCAGATGGACCTGGGGGACGCGTACATGCTGGGGGAAGGCGTGGAGAAGGACCACGACGCCGCGCTCCGCTGGTACAAGAAGGCGGTGGACCAAGGCGACGTCCAGTCCTTGGGCAGGGTCTGCCAACTCCTCTACGATTGGGGGGCGGCTCAGAAGGAGGCCATGGACGCCTACAAGGCTTCCAAGGGAAGGAAGGCGTACCAGGTGAAGCCGCCCTTCCCCGAGGCCTTGAGCTGCTATCGTTCCATGGCCAAGCACGGCGACCAGACGGCCGCCTTGGTGATCCAGTCGGTCGAGATGACCCGGGAGATGAAGGCCGCCGCGGAGGAGGCCAAGAAGAGGCCGGTCGCATCCTCCTCCGACGAAGGCCCGGACTTGAGCGACTCGGCGAAGCGGCTCGGCCGGACCGCGGGCGGGGACAAGGGCGCCGACATCGCCGAGAGCGTGGCCACCGGCATCGAGATCGCGGTGGCCATCTACAAGATATTCAAAGTCTACAAACCCAAGGGGGAGAAGGCGTCCGGAGTCGCGGACGAGAAGGACTGGGATGCCGCGTTCGCCAGGGAGGCCGAGGCCGACCGCCGGGCTCGGGCCGAAGAGCGCCGGAAGGCCGGGGAAGCGGGAGAGGCGGCGTACCAGGAGGACACCCCTTGGCTGCCGGAGCGGACCGGCTTCGCCATGGGCTGCCGCGGCCTGGCCTTCGGGTTCTACGACGCCATGGCCCGGCGGGGAGAACCATCGGCCCAGGCCGCGCTCGGAGCGGCGTATTCCATGGGGCATGGAGTCAGGAAGGACGCGCGCACGAGCATGGAGTGGCTGCGCAAGGCCGCCCAAGGAGGGGACAAGGACGCCCAGTGCTCCGTGGGGAACAGCCTCCTCTTCGGCTGGGGCCAGACCCGGGCCGACCCGATCGAAGGCTACAAGTGGATGAAGGTCTCGGGACCGACGAGGAGCTGCCAGCGGACGCTCGACTTCATGGGCGACGATCTGGGGGTGACGCCCGAGGACAAGGCGGAGGCGGAGAGGAGGGCCGCGGACTTCAAGCCCGTGAGGTCGATGTAGGACGCCGGCGCCGGATCGTCCACCGGGCGCTCGCCCTTGCGGCGGACTTCGCAAAGGTGTAGAGTCAGAGACATGCGGGAGAAGGCGTCGATTCCGCGCTGGAGAGGTGATGTCGATGGGCTATATTCTGCTGGCGATCATCGCGACTGGGTTCATGGTCATGGCCTCTAGGGAGAAGTGGCTCCAGGGCCAGAAGGTCAACCCGGAGGAGCTGAGTTCCATGATCTTCAAATACGGCTTCACCTTCCTCATCCTCGCCGTCCTGGCGCTCATCGGGACGCGGGGCGTCGTGGTCGTGCCGCCGGGGCACCGCGGCATCATCTTCAACAAGATCAGCGGCATCCGGCAGGCCGCCCTGGCCGAGGGCTTCAACGTGGTCATCCCGGTCATCGAGTACGTCACCCTGATGGACGTGCGGGTGCAGAAGGACACCTACGAGGCCTCGGCCGCGTCCAAGGACATGCAGACGGTCCACACCAAGGTGGCGCTGAACTTCCACCCGGCGCCGGAATCCGCGCCCAGGATCTTCCAGGAGGTGGGCCTGGGCTACTCGGAGCGGATCATCCACCCCGCGGTGCAGGAGGCGGTCAAGGCCACCACCGCCCGCTTCACCGCCGAGGAGCTCATCACCCGCCGCGAGGACGTCAAGAAGCTCATCCGCGAGCTGGTGGAGCACCAGATCAAGTCCTTCAACATCAAGGTGGACGAGCTCTACATCACGGACTTCGACTTTTCCAAGCAGTTCGCGGAAGCCATCGAGATGAAGCAGATCGCCGAGCAGCAGGCCCTGAAGGCCAAGCGCGACCTCGACCGCATCCGCATCGAGGCCGAGCAGAAGGTGGCGAGCGCGCGCGCCGAGGCCGAGGCCCTCAAGATGCAGAAAGAGGCCATTTCGGCCCAGCTCATCCAGCTGCGGCAGGTGGAGATGCAGAAGCTCGCCATCGAGAAGTGGGACGGCAAGATGCCCGAGGTGATGATGAGCGGCCAGGGGGGGGGCGCGACCCCGCTCCTCAACCTCAACGCGCTGACGCCTAAATAGTTTCTGCTCGGGAAGTTTGACCTTCCTCCGTCGGTGACGCTTCCGGCGCTCCCTCTCATCCTCACCTGAACTGCAAGGAATCCTCTGGAAAGCCGCAAATCCCTTGCAGTTTGCGCTTGACTCGGCTTGGCCAT
>JACQWX010000093.1 GCA_016209035.1 Elusimicrobiota bacterium | reverse complement strand
TGATGATGTCAACAACCTGATCGTCCCTGCCGGGGAAACTTACGTTCTTCATGGACCGCGCGTCTATGGAGTCTCGGTTCAAGTAGACGGCGTCTTGACGGTGACTCCCTATGACGGGTCCGCCGGCACGGGTTCACTCGATATAGTCGCGCCGATAATGGCCATCGGATCCGGCGGCAAGGTCAGCGCGGACGGGAAGGGATACCCTGGGGCCCAGGGGCCTGGCAAGGGCGCTGACGGGACCACGATGACCAACAACAGCGGAAGCGGGGGCGGCTACGGCGGCAAGGGAGGCAACTTCGCCGGGGTCGCTGGCGGGAACGCCTACGGGTCCGTGGTGGAGCCCACGGACCTCGGCAGCGGGGGAGGGTTCGGCTACGCGACCTATACCGGAGGCGGGGCCGGCGGAGGGGCGCTCAAGCTCACGGTGTCCGGCGAGCTCCGGGTGGACGGCTCGGTCACCGCCAATGGAGTTGCGACGACCCACATCTATTGGTGGGACAGCGGGGGCGGCGGGGGTTCGGGCGGAAGCGTGCTCATCCGTGCCGGGAGCCTGGCCGGGAGCGGCTTGATCGCGGCCAACGGAGGCTCCAAGACTGTCTCGGGCGGAGGCGGGGGAGGCGGCGGCAGGATCGCTGTCTACCACGGAGGACCAACTTCATTCAGCGGAATCATGACTGCCGAGGGCGGCCTTGGCCGCAACGCCGGGGGAGAACCCGGGAACCTCGGCACGGTGGTCGAAAACGGGTCCGTCAAGTCATACTCTTCCCCCGGCTCGGACTCCCCTCTCACCTTGTCTCCTTCGACGGAAACCATCGCCGCGCAATCGACGCTCATGGAGACGGTTGCGGCGCAAAGCGCGAGTCTCCAGAACCTCCTGTCCACCGGAGCGCTCCAAGGCGCCGTCAGTTTCAACGCCTTCGACTTGGTGACGATCAAGACCGGGCCATTCGCCGGGAAGGGATTCGCGAAAGGCGAATGGACCGCGTCGCTGGAGGGATTGACCTACAAAGGCGGATGGAAGGGGATGGCCTACCTGAGAACGACGGATGGGAAGCTCCATCTCAAAGGCGTGACCACGGGAGACATCCGGGGCGTTCTTGACGGCGCGCTGAGCGAGTTCGCGCCAGGCAGCGGGGTCTACGACCGCTTCCAGGCTGCTTGGAGCTTCAACCGGTTGAGCACGGCCTTCCTTTCCGGGAAGCTCTACTTGTCGGGCGCGGCTTTGTACGGCGCCTCGCGGGAGTATCCCTCCACCCGGCTCAAGACGCTCCAGACCGGCATCGAGGGCTCCATGAGCGGATACCACACGGGCTGGTTGAACGCGATGGCGACGCTCCTGACGATCGGACAGGAGGGCAGTCCTCATGACGGCGAGGGATTTTGCGTCCTCTCTCATGTGACAGGGCGCGGCTCGGGGCAAGCCTGGGCTTACGCGGAGGAATCATTCCCCGGAATCGTGATCATGGGCGGTCTCTCCGACCAGCCGGTCTACGGTCTCATGCAGGCCGCCTTGAACGGGAACTCCTCGCCCAGGACGCTGACCATGAGCCTGGAGCGCGTGGACGCGGGGCTTGCGCCGGGAACGGACTTGAAGATGAAAGCCATGGCGCCCGAGGCGGTGAGCCCTGGCGAGACGGTCAACTACATGGTCGAGTTGAGGAACGACGGCCTCAAAGCCGCGGACGACCAAGCCCTCGTGGCCGTCTTCCCGCCTCATGCAAGGTTTGTCTCGGCATCGGGCGATCACAAGTTCTACGACATCGCGCATTGGATCGGCGGGACGCACTCCCCGGTCCCGTTCGTAAGGTGGGATTTTGACAAGATACCGGCGAGGTCGAGCATGCAGCTGAATTACCAGGCCAAGATCGGTCTTGCGGGAGCTCACGAACGGCTGGAGGGCAACCTGTATTTGATTCCCAGGGCATCGGCCGACGAGATATTCCCGGCCTTTGATCCCGAGGGAGGGCATGATTAGTTCTACAGCGCCACTTTTTTGAGCCCCCATTTTTGCTTTCCGGTGTGATGACGTTGTTTGGTGGGCTAGGGAGGGGCATGACGCGCGGCACGCAGCCCGACCTCTGGCGCGCCGTCGGCCTCGCTGCGTTCAGCGGGGCCATGACCGCTCTCTGCTATCCCAAGCCAGGTCTCTGTCTGCTGGCCTGGGTCTCGCTGGCGCCGCTCTTCGGAGTATGGTTCCGGTGCGCCTCATGGAAAGGGGCGTTCGTCGCCGGCCTTGCGGCCGGCGCCGGATTTCACGGCGTCTTGCTGCACTGGATCTATCAGACCTGCCTGTTCGCGGGCATGGGCCATCTCCTCGCGGTTCTCTCGCTGGTCTCCTTGGCTCTATTCCTCGGCTTCAACTGGGGCTTGATCGGCATCCTGGGCCGTTGGCTGGCTCCAGGGCCGCTCGCAGGGCCCTGGGTCTGGGCCGCGGTCTGGACCTCCGTGACCGCGGCATCAGCGTGGTGGACGCCGCGGCTGAGCGTCGACATCCTGTCCTACACGCAGTACAAGTTCCCGGCCCTGATCCAGATCGGCGCGCTGGCCGGTCCGCACGCCCTGGGATTCCTGGTCCTGGCGGCGAACGTGGTCCTCAGGGACGCGTGGGAGGTTGAACGCCGCGCGGCCGCCAACGTGGCGGCCGTGCTGGCGCTGGTGGCGGGGGTGTGGGCATACGGGACCTACGAGTTGACACGGAGAGAGGAATTCCTGAGAGGAACGGCGAACGCAAACCAGTCGACCCTGGCCGTCCCGGGCGCCGAAGGCGCGCGGGACGCCAGGGTCGAGTTAATTCAACCCGCCATCGACCAGTACCGCAAGTGGGACTCGCGGTTCGAATCGGAGATCAAAGGGGTCTACGAGGACCTCCTCTCCCGGCCGAGGAGCAGGCCTCCCGACCTCGTGGTCTGGCCCGAGTCCGCGCTCCCCTGGATGGTGGCCGATGGGACCGAGCCGCCGCTGGTCTCGGATTGGGCGAGGAAGCTCGGGGTCCCGCAGTTCGTGGGCGTGGTCTCCCAGGGCAAAGACGGGGGGAGGCGCTGCTCCATTTTGCTGGTCGGACCCGACGGCAGGGTGCTGGGGTCCTACCACAAGCGCCAGCTCGTGCCCTTCGGCGAGTGGGTGCCGCTGAGGTTCCTGGGGGACTACATCGGCATCCTCAACCAGATGGGGGACATGACCCCCGGCCCGGCGCGCCAGGAGCTCCTCAAGACCCCCTTGGGCGCGACCGCGGCGAGCATCTGCTACGAGGCGACCTTCCCGCGCTGGGTCAGGGCCGACGTCGGCCGCGGGGCCACGGTGGTCATCAACGTCACCAACGACGGCTGGTACAAGGACACTTGGGGGCCCTATCTGCATTTCGGCTCCAATTTCTTCCGCGCCATCGAGAACCGCGTGACCGTGGTGCGCTGCGGCAACACCGGCATCTCGGGGGTGATCGACCCTTGGGGCTTCGTGACCGCGAGCCTGGCCTTGAACGAGCGGGGCCGGCTCGACGCCGACGTCCCGCGGGCCGACCCCTTCCCGAGGCGGTCGCCCTTCGCACGGCTGGGCGACTGGTTCGGCGCCTGCTGCGCGGCCCTGGTCCTGGTCCTCTCGGGCGCGCGCTTGGCTTCCAGAAGGGCATGAGCGGGCCCGGGACCAGGTTCGTCTACTCGCCCAGGTATGCGGCGGACATCGGGGACCATGTCTTCCCGACGAGGAAGTTCTCCCTGACCGCAGGCAGGCTCCGCGGCCAGGGAGAACTCGTGGAGCCCGAGCCGGCGGCCAGAGAGGACCTCCTGCTGGCTCACGAGGAAGCATGGGTCGACAAGGTCCTCTCCGGCCGCATGCCGCTCGCCGACGAGGTCCTGATGGAGATGCCGTTCTCTCCGGCCGTCTCCCTGGCCCACCGCCTGCAGGCCGGGGGCACCCTGTTGGCGGCCCGTCACGCCTTGGAGCGCGGGGTCGGCCTGCATGTCGGAGGGGGGAGCCACCACGCTTTCGCGGACCACGCCGAGGGCTTCTGCGTCTTGAACGACATCGCTTGCGCGATCATGAAGGTGCTTTCCGAGGGCAGGGTCAGGAGGGCCGCGGTCGTGGACCTCGACGTCCACCAAGGCAACGGCACGGCCGCCATCTTCCGAACCCGCCCCGAGGTGTTCACCTTCTCGATGCATCAGGAGAGCATCTACCCCTTTGCGAAGGAGAAGGGCAGCCTGGATGTCGGTCTGCCTGATGGAGCCGGGGACCAGGAATACCTTTCCCTGCTGGAAAAGCACCTTCCGAGGGTCTTCGAGCACGAGCCCGAGCTGGTAGTCTATCAGGCGGGCGCGGACGTGGCTGAGGGTGATTTGCTCGGCGGCCTGCGTCTGACCGCCGAGGGGATCCTCCAGAGGGACAGCGTCGTTTGCGCCTGCTGCCGGTTGCGCAGGATACCGCTGGTCGTGACTCTGGGCGGAGGATACAGCGCCGACATCGACCGGACCGCGGACATCCACGCCGCGACCCTGCGGCTGGCGGCCGAGCAGGATGTCGGTTGATTACATGAAAAACCATCATAGCATGATGGGAATTCAGGGTCTCAGGGGCCTGGTGGCCTGACTGTGGAAGCGGTTCAAGACGGCCGCGGCCGCGAAACGTTACCTCAAGGGCCTGTAAGGTCCCATGCAGGTCTACTTCGCGCCGGCCTTCCCGCGCCTTTTCAAGAGACTTGGCCCCAAAGTCAAAGAGCGCGCCAGGGCGACGGTCGTCAAAGTCGCGGATTTCTATGAGACGGGCGACAAGACGGGCGGACTCGGGATGATGTCAAGAATTTTCTTAAGCAAGCATGATCGCCGGCGGCGGTTTCAGAACTCAACTCGGAAGCAGCTCGGAAGCCATCGTCTTCCGAGTCGAGTGTCCGCGGAAGTAGAACTTTACTTTTACGACACTGGCGGCTGGTTTGAAGGCATCAAACGGTCTAGGTGTCGAGCCATTGGGTGAGCATCTCGCCGGCCAGACGTGACGGCACAAGGTGCCTTTTTCCGGCCTCTTGCATCAATTTCTGATACGCTTCTTCAGGCACCCGGCATTTCACCTGGCGGGTCGGCACTCCAGCGGGGCGCCCGCGTCTGATCCCAAGGACCCGGCAAACCGCTTGATGCACGATGTCCAAAACTCTCCGCCCCTGCCCGGAGGGCATGCCCTGAGCAGAATAGCCTACTTGCCCATCAGAAGTGCGGAAGAGCCGGACCGATGCCCCGGCCGCCCTCCGAGCCTTGATCTCATTGTTGATTCTGGCTTCTAGCCTTGCGATCTCTCGGGTCCTTCCAAGCTCATAGAATTTAACCTTGCTCATGGCGCTTGCCTCCGTCCTACTTTTCACCCTTGCCTGGATATCGGATGAGCAGAAAGCTGTCCGACGCAAAAGCAATGACAGCCACCGATTCCTGGTTGAGCATCTCGCCGACCCGCAGGGCCAGCCGCTCTACTTCCTTGCGCCGTCGCAGAAACTCTCTGCGTGTCGTACCGGAAACCACCAAAGTCTGATCAGGGTCAACCAAGACCGTGCCGTCCAAGAGCCTCACTATGCCGCCGGGAGGGATCCTCATTGGGGTTGCCCCGCCAAAGAGTTCCTCAAATCGTTTGAGCGCCGTTTGAATGATGACGTTCCGTTGGGTGGGCCTTTGTCAGCCGCTCCTTGGCCGTGCGTCCCAGGCTTGGTATGACGATGGCGACAAGATAGGAAAGCTTTTGGATGCGCATCAGGCCGCCGCCCGGTTTATTAGTACCACGGTACCAATAATATAGCAGATGCCGTTTGCCGTGTCAAGTGCTCGCTGCAAAGCTGTCTCATCTCAAACAGTTATATCTTCCTCATCGTTCAAGAGGCGGCAGGGGATCGACGTCTACATGACGGTCGTGAAGAATTTCGGCGGCCGAGCATCATCGGGAGGCAAATGCTATGATGTCGGGCGCCATGACCCTCTCGGCCCGCTGAAGCGAGCGCAATCCCCTGCTGGATCTATCCCATGTTCAAAGAGACCGCTGACGATCTCGAGGAGGAACGCGAGAAGTTGAGCCGCCTGGCCGAGCTCCTGGACCTGCCGAAGCTGCGCAAGGACGTGGAGGCCCGGGAGGCCGAGACCGCGTCCCCGGGGTTCTGGAGCGATTCGCACCGCGCGAAGAAGAAGTCGAAGGAGCTCAACCACCTCAAGGGCAGGCTGACCGTGTGGGAGAAGGCCTCCAAGACGGCCGACGACCTCAAGGCCCACCTGGATTTGGCGCTTGAGTGCTCCGACCAGGCCGAGCTCGACGAGGTGAGGAGGGGCGTGGCCGCGCTCTCCAAGAAGGTCCACGAGATGGACACGGCCCTGAAGCTCTCCGGCGAGCTCGACTCCTACGACGCGATCATCGGCTTTCACGCCGGCGCGGGCGGCACCGAGGCCTGCGACTGGAACGAGATGCTTCTGCGCATGTACTCCCGCTGGGCTTTGGCCCGGGGCTTCGAGTTCCTGCTCACCGACATGCTCAAGGGGGAAGGCGCCGGCGTCAAGAGCGCGGCCGCCTTCGTGCGAGGCGACAACGCCTACGGGTATCTCAAGGGCGAGATGGGCGTCCACAGGCTGGTGCGCATCTCGCCGTTCGACGCCAACAAGAGGCGCCATACCTCCTTCGCTTCCATCGACGTCCTGGCAGACATCGAAGACGAGATCGACATCCAGCTCTCCGACGGCGAGGTCAAGTTCGAGACCTTCAGGGCCGGCGGCCACGGCGGCCAGAACGTCAACAAGGTCGAGACCGCGGTCCGCCTCATCCACATCCCCACCGGCATCGTGGTCACCTGCCAGACCGAGCGCAGCCAGATACAGAACCGCGTCAACGCCACGAAGCTCCTCAAGGCCAAGCTCTACGAGATCGAGCTCGACAAGAAGCGCTCGGCAATGGAGAAGCATTACGGCGACATGGGCGACATCTCCTGGGGCAACCAGATCCGGTCCTACGTCTTCATGCCCTACCAGATGGTCAAGGACCTGCGCACCGGGCACCAGACCTCGCAGGTCAACGCCGTGATGGACGGCGCCCTCGACCCCTTCGTGGATGCCTACCTTGACTGGCTGGCCGCGGGCAAGCCCCCGAGGGTCAAGGACGCGAAGGAAGACTGATCAGCAGCCGATCGCCCTGGAGATGACGAGCCGCTGTATCTCCGAGGTGCCTTCGCCGATCTGGAGCAGCCTCTGGTCGCGGTAGAAGCGCTCCACCGGGAACTCCTTCATGAGGCCGTAGCCGCCGTGGATCTGCACGGCCTCGTCGGCCACCGCCTTGGCGACCTCGGAGCAGTAGAGCTTGGCCATGGCGGATTCCTTGCCGAAGGGCTTGCCCGTGTCGCGGAGCCAGCAGGCGCGGTAGAGGAACCAGCGCGCGTGCTCGATCTTGACGGCCATGTCCGCGAGCTTGAAGGCCGTCGCCTGGAACTTCACCAAGGGCTTGCCGAACTGCTGGCGCTGCTGGGCGTAGGCCAGGGCCGCCTCGTAGGCGCCCTGCGCGCAGCCCAGGCCCATGGCCGCGATGCTCAGGCGTCCCGAGTCGAGGGTCTTGAGCATCTGCTTGGAGCCCTCTCCCCGCTTGCCCAGCATGGCCGAGTCGGGGACCTTGACGTTGGAGAAATAGAGCTCGGAGGTGTTGGAAGCCCTCCACATGAGCTTCTGGTGCATCGTCTTGGTGGTGAACCCGGGCGTTCCCGGCTCGACGATGAAGCAGGTGAACTCAGGCGCCCCATCGGAGGCCTTTCCGCTCACGGTCTGGACGATGATGCCGGTGGTGATGGGGGTCGAGCCGTTGGTGATGAAAATCTTGGAGCCGTTGATGACCCAGCCGTCGGGGGTCTTCTCGGCCTTGGTCTTGGAGCCGCGCGAGTCGGACCCGGCGTCAGGCTCGGTCAGGCCGAAGGCGAAAAGGGCGGACCCGGCGCAGAGCTTGGGCAGGTACTTCTTCTTCTGCTCCTCGGCGCCGAAATACATGAGGGGGGCGATGCCCAGCGACACCCCGGCCGCCACGGTGGCGGCGTGGGAGCCGTCCACGCGGGAGAGCTCCTCCACCGCGATTATGTAGGAAAGATAATCCATGCCCTGGCCGCCGTACTCCTCGGGCACGATGATGCCGAAGACGCCGAGCTCTCCCATCTGCTTGGTGAGCTCGACCGAGAATTCCTCCTTCTCTTCGAGCTCGTGCGCGGCGGGCTTGAGCTTGGACTCGGTCCACTTGCGGACCGTGTCCCGGATCATCTGCTGCTCGTCGCTTAACGAGAAATCCATCTTGGTCTCCTTCAGATCGGTTTGCATGACTGTATGATAGCGCATTGCGGCCTGGCGAGCAAAACGGAGAACGACGGGAAAGAAGCCTGGTCTGCGGGAGAAGACCAGGCTGGAATTAGGCCTTGACAAATCAAGGAACCGGGCTTACACTTGCGGTAGGCCAACCCCACCGGATCCCGGGGCCTGTGGACGCGCGTTCCGCCCCCGGGAGGGGAGTGGGCCGCGCGTCGAAGTTTTTGTACGGAGGGAGCCATGAAACTCTCGATTCTGATGATTGCCTTGGTTTTCGCGGCGCCTGCCAGGGCCGTCGAGCAGGACAAGCCTGAGGCGAAGTCGCGCTGCAACGTGGCGGCGTTGACCCAGGCGGTCTCCGTGATCCCCATCGGGGTAGCGCGAGAGGCTGACACGGTGTGCAAGCCCGAGGTATGGAAATACCTCGACGAGCAAGGGAAGACGGCCGCTCTCTACAAGAACACGAACTTCCCGCTCAGGCAGGCCTTCCTGGACGCCGTGACGAGCACCAGCAGGGAGGCCGCCCTGAAGACCCAGCAGGAGATCCTGCAGTCCTTGGCCGACGGGTTCGACAAGGTGGATCAGAAGATCAAGGAGATCGGCGCCGCCGTGGAGGTCCTGAAGGGGGATCTCAAGACGCTCAAGGACTACAGGGCTCCGGAGGGGTCCAAGCCCGCGATCAAGGACGTCGAGGCGGGCCGCCAGGCCCTCAAGAGCCTGATCCTCAAGGAAGGCGACGACCTGGCCCTGGAGTACAAGGCCGGCGCCACCTTCGCCCGGTCGAAGAATCCCGTGGTCGGCGGGGAGAGCTACAAGAAGCTCGTCAAGCAGATGTTCGAGCTCGCCGGGCTGGACATGGTCAAGAGGCACCTCTCGGGATTCGACTCGAAAGACCTGCTGGACTATCATTCCGCTCCGGACCCCAAACCGCAGAGCTTCAATCTGACCCACATGTCGAGGCTGTGGGTCGAGAAGACGGACCTCTACGACGGCAAGGCGGTTCCGGGGGACGGCGAGGCTTTCTGCGCGGGCCAGGGCAAGCTGCCGGCCTTCTGCGCCATCGACAAGGTCCAGGGGAAGAAGGCGCGCGAGCTCTATTTCGAGGCGCGCAAGACCCTCAACGCCGCAAACAAGCACGTCCTCGGCACGCCGGGCAAGACCGTGGCGCAGATCGAGAAGGGGTTCGACCAGCTCATCGCGCAGGACAAGATGGAGAAGGCGGTCCCGATGAACGTCGGGGAAGGGTTCAGGAAGATGATCACGGGGATGACCCCGGAGCAGGCTTTCGACGGGCAGGTCCCGCCCGAGTACCAGAACCTCGACCCGAAGGCGTGGGAGGCTGCGAAGGCCCAGCTCGCCGCCGGGGTGGAGGGCACCAAGGGCATCGAGAGCGGGAAGGCGGGCGTGAGGGCGCCCGGCGATTGGAGCAGGGAGGTCCCCGGCGAGGTGGACGCCTCGAAGGGGGACCAGGAGATCCAGGAGGAGGGCCGGAAGCTCGCGCAAGTGTACATGAAGGAAGGGCCCGGCAAGGCGAAGCTCCGGGCCGCCTTGGACTCGATCCTGAAAGGCGCGCCGAAGCCCGAGGAGGCGAAGCAGGAGATCGGGGGGACGAAGGAGGGGCAGCCTGCCGCGAGCCCCAAGGACGAGGAGATGCTGGCGTCCCAGATGGGCACCGTGGGGCCGGGGTGCATGACCAACTCCATCGAGGAGGCCAACTCGGCGGTCAAGGACAAGATCAAGGGTGATGCCGCGGAGCGCAGCACCAAGCGGCAGAATGCCCGCGACAGCTATCCCAAGAGCCTCGGTACGCTGGAGCGCGAGAGGGACGACGCCATCAAGGAGTGCGAGAGGAAGTACAAGGCCGATACGAAGGAATTGGAGGCGCGCGCCAAGGGAGGCTGGCTCGGCCGCGGGGAGGCTGAGTACATCGACGGCATGGCGGCGGCCGACAAGGCGAGGAAAGCGTGCGTGGGCACGGACAAGGACGCCGTCCCCGCGGACGTGGAGGCGGTCGGGGCGGGCGAGGAGGGCAAGTACACCGCGTGGCAGCGCTTCAAGATCGCGAAGAGGAGCCTGGACAAGCGGACCGCGAAGGATGTCTCCGAGAACACGGAGCTGATGGTGCGCAAAGAGCAGACCACCCGCGAGGGAGAGCTCGGCAAGAAGGTGGCCGGCGTGTACAAGGCCGAGGCTCTCAAGCGCCTCCCAGGGGTGCGGTCGTCCTTCGAGTCCAAACCCTCCTCCATCGGGAGCGTCCCTCCCGGCGACAAGGCCGGCAAGGAATGGGTGAAGCGGTACTTTGAGGCAAGGTGGGGGAAGGACGGCAACGGACCGGCCTTGGAGGGTTACCTGGAATTCGCCACCGGGAAGAAGCCGGGACAGGCGGCGGGCAGCTTGGAGACGGAGGACGCGCTGAAGAGGTTCATCAGCGGCGGCATGACCTTCATGGGAGGCTATGTCGAAGGCGATTACGCCGTGTGGACGGCGGATGAGCGGGCCAAGAAGAGCAAGGGGAACCAGGAATACAAGCCGCCGGTGGAGGAGAAGCCCGTCTTGGCCCCCGGCGACGCCCCTGTCGACGGCGCGCTGGATCTCGATGAGATCGAGAGGCAGGCGGATGAGAAGGCCGGATTGAAGAAGACTGGGAAGAAGAAGTAACGCGGGGGCCTCATGGGTTCAACGGCGGAGGAAGGAGCGGCGACGGTCCAAGAGCGCGAGCTGGCCGGGTTCAGCGACCGGGTCGTGGCCTTCAGCGTGGATGTCGGGATGTTCTACGCGGGCTACTACCTGAGCCACATGCTGGCCTTCGCCGGCTCCACGCCCGGCGCGAGCGATAGGGGCACCCTATGGTTCGCGGCCTGGGCGGCCCTGTTCATCGTCTATCAAGCCTATTGTTCCTGCGAGGGGAGGGTCTCGCTGGGCAAGAAGCTGCTGGGCCTGAGGGTCGTCGACACGGATAACGAGCCGTTGTCACTGGGCAAGGCCGTCATCAGGTCGGTCACCTACCTGCTGAGCTCGGTGCTGAGCCTGGGATTCCTGTGGTCTCTGGTGAATTCCACGCGCCAATGCTGGCACGACCTCGTGGTCGGGAGCCTCGTGGTCGCGGACGCTCCGAGGTCGGACCGGGGGAGGGTCTTGGCGCGGGTCGCCGCGGCGGGCTGCCTGGCCTTCTTCGGGCTGCACTGGATGTGGCTCCATGTCTGGGCCCCGCGCTACTATCAGAAAATGAGCGTCGCCTATGCTCAAGTGGGGCTCTCCGAGATCGCGCAGCTCGAGAAGGCATACTTCGACAAGAGGGGCCGCTACTCGGACAGCTTGATCTCTTTGGCGACCGTCTCCGGCGACCCGGAACGCTTCCTGAAGGACATGGCCGCGCTCTTCGACCTGGAGGCCGGCTTCGAGATCAAGACTACGGCCAAGGGCTTCACCGTCTACGCGAGGAGCAACGACAGCCGGCGCACGCTGCTGACGATCTCGGGACCGTGATTTGAGGGGCGATCAGCGTCAGCCCCCCCCGTACCGGCGGGGGGGGCTTCGTTTGTCCGGGAACCGGGCCGGCCGCGCCGGTGTCCTCATTTGATATACTCGTTTCCCTAAAGATTCGACTGGGAAAGATGGCCAATCCTAGAGGCAAACAGCAGGGACGGACGGCCGCGGCCGCCAATCCCCCGGGAGCCGAGCCTTTCGCGCACAAGGTCGTCATCTGGTGGCTGCCGCTCCTCTACCTCCTGATCTCCTCGGCCTTCTACCTCAGGACCTACGATTCCGCCCAGGTAAAGATCACGCTGATGCAGATGGGCGGCCTGGCCTTGGCCACCTTCTGGGTCATCCGGCTGATGGAGGCGGGGAAGTCGGCGTTCAGCAAGGAAGACCTTGTGTGCCTTTCCCCGTTCCTGGCCTACCTCTTGGTGGGAATCTTCTCGTTCCTGCACGCGCCCTATCACATGGCGAGCGTGGATTTCTTCCTGCGCCATTCCTTCTTCATGATCGCGGCCCTGATCGCCATCTACGAGCTCGAGGCCTCCGCCGTGGACCGGCTCACCCGGATCCTCGTCTGGGCCGCCTGGGTCGCGGTGGGCTACGGGTTCTACCAGCTGGTCGACATCAGCTTCTTCCCGCCCGGCCTGAACAAGGGCATCGACCCCTTCATCTGGCGAGGGGCGTTCGGCCAGCGCGTCTTCTCCACCTACGGCAACCCCAACTTCTTCGCGGACTTCCTGGTCATCATGTTCCCCATCCTCCTGACGCAGTATTTCAAGACCAGAAAGTTGAGCCTCATCCTGCTGATTGGACTGCTCCTGATCGACCTGGTCGCGACCGGCACCAAGGGCGCGTGGCTGGGGTTCGCGATGGTCTCCTTCCTCTTCGGGGTCATCGCCTTCGTCTACTTCCCGCTCCTGGTCAGGCCTTACCGCAAGATCGTGCTGGCCGCGGTGGCGCTGGGCACCATCGGGTTCGGGAGTTTCGTGGCCAAAGACCTGAGGACCCGCATGGTCTCGATCAATTTCCGGCTCTTCACCTGGGAGGCCACCTGGGAGATGATCATGACCCAACCTCTCCTGGGCACCGGCGTGGGGAGCTTCCCGCCCATCTACCCGGCCTTCCGCCGGCCCCCCATCTTCCACATCGAGGGAAAGCACAACACGGAGACGGACCATTCCGAGAACGAGTACATCGAGCAGCTCTTCGACAACGGCATCCTCGGCTTCGGCGTCTTCATCTGGCTGGTCTTGAGCTCCCTGGTGGTGGGGTTCCGGGCCCTAGGCCAGCTGACCACGAGCCTGGCCATGAAGGACGGCCGGCCCCACCCGCGGGCTTACGACCTCATCGGCTACATGGTGGCCTTCATGGGGATGCTGGGCCACAACTGTTTTGACGTGAGCCTGCGCTTCGTGTCGTCCGGGGTCTATCTGGGCCTCTTGTCCGGGATGATCGTGAACCTCTCCCGCGGCAAGGCCCTCTTCGAGCTGCATGTCGGATCGGGGGTTGCGCATGTCCCGGCCCAGGGCGGCCCGGAGGGGGCTTCGGCGGAGCCCGGCCCGGCTCACTTCCTCAGCGAGTTCCTCATCTGGCCGGCCCGCATCGCGGCGTGGGGCGGGGTGGCCTTCGTCGGCTACATCCTCTTCAAGGAGTTCTCCGGGCTGCAGGGCTCCATCAACCAGATGCGGATGGGCGGGGAGGTGCTCCAGTGGTGGGTCTCCTGGTCGGTGTTCGCCGGCTGCGTGCTCAGCGTGGGCTACATCCTGGTCCGGCTGGCGCATTTTTCGCAGCGCCCCTGGGTCCCCCTGGTCATCCTGGCCATGCTCAAGCCCATGCACATCTTCTGGGGGTACTTCAAGGCCGACGTCCACCACAACATCGCCATCTACTTCTCCAAGGAGCGCCAGTGGGACAGGGCCTTGGAGCATTACCGCATGGTCACGGACCTCAATCCCAACTTCGTGATGGCGCACTATTTCCGCGGCAACGTCTTCAACGACCGCTTCGACATGAGGAAGCTCTACAACGAGCCCTGGGGAGACAGGAAGAACGTCCCGCGCGACGACTACGAGCGGGCCCTGGAGGCGTACGACGGGGTCCGCAGGCTCGCCCCCAACTACGTCCAGCACCACCACCAGGTAGGGGTCCTGCACCTGAAGATGGCCGAGCACATGATGAACGCCGCCCGGCCCCAGGAGGCCGAGAAGTACCTGGACCGGGCATTGACGCGCTTCAAGCTCTACGAGGCCATCGACCCCGTGTTCGCCCCCAACTTCTACCGGATGGCCCAGGTCCACATGATCCGCAAGAACTTCGCCGAGGCGATCAAGGCCTATGAGGGGGCGATCAACGCCGAAAAATGCGAGGTCGCCGACTCGCTGCTGGCCAACGAGACGCTCCGGACCACCATCTTGTCCTATCAGGCCTACGGCGTCGCGCCCGGCGAGAGGACGCCGAGGCATCGCCACGAGACGGCCGAGTCGTACATGAACCTCGGCAACGCCTATCTGATGATGGAGAAGCTGGCCGACGGCGAGAGGGCCTACAAGCGGGCCCTGGCGCTCGACCCCGCCAACGAGAGCGTGCGCAGGAACCTCGGCATCCTCTACCAGAGGGCCAACGCCACCGGCAAGCTCAAGGCCCTGTCGGTCCCGCTCCAGCCCCCGCCCACCTCCTACTACGGGCCCTTCACGGGGTTCGAGATCATTCAACCGCGGCAAGAGGCCCGTCAGGTGCCTGCCTCGGGTCTCCGGTAGGGCCTCTTGCCGCGGCTGAGGCCGTCGACCATGACCGACGAACGGACGGCGACAAGGAGTGCTTTCCTCATCCTGGGCTTGATCCTGACGCACTCCTTGTCGTATGCATGGCCCATGGCCGACGAAGAGGTCTTCGCGCCGATGCGCGCCGAGATGGAGCGGTCGCTCAAGATGCGCAAGGACGGCTTCGAGCCGCCCTATTTCCTGGCCTACCGGCTCACCGATATCCGGGCCATGGAGCTGTCGGCCTCCTTCGGCGCGCTGACGGACGACGACGTGCAGGAATCCCGCGTCCTCTACGTCGAGGCCAGGGCGGGCACGAGGACCCTCGACAACACGGACCTCGGCTTCCAGGGCTGGCACATGGAGGCGGGCAAGACTTCGGACTCGCTGCGGGCCCAGCTGTGGAGCCTGACCGACAAGGCCTACAAGAGCGCCTTGTCCGGCTACCTGGAGAAGAAGGCCAAGAGGGCGACGGAGTTGGTGGTCGAGGAACTTGACGACTTCTCGGTAGAGGTCTCAACCATCTTCTTCCAGCCCATGCCGGCGCCCGATGTGGAGGCCGAGAAGGCCGGCCTGGCCGGCCTTCTATCAAGGGTGAGCGCGGTGTTCCGGGACCATCCCTTCGTCTACGAGTCGCGCGCGACCGCCAGGCGCCGGTGGAGCAGGCGCTACCTCCTCACCAGCGAGGGGACCCGCCTGGCGGCCGAGGGCATGCACGTCCCGGGCGTCCTGCGCGTGAGCGCCATGACGCGGGCCTCGGACGGGATGCGCCTCGATGAGATGGTCAGCTTCACCTTCCGGGACCGCGCGGACATCCCCCCGGAGGAGGCCTTGCTCGCCGCGGCGCGCCGCCTGGCCGGGCAGCTCGACGAGGCGCGCGCTTCCCCGGTCCAGCCGCCCGCGGCGGCTCCCGTGATCCTCGACCCCGAGGTCACCTCGGTCTTGTTTCACGAGGCCCTGGGGCACAAGCTCGAGGGCCAGCGGCAGAGGGACCCCGCGCACAGCCAGGTCTTCAAGGACCTCGTGGGCAAGAGGATCCTGCCTGAGCACTTGAGCTTCGTGGACGATCCGACCCTGGCGCGGTTCCAGGGCGCGCCGTTGAGCGGCCACTATCTCTTCGACGAGGAGGGCGTCCCGGCGCAGCGCGTCGTGCTGGTGGACCACGGGGTGCTCCGGAACTTCCTCATGTCTCGCTGGCCCGTGAAAGGCTTCCCCAAGTCCAACGGCCACGGGCGGGCCGACCCGTTCCGCCATCCGACGGGCCGCATGGCGAACATCATCGTGCTGGCCCACCGGCCCGTGGGGATTGCGGCCCTGGAGCTGCGCCTGCGGGAAATCTGCCGGGCCAAAGGCAAGCCCTACGGCTTCCTCCTAGTGGGCTCGTTCGGCGGCGAGAACCCCAACCTCAGGCGGTCCGCCCAGACCTTCGAGGTGAACCCCAGGAGGGTCTTCCGCGTGGACGCTTTGAGCGGCGCCAAGACCCGGGTGCGCGGGGTCAAGATGGCGGGGACGCCCCTGGTGCTCTTGGACCGCATCGTGGCTGCCGGGGACGATGCCCGGCTCGCCAACGAGTTCGTCTGCGGCGCCGAGTCCGGCCATGTCCCGGTCGGGCAGATCGCGCCGAGCGTCCTGATCTCGGAAGCCGAGCTGCAGAGGATCCCCGAGGACCGGAGCGTGTTGCCCCTTCTTCCATCCCCGTTCCTCGGGGAACGGGGATGGAAGAAGGAAGACGGAGAGAAGAGGGACGGGAGATGATTCGCTTCCCGGCTTTGTTCGGTGTCCTCCTCTTGATGCTTTCCACCTTTCATCCTCCGCTAACGGCAGCGGAGGATGGCCTCGACCTCGCCCTGTCCTACGAACTCGCCCGCTCCTCGGCCCTGCGGGCCGAGGGATACCCTCCGCCCTACTACGTGGGCCTGGCCGCCGCCGACGTAAGCCAGTCCGAGACGACGTGCGTCATGGGACGCATGCGCTACCGGGGCCAGCGGCGCCAGCGGATCGTGACCCCGGACGTGCGGGTCGGCAGCCCCGAGATGGACAACCACCCGGTCGGGATGCCCTCCGACCTGGTCGGGCGCTCGCTCCCGTTCGAGGACGACCTCTTCGCGCTGCGCCACGGCCTCTGGCGCCTCCTGGACCTGGCCTACAAGGCCGCGTCGGCGGACTACCTGCGAAAGCAGGCCCTGCGCGTGAGCCGGGGCAAGGCCGAGTACGACACCGACGACTTCAGCAGAGAGGCCCCCGGCCTCGACCGCGCTGCCGGCCGCCAACGCCACTCCCGAGGGCGGCCGGAGCGCTCGGCCTCCGGCCTCGACCGCGCTGCCGGCCGCAAGGCCGGGCTGACCCAGCCGGACGAGGAGCCCGGCTGGTCGCAGGCCGGGCTCGAGCGTCTCTGCGAGGAGGCAAGCCATGCCTTCCGGGACGCTCCTCATCTGCTCCACGCCGAGGCCTCGACCTCCCTTTCCCGCGAGCGATGGCGGCTCCGGGACACCGAGGGGCTTGCCGTGGATTTTCCGCGCGACGTGGCCGAGGTCGAGCTCGAGGCCGTGGACATCGCGACCGACGGACTCAAGGTCTCAGCGAACAGCCGGATCCTGGCGACGTCCGAGGAAGGCCTGCCGAGCCCTGGCCGGGTCGTGGAGGAGGCCCTTGAGATGGCCGCGGACCTGGCGGCCCTCAAGGTGGCCGTGACCACCTCTCCCTTCGATGCCCCCGCGGTGCTCGACCCCTCGATCGTGGCCGCCGCGGTGCTCTCGGTCGGCGCCAGGCTTTCCGGCGAGGAGCAGAGGAACCCCAGCGGGACCCAGGTCTTCCGCGACAAGCTCGGGACAAGGGTCCTTTCCCCGATGCTCACCCTGGTGGACGACCCGACGCTCGAACAGTTCGGGGGCAGGCCCTTGGTCGGCACTTACGCTCTCGACAACCAGGGCATCCCCGCAGCCAGAGTCGCGCTCATCGAGCGCGGCGTGCTCAGGGGGTTCCTCCTCTCGCGCTATCCGGTCAAGGGGTTCCCCCGCTCGAACGGCCACGGACGACGGCCTCCGGGCTTCATGCCCATCGGCACGCCGGGCAATCTCATCCTTTCCGCTCGGCGCACCGTCTCCGAGGACGAGCTCTTCAGGCTCCTGCGCCGCGAGCTCAAGCGCCGGGACAAGCCTTACGGACTCCTGGTGAGGAAGCTCGACGGCTTCACCCAGGCCCAGTCCACCGGCCGGCAGGACGCCCTGCGCCTGATGGCGAGGCTGGTCTACATGGTGGACGCCAAGACGGGGGCTTTGACCCTGGTGCGCAACCTCGACGTCGTGTGTACGCCCCTGGTGCTGATGGAGAACATCCTGGCCGCCGGCGACCGCAGCGAGGTCACGGACCTCGTGTCAGGGATGCCGGTGTCGGTGGTCGCGCCGAGCCTCCTGGTGGCTGGAGTCGAGCTCCAGCGCTCCCAGGCCAAGCCCGAGAAGCCCCCCATCCTGCCCCCGCCCCCTGTCGAGTAGTCCTGTAACTCCCATCCTCCGCGACGGCATTGGAACCCGGCTCCCTGATTTCATTCAATACTCTCCCCCGGCATGGCGAACCCCATCCGTTCAGCGGCCCTGAAGGCCCCGCTCGTCCTGCTCGCCGCGGTCCTGTTCCTCGGCGGACTGGAGGCCGCGCTGCGCACCGGATGGTTCGACGATCTCGACAAGCCGCGGCCGGCCGGAAAGGGCCCTCTGGGCCAACCCGGCCAACGCGCACCCGTGCAGGGAGATGCACGAGCTCTTCGCCGAAGCCGCCGAATCTCTCCTGGCGGACGGGCCGGCGCAGACTCGTCAGCGGGCGTACAAGCGGTCTGGGAGGGCCGGACTGGGACTGGAAGGAAAGAGGAACGGGCGACCAGGGCGAGGTCACGGACCTCGTGTCAGGGATGCCGGTGTTCAGAACATCCGGTACGGAGGGTCGTAACGGAACGTGACGTTGCGGGCCGGGGACGCCAGGCGCACGGCCCAGAAGGCGCCGAAGGCGGGCACGATCTCCTTCTCGACCCCGTCGGCCTCGCACCGCCAATAAGGGTTGAAGGTGTTGGACACGACCAGCAGGGCCGGGCCCGCCGTCTCCAGGCGCAGCTCGATGCGGTCGGGATGATAGGCCGAGAAGGAGACCTTGCCTGGCTCAAAGGGCCCGGGGCCGACGGACTTCGAGAAGCTCTCCTCCAGGAACACGGTGTCGCGCAGTTCCCGCGCAGCCGCTCCAGCCAGCTGCTGGAGCAGCGCTTCCCGGTCCGGGAAGAATCGGGCCTTGCGGACCAGGAAGGCCCGCGGAAGCGCGGACGTGTTCTCGTACACGTAGAGGTGCGTCTTGCCGGAGAAGTTCTCGCGGAGCCGGAGCTTGAGGCGCTCCTTGCGCTCGCCCGGCCAGGGAGCCGGGACGCGGATCGGCTTGAGGTCGTCGTGCAGGAGGGGGATGCGGGAGATCAGGTACTTGGCGTTGGCCAGGGACAGCAGGGGGAGGCGGTAGAAGCGGGAGAACGGCAGTCCGCCGGCGACGAACGGCTCCGCGTCCCTGAGGAACAGGTAGACCTTGTTGCCGCTCCTGTTGAAGAACTCGTCGTAGTACGCGTCCTGTGAGGTCAGCGGCCCGATCACCTTGGACCAGAATCGCTGGTAGGCCTTCGGGTAGATGTTGAGGTAGCCGTCCACGGTTTCGAGCCCGTAGGCGTTGGCGTAGGACGGGTTGAGGCCGTGGGTGAAGGTCGCCACCCGGAAGGGATCCTCGCGCCGGGACGCCAGGTCCCGATAGACCGGGCTGGAGTAGTTCGCCGCGTAGCCGCCCCAGAAATACCATTCGGCGATGTTGACGGCCTTCAGCTGTACGGACAAAGCGAACAGGACCGCGGCTCCCAGCCCGAACAGGAGGCTCCTCCGGGGCAGCCGGCCGAGGCCTTGGGCGCCGGCGAAGGCGGCGAACATCGGCAGGAGGAAGTCGGACTTCTCGAACCGGAAGCCCTTGAGGAACCCGAGGGGACCCGGGAGATGGGGCTTGAGGTTCTCCCCGGCCTCGGCGAGGGATGCCCAGAGGAGGAAGGCGGCCAGGAGCCGCCGCAAAAGGGGGTCGGACCTCCCCGCGAGGGCCCAGCCCGCCAGGGTCAGGCCGAGGAGCATCTTGTAGAGCAGCAGATTGGCCCAGACCTGTCGGAGCGAGGATGCCCATGAGCTCGCGGGGGCCGCCCAGTCGGCCCGGTGGGACCCGGCCCCGTGGAGCGCCATGGCCAGCGCCGTGCGCGACTGAGGCAGCGCGGAGACGAGGCAGAAGACCAGGAACAAAGACCAGAACCGCAGCGAGGTCTTGCCGCGCACGACGGCGAACCAGACCGCGACCGCCGCGAAGCAAAACGGCAGCGCTCGGGGCAGCGAGGAACAGGCCCCGTTGAGGAGGCCAAGCCCGACGACGCGCAGCCAAGGGGTCCGCGGGGAAGCGTCGTCGGCTTTCTCCAGCTGCCACAGCATCATGGGGAGCAGGGCGAAGGCCCCCTTGAAGTCCGGGTTGAGGCCTTTGAGGACGCTCGGGTAGGCTTCCATGTAGACCATGGCCGCCAAAGCGGCGAACGTCGCCGGGAGTTCCTCCATGCCCAGCCGGTCGCGCGCCAGGCGATGGACGAAATAGGAGAAGAGGAAGAACTGGAGGATGAAGATGGTCTCGTAGGCCAGCCAGCCCGGCAGCGCCATGAACAGCAGGGAGGTCAGATGCGTGCGGGTCAGGTCGTTGGCCAGCCGGTCCACCCCGCCGGCCACCCAGGGAAGCCAGAGGTCCGCTTCCCGGTAGACGCCTCCCGCGTCCAGGGCCATGGAGCTGACGTCCGCCGTGTCGTGGATGTGGAAGGCCGAGAAGGGGCCGAGCGCCGCGTGTTCCAGGCCCATCCACGCCGAGGCCAGCAGGAAGATCCAATGGGCGCGCGGCATGGGCACGCCCAATCTTACTGAACGCGCCCTCATCTGTCCAGGCAGGCCTTCCGGCTTCGGGGCCCTCCGATGGGGAAAAGATGTATCATCGTCGCAGCCCATGGACGAGGCGTTCGCCGCGAACTATTACCGCACGGAGGACCACCACTGGTGGTGCGTGGGCAGGAGGGACATGATCCTCCGGCTCCTGAAAGGCACGGCCGGCGACGTCGGGATCCTCGATGTCGGCTGCTCAGGCGGGGCGCTGATCCGGTCCCTCAGGGAGAACGGCCATTCCTGCGTCACGGGCATCGACATCGATCCCAAGGCCATCGAGGCCTGCCGGTCCAGGGGAGTGGACGCCGTGCACGTGGCGGACGCGAGGGACACCGACTTCCAGAGCCGGCGGTTCGGCGTGGTGGTGGCCTCCGACGTCCTCGAGCACGTCCACGACGAGGACGAGGCGTTGGCGGAGTGGCACCGGGTCCTGACGCCGGGAGGGAAGCTCATCGTGTTCGTCCCCGCCTTCGCCTTCCTGTGGAGCAGCCACGACAGCCTCAACCATCACCGCAGGCGGTATTCCAGGAGGCATCTCGTTTCGGCGCTGGAGAGGAACCGCTTCGTCGTGGAGAGGGTGTCCTACTGGAACTTCGCGTTCTTCCCTCCCGCGGGCGCGGCGAGGGCCGTCCAGCGGGCGCTCTCCATGGAGCCGGTGGCCCGGGCCCGTTATCAGCTGGTGAGCTCCAGCGCGTCGGCGAACCGCGCGCTGGCGTGGCTCCTCAGGATTGAGAACGGCGTCCTTTCCCTCGGGGTGGATTTCCCGTTCGGCATCAGCCTCTTCGCGGTGGCGAAGAAAGCCTAGCGAAGCCACGCCAGGAGTTCCGGTTGTGATGCTCGATCACGACGTCCTTCAGGGAGGCGTCCCGAAACCACCGGGCGATCTCCGGGCCGCTCACGTAGTGCTGCTCCCCCGGAGAGATGTGGTCGAGCACGATGAGCCAGACGTCCCGGAACGAGAACCCGGAGATGTAGCAAAGGTAATCCCCGTAGAAAAGCCTCTTGGCGAGGCCCAGCCTGCCCATGGGAGCGTACACGAGCTTGAGGGCGGGCCAGAGCGCCAGGGCGGTCGCGGCCCAGCTCACGGACTTCCTGCCGGAAGGGCCGAGTCTGGCCACGACCCCGGACCACAGCAGCTTCCGGAGCCAGAGGACCCAGCGGTTGTTCTCCAGCCCGTAGACCCAGACCGAGACGCGGCCTCCGGGCCGCAGGACGCGCAGGATGGACCTGAAACCCGCCTCGGGGTCGGGCAGATGGTGCAGGACCCCCACGGAGTAGGCGTAGTCGAAGACCGGCTTGAACGGGGGATGGTGGATGTCGGCCTGGACCACGTGGGCGTTGTCCATCCCGCGCACGTGCTCGTAGGCCGTCTCGACGCCGTCGCTCGCGTCCATCCCGACGACCGTCGCGGCTCCGAATTGCCTGGCGCAGACCAGATGGCGTCCCTTCCCGCAGCCGGCGTCGAGCACCGTCTTGCCCGGGAAGAACGACCTCTCCACGGGGCTGATCCAGTCCAGGAACTGAGCCTCGTAGGTCGGGCTCAGGAAGCCGAACCTCGTCCATTGGTACCCGAAGTGGTCGATGTCTTCCCGCGGGGACTCGGAGCCCCGCTCCGCGGACAAAAACCGCGGGATGCCGCGCCTGATGGGGAAGCGGGCCGGGCAGTCCTGGCAGGCGAGGACTCCGGAAACGACCTCCTTGCCTTGGCCCTGGCCCTCAACGAGGTCCAGCCGGCCGCGGCAGTTCGGGCAGCAGAGAAGAGCGAGGAGTGAACGCTTCACGCTCGACAAAAACGCCGCACCGTTCGGACTACGCGCGCCCGCTGTTCGCCGGAGAGTTCCGCGTACATGGGCAAAGACACTATCTCCCGGACGGCCTTCTCGGCCGCGGGAAAACTGCCCGCCGGCCGCCGGCCGGCGCCGCAAGCGGGCTGCAGGTGGCAGCAGATCGGATAATGGATGTCCGCCTGGATGCCCTCGGCGCGCAGCGCCTCCAAGAGCCCGTCGCGTCGCGGATGACGGACGACGAAAAGATGGAAGTTGGAGCGGCAGTCGGGGCGCTCCTCCACGAAGCCAAGCCCCGGGGCGCCGGCCAAGGCCTGGCGATAAGCCTCGGCATGGGCCCGGCGCGCCGCGTTCCAGCGGTCCAGATGCTTGAGTTTGACCGAGAGGACCGCTCCCTGAACGGCGTCCATGCGGGCGTTCGACCCCAGGATGTCGTGATGGTTCTTCTTCCTGCCGCCATGGTCGCGCAGCATGCGCAGCGTCTCGGCCAGTCCCGCATCGTCGGTCAGCACCGCGCCGGCGTCGCCGTAGGCCCCTAGGTTCTTCCCCGGGTAGAAGCTGGCCGCAGCCGCGCTTCCTAAGCCGCCCGCCTTGCGGCCTTGATAGGTCGCTCCTGCCGCCTGGGCCGCATCCTCCAGCAGGAATAACCCCCGGCCCCGGGCGATCCCGCGCAGGGCGTCCATGTCCGCGGGCTGGCCGTAGAGGTGCACGGGCAGGATGGCCTTGGTGCGCCGCGTGAGCGCAGCCTCGACTTGTCCCGGATCGAGATTCAGGGTGCGCTCGTCGACGTCCGCGAACACGGGCTGGGCGCCGCACAGCAGGATGCCTTCCACGGTGGCGAAAAAGGTGATGGGAGTGGTGACGACCTCGTCGCCGGGCTTGATGCCCAAGGCCTGCAGCATGAGCCACACCGCGGCCGTGCCGGACTGAAGCGCCACGCAATGCGCGACTCCGGAATACGCCGCGAACTCCTCCTCGAACCGCTTGACGACGGGCCCCAGCACGAAATACTGGCTTGAAACGACCTCGGCGATGGCCCGGTCGATTTCCTGCTTGATGTCCAGGTACTGGGCCTTAAGATCCACCAACGGGATGGCCGCGGCATCGCAAGCGCTCCGGCTCATGTCATCTCCGGATCCGGCCATGAGCCAATGCCCGGGCAGGGACGCCCGCCACTACCGTATGGGGCGCGACGTCCCGGCTCACCACCGCGCCGGCGCCGACCAAGGCGCCCTCTCCGATGGTCACGCCGCAAAGGATGACCGCGCCGGAGCCTATGGCGGCCCCTTTCTTGACCAATGTCCTCTCCAGCCGCCAATCCCCATCCTTGGTCGGTCGCCCTTCCCTGGCCGCCACGGGGTTCTTGTCGTTGATGAAGAGAACCCCATGGCCGATGAAGCACTCATCCTCGATGGTCACGCCCTCGCAGATGAAGGCATGGGAAGATATCTTGACGCGATCGCCGACCACGGCGCCTTTCTGGACCTCGACGAAAGGCCCGATACGGGAGTCATCGCCTATGGAGCAGCCGTAGAGATTCGCCCAACCGACGATGCGCACGTCGCGGCCGAGAGCGACGTCGGGGGCTATGCGGGAAAACGGCGGTCCTGTCATTTTATCAGCATATCAATTCCGGTTTTGGACAACAACCTCGACAGGCCGACTCCCGCGAAGACGGCGACCATGGGCTCCAGGGGCAGGCGATAGCGCAGGTTGCCGGCGAAGACCGCGTGCATGACGGTCAGATGCGCGCACCATGCCAGCGGGAAAATCCAGGCCGGATGAGAGGCCGCCCCCATGCAGAGCCCGGCTATGGCCAGGCTGAAAAGCGCGACGTAGAAGATGCCCGTCAGGGCGCGCGCCGACGCGGGATGCGGCGGATAGGGCCACGGTCTCCAGAATCGCAAGGCTTTGCGCAATGCCAAGCCGGCGAACCTCCCCGGATTCTCGCGGATCCATCCGGCGGCCTTGCGTCCGAAGTGGGCATCGACGGCGAACGGGTCCTTCAGGCCCAAAGCGGCGGCCTCGGCGCCCATGGCGGCCGGCCGGCTCCGGCGGATCTCGTCCAAGTCAATGGTCAGCCCCTCGTAGAGATTCCATCCGCCCTGCATCGATACGGGGATGAAACGCCCGTGATGCAAAGCGTTGCGAACCGTCCACGGCGTCATGGTCAAAGCCCAGGCGATGCCGCAGGCCCCCACGAGCGACAGCCGCCTCTTGTCGCGATTGCCCGCCCAGAGAGCCGCCAGGGCCAAGACCCCGCCGAAAGGCAGGATGACTCCGCGCGTGAGGGCCGACAATCCTCCCGCCACGCCGGCGGCGGCCGCCAGCCTCGCATCCCCGTCGTTCCAGGCCTTGAGCCACAGCAGGAAGAACGCCAGGACCAGGAAGACGAACAGCGTCTCGACCATGAATCGCGTGCTGAAGAATACGAACATGGGATTGATCGCGCACAGAACGCCCCCCAAGCACGCCGCTGGGCGGCTCGCGCCCAATACGGCCGCCATGAGATACGCAAGCGCGACCGTGGCCGAGGATAGGGCGGCTTGAGCCAGCAGGGCCAGGGATAGACCGGCGGAGCCTAGCAGACAAAACGGCGCCAAGAAGAGGGGATAGCCGGGCGGATGGATGACGACATGCTCCCCCGGAAACCCGGCCCAGACGCGCGCCATGGCCACGTATGCTCCGTCATCATAATAGCCCGGGTATTCGGAGCCCAGGATCCGGGGCAGGATGAGAAGCGCCGCCAGCCGCAGGCCCAGGGCCGCCGAAGCCAGGGCCGCGCAGTCGCGCAGGGCCTGCCGCCTGAATGACGGGGCGATCATGCCTTCTCCCCGAACCGGCGGGAGAGGCCCAGCTCGGCCCAGCGCTTGCGCGCGAGCCCATAGGCCTGCGGCGTGCCGATATCGATGACCGTCCCGCGAAGCAGGCGGCCGAAGGCTCGTCCCACCAGTCCGGGCATGACGTCACGGCCTATGTCGCCGCAGCCGGCCGGCAGATAGCCCCAAAGCGCGGGAGAAGCCACAAACACCCCGGCGCAGGCCAGGTCGCAGCGAGGGAAGGCCGGCTTCTCCTCGAACGACACGATGCGGCCGCCGGACCCAAGCTCGAGGATCCCGCAAGCCTTCGGGTCCGAGGACTTGAAGAGCCCCGAGGTCAACGGCGGCAGCTCGCGACGATGGAGCTCGACAAGGGGTTTAAGGTCGGCGGCCACGAGGGTGTCCGCGTAGCAGATCCAGAAGGGCTCGTTCCCGACGAAATCCCGGTTGGCCGAAATCGTCCCCGCCGAACCCAATAGACGCGGCTCATGAAAGAGCCGCAGGCGCAGCGCGTGGCCGGACCCGCGCGCGAAATCCTCCACCTGTCCGGCCAAGTGATGAAGATTGACGAGCGCTTCCTCCACGCCCAGGCTTTCGAGGAGCTTGATCCACCAGTGCAGGATGGGCTTGCCGCCCAGCGGCAGAAGGCACTTAGGGGTCTTGCGGGTGAGCGGCCACAGGCGCGTGCCCAGGCCGGCGGCGAGAAGGAAGGCTTTCTTGGGACGTCCCGAACTTCCACACGGCGTTATCTCCATATGCGGCGCCTGATATTGAGGACTATCTTGCTTCCGCCGGGCTCAAGCTCGATGGGCAGTTCGCGGAATCCCGACAGGGACTTGCGCAGCCTGGCCCGACGCAGTTCCGGCGCGTAAAGCAGGAAGAACCCGCCGCCGCCGGCGCCGGTGATGCGCCCGCCTATGGCTCCGGCCCTCCGCGCCCGGGCATAAAAGGCGTCTATCCCCGGGTCCGTGACGCCGGCGGCGAGCCTTTTCTTGAGCCTCCAGCCGCGGTCTAGGTTGCGGCCCACCGAATCCACGTCCCCCCTGAGGAGAGCGGAATGTGATTCTTCCGCCAAGGCCCGGATGCCGTTCATGACCGCGAGATTGTCCGCGGCGCGGAGCCTAGCCTCCGCCAAGATGCCGTCGGCGCTGCGGGTCTTGTTCGTGTAGTAAAGGAGCAGCCCCGCCTCCAGGCGGCGCAAGACATGATCCTGTACATCCACGCGTTTCATGCCCACCGAACCATCCTTGTGGAACGTGAAGAAATGCAGGCCGCCGTAAGCCGCGATGTATTGATCCTGCCGGCCTATGGGCTTGCCGCACCTGACGATCTCTATCTCACAGGCCTGCCGGGCCAAGGTCTCGGCGTCCACCTGCCGGCCCCGGTAAGCATGGAAGGCGTTCAAGAGCCCGACCGTCAAGGCCGAGGAGGAGCCCAGGCCCGATCCCTCGGACGGTATGTCGGCGAGGGTCGTGACCTCGAATCCCCGGACCAGCCCGGCCATGCGCATGGCTTCGCGGGCCAGGTCGTGGCGCACTTGCGAGACCTCGTCGACCACTTCCTTGCGCCGCGCGTAGTTGACGTGGATCTGGTCGTCGAAGCGCTCCTGGATGATGACGAAGATGTACTTGTTGACGGCGGTGGAAAGGACCTTCCCCTGCCGACGGCTGCAATAGCAAGGCAGATCCGTGCCGCCTCCGGCCAGGCTGATGCGCAAGGGGGTCTGGGATATGATCATGAGAGCTTGACTTCCTTGCCCCCGCGCTCGGCCGAAAGGCAGGCGGCTTCGAGAACCCGCACGACCGCGACGCCCATCCCCGGCCCGCTCAAAGGCTGGCGCCCCGCCCGCACGGAGTCTATGAAATCCTGGCATTCCCGCCGCAAAGGCTCGTCCGGCGGGAGGGCCGGTATGTGGATGTCCCCCGCCCCATAATACAGCGTCTTGCTCTCGGCGGACCGGGCCGAAACCCGCGTGTCCTCTCCGGGAGAGACGATGCGGACCTTCTCGAACGGCTCCACGTCGTCGTAGAACATGGCCCCCCGCCGCGCGTAGACCTCTACGCGGCGGATCCGACGGCTCGAAAGCCAGCTCACGTGCACCCGGCCCACCACCCGGCCCGGGAAATCCACTTCAAAGAAGGCGGCTTCGTCGATATCGCGGCGCAAGCAGCGCACACCAGTGCTCCGCACGGCCCGCGGCGGCCCGCCGGCAAGATGCAGGGCGATGGCCACGTCATGCGGAGCCATGTCCCAGACCACGTTGTGCTTGGGCGCGGGCGGGCCGGGGTTGACGCGCGCCAAGTCCAAGTAACAGAGTCGCCCCAGCCGGCCCGAGAGAAGCTCGGCCTTGAGAATACGCACGGCCGGATGATGCAGGAAGACGTGCCCCACGGCCATGGTGAGGCCTCGGCTCAAGGCGAGGTCCGCCAGGTCCCGGGCGGTCCGGCTGGAATTCGTCAAGGGTTTCTCCACGAAGACATGCTTGCCGCCTTTGAGGGCCGCGGCCGCCAAGTCCGCGTGCGTGACCACTTCGGTCGCCACCACCACGGCATCCACCTCCGGATCCCCGACGATGTCCCGGCACTCGCCGGTCACGCGCAGCCCGTGCCAACGCTCCCTGGCCCAATCCAGCCGGCCGGGCTTGAGATCGCAGAGCCATTTGACCCTGACGCCGGGAAGTTCGTGAAAGACCCGCAACAGGTTGGGGCCCCAATAGCCGCAGCCGACTTGTCCGATCGTTATCCGCTTCATTTCTTGATCCCCAGCGTAAGAAACAGAATCGGCCTCAGATTCCTGATCCAATCCGTCACCGGTCGGATCTTGGTGTAGCGCCCATAGGAGCTGATGTCCGGATATGTCTTGCGGACCGGCACTTCGCAGACCTTGTAGCCCAACCGGATGGCCTGCAGCTGCAGGTAATACTCGAGCTCCCCGCGGTCGAGCCAATCCTGGCGCAGCCGGATGCGCGCATCGCGCAGGAGAACGGCCCTGATGGCGCGAAAGCCGTTGGTGGCGTCCGTGATGGGAAAGCCCGTCACCGTCCGCACCAGCCAGGGATAGGCCCGGGTCAGGATGATCCTGTGCAGCGGCATGCGGCTGTACTCCCCGCCAGGGGCGTAGCGCGACCCCTGCACGTAATCATAGCCCCGTTCCACGATCGGGGAGACGAGCTTCGGGATCTCGGCCGGGTCGTCCTTGCCGTTGCCGGCCATGACCACCACGATCTCGTAACCGTTGGCGAGAGCGTACTCGAAGCCCGTGCGGATGGCGGCGCCTACGCCCAGGGTCTTTTCGTGACGCAGCACGGTGGCGCCCATGCCGCGCGCCTCGGCGTCGGAGCCGTCGTCCGAGGCGTCAGAGACGACCACGACCTCCGTCACCGGAGCGCGCGCGGCCTTCTCGACCACGCGACCTATCTTTCCCCGCTCATTGAATACCGGGGCGATAGCCACGATTTTCACCGCGGTAGTATATCAAAAAGGTCGGGAGCGTCCGTGGCGAACCGGATGGACGTCGGATTGTGGGACACGACTTATTGTTGCATAATTGGATTGTGAGGGCGTGTCCATGATCTGCCGGATGTGCAAGAGCGAGGACCTTCGCAAGTTCCTCGATCTGGGGTTCATGCCTCCGGCTGACGAGTTCCTGCGCAGGGAGCAGCTCGCCTATCCCAGCACGTACTATCCTCTGGAGGTCATGCTCTGCCGCTCGTGCGGCTTGAGCCAGCTCAGCTATGTGGTCTCGCCGGAGGTCCTCTATCGGCATGACTACCCCTACGAAGCCTCCGTGACCAGGACCGGGCAGGAGCATTTCGCCCGTTTCGCGTCGGAGGTCACCAAGCGTTTCGAGCTGGGATCGGGCGACCTCGTCCTCGACATCGGCAGCAATGTCGGGGTCCTGCTGGCGAACTTCAAGGTCAACGGGACGAGGATATTGGGGGTGGATCCGGCCGCCAATATCGTGCGCATCGCGGAAAGGAACGGCGTCCCCACGCTCAACGAGTTCTTCAGCTCCCACTTGGCCGAGAAGATACGGGCCGAACACGGCAGGGTCTCGGTCGCCGCGGCCTCGAACTGTTTCGCCCACATCAACGACCTCGACGACCTCATGCGCGGGCTCGATTCCCTGCTCACCCCGGAAGGGGTATTCATCATCGAGGCCCCGCATTTCTTGGAGCTTGTGAGGGACATCGAGTACGATACCATCTACCACGAACACCTCTCCTACATCTCGCTCAAGCCGCTGGGCCCGTTCTTCCGAAAATTCGGGATGGAAGTGTTCGACATCCGCAAGCAGAGGATCCACGGCGGCTCCTTCCGCGTTTTCGCGGGACGCAAGGGGAGGCACAAGGTCGAAGCCTCCGTTTCAAAGTGCCTCAAAGACGAGAAGGCCTATGGCATCCATGAGGAACCGGTGCTCCGGCGTTTCGCCGACGCGGTGCGCAGGAACCGGCGCGAGCTCCTCGGGATGCTCCTCGCGCTGAAGAGGGAAGGCAAGCGCCTCGTGGCGGTGAGCGCCCCGGCGAAAGGGATGACTCTTCTCAATTATTGCAGGATCACGAGGGACATCCTGGATTTTGTGACGGAGAAATCGGCGCTGAAGATCGGGCGTTTCACTCCGGGGGAGCACCTGCCGGTCCTCCCCGACTCCGAGCTGCTGCGCCGCAAGCCGGACTATGCCCTGCTCCTGGCCTGGAATTTCTCGGAAGAAATCATCTCCAACCTCAGAGAATACCGGAAGCGGGGCGGCAAGTTCATCATCCCGATACCCAAGCCGCGCATCATCCCCTGAGGCGTCCATGAGACTGATGCGCACGAGAGTCGACTTCAGAGACTCTCGCGGCGCCATCCGCGACATTCTTGACGGCGTCCATGTCAACGCCGTCACGCTCGTCACTTCGAAGAGGGGGAGCTCGAGGGGCAACCATTTCCATAAGAAGACGACGCAGTATCTGTACGTGCTGGACGGGAGGCTCCGCTACGTTTCCCGCAAAGGGAAAGGCGCTCTCCGGTCCGTCATCCTGCGGCCGGGCGACATCGCCGTGAGCCCTCCCGGAGAGGCGCACGCCGTCGTCGCGCTTGAGGATTCTTCCTTCATCGCCATCTCGTGGGGGCCCCGCCACGGCAAGAACTACGAGGCGGACACCTTCCGCGCCGCCGTAGCCGCCGCGCCATGACGCAGCCGCCGGAACTGACCGTCCTGACGCTCACCCTCAACGAAGGGAAGGCCTTGGGGCGATTCCTGCGGAGATTGACCATGCTGGAATCGCGGGTCGGGTCGTACGAGCTGCTGGTCATCGACGGCGGCTCCACGGACCGCTCGGTCGAGATCGCCCGGGAAGGCGGGGCGCGCGTCGTCATGCAGGCGAAGCCCGGTTACGCGAGCGCCTATCTGCAGGGGTTGTCCGAGGCCAGGGGTCGCTACATCCTCTGCGTGGACGCCGACTCCTCGCACCCCCTGGAGATCGTGAGCGAGTTCTGGAGGAGACGCGAGGAGTTCTCCGCGGTCTGCGGCTCCCGCTATCTTCCTGGGGGGGGGGACGCCCGCCCCTGGCTGCGCAGGCTCATGAGCCGTCTTCTTAATTCCTCCTACGCGGCTTTCTTGTCGGTGCCGCTGACGGACATATCCGGGGGGTTCAGGCTCTATAGGGCCGAGGCGGTTCGAGACATGCGTTGCCGCGCGCGGCACTACGACGTCGTGGCCGAGATCCTGGTGCGGCTCCACAGCGGGGGGCACCGCATCCTGGAGATCCCGTATCGGTACGTTCCCCGCCAGGAAGGCGCGTCCAAAGCGCGGCTCCTCTATTTCTCGTATTGCTACATCAAGACCATGCTCGAATTATGGTGGTGGCTGCGCTTCGGCCGCAAGGCATGACGGAACTGGTCCATCTCGAGACGATCGCCGAGGCTCCGAATTTCGGCGACGTGATATTCCGCAGGATAGAACCGTTCCTGGGCCGCAACGTTCTGGATGTCGGGATCGGCATCGGCATCTTCACCGGCCGCCTGCTCGCCCGTTGCGAGAAGGTGGCGGGAGTGGAGCTGGTCGCCGAGTTCATCGACATCGCGCGCCGGCGCTACGCCGGCCGGAACCTGGAATTGATCCAGGCCGACATGGGCGCCGCGCTCCCTCCGGCGCTCGCGGGGAGAAGGTTCGACACGGTCTTGTGGATCAACGTCCTCGAGCACATAGACGACGACATCCTCGCCTTGCGCAATTCCCATGATCTGCTCGATCCGGGCGGGCGGCTCGTCCTCGTCGTCCCGGACTGCCCCTGGCTCTTCAACAAGCTGGACGTCTACGGGGGCCATTTCCGCCGCTACGACAAGGCTGAGATAGCGTCGAAGCTCGAGCGGACGGGTTTCGCCCTGGAGCATTGCAAGTCGTTCAACATGACGGGTATCTTGGGGTGGTTCGTGAACGGTAGCATCCTTCGGCGCAAGTACCCTCCGAAGGGGCATGTGCGGATGTTCGACCGCCTGGCGCCGTGGCTCGACGCGCTGGAAGCCTTCATCGGGCCTCCCTTCGGCATGTCCATCGTCGTCGTGGGGCGCAAGTGACGTACGCGCTGGCGGCGGCCCTGGCGATGCTGGGATGCGCCTTGGGGTCGTGGGGCCTGCGCTGGGGGTTGCCCGATTCCCGGAGGATCGAGCGCGTCCTGCCGCCGGGCATGGACCCGGCGGCCCTCCACCGCCAGCTCGCGGACTCCTGGACCGCGATGCACAAGAAGTTGGGCGACAACCTGATGTTGAGCCCGGAGGCTTTCAAGCCCTTCTCCGGCGTCGAGAGGATCAAGCCGGGCTGGACCTGGCCGCCGCCGGTCCTGATGAACTCCGTGCGGTCATTCCATCTGCGCTCGGGCCATGACGACGAGCAGACCTGGCTCATCATCCTCTCGCGGATGAAGCCGTGGAAGGGGGACCTGCGCACGCACATGTTCACCTACGGCGGAGCCCACATCTACAGCATGGGGGCGGCTCTGGCCGTCGGAGCCGTCCTGGGCCTGGTGGAGCTCAAGAGCTCGGTGCTGCCTTACCTGGCCGACCCTCCGAAGATGGCGGCGATGTACATGGCGGGCAGGGTCCTTTCCGTCGCCATGTACGTCGCCTGCGGCCTGATGCTGCTGCGCATCGGCCGCAGGCGCCTGGGCCAGGGGCCCAGGGGGGTCAGGGTGGGCGCCCTGGCGGCCCTCTTCTTCCTGTTGTCGCCGGCTGCCATCGTGCAGGCGCACGTGCTCAAGAACCACATGTTCTGGTCCTTCTTCGCTTTGTGGACCCTGGACTTGAGCCTCGGTCTCCTGGAAACCGGCGGCGCCCTGCGCTACGCCGCGGCCGGGGCCGCCGCCGGGCTGGCGCTGGGTTCCTTCCTGGTCGCATGGCCCGCGTGCCTCGTGGTCGCGGCCGCGGCATGCGTGCGCCTGGCTGCCGGGAGAGGATCCTGGAAAGACGAGGCAGCCGGCCTGACGGCCGCGGCCGCAGCCGCCCTGGCGGCATTCCTCGCCACCAACCCGTACTGGGTGTTGGACTTTCGGGAGGCCGTCGCCGAGATGAGCGTCCTCGGCGGCAGCGCGGGGGGGGTCAGCGCGGCCAAAGCGATCCAGTTCCTCCTCTTCACCATGCCCCCCTCCGTGACCGAACCGGCGCTGGCGCTGACGCTGGCCGGGTGCTGCTGGGCGGCGTGGAAGAACCGCAAGGAGCCTGCCTGGCTTCTCTGTCTGCTGGCCTTCGCTCTGGGCCTGAGCGTGGCCTCGACCCTCAGCATGGTCTCGACGGTGCGGCTGGTGAGGTACTTCCTGGCCTGGACCGCCGTCGGTCAGCTCCTGGCGGCCAAGGCGGCCTGGGAGCTCTTCGACCGCGGCGTCTGGGGGCGCCGGCTCGGGGGCGCGGTCATCGCCGCGGCGACGCTCCAGCTGGCCGCCGCCGGACTGACCTACGCCTACAACTTCCACGCGGCTTCCACGCCGCGGTCCACCCACTACCTGGCCGGGGACTGGATCGAGGCGAACCTGCCGCCGGAGGCCGTAGTAGGGATGCTCGCGACTCCGGCGCCCTCCAACGCCCCTTATTTCCGCTACGACCGATACGAGCTCATGATCATCGAGGCGCCGCTCTTCAAGGACCTGATGCCGCCGGAGCTCCCGCGCTTTCTTGTCGTGGCCCTCCCTGACTTCGACCTGCGCCCTTCCCTGGGGACGAACTTCACCCGTTATGAGAGGATGGTCCGCTTCGAGCGGCCGACGCTGCTTCCCTGGATGCGCGTCCATCCCTCGGCCATGACCGCCAACCCCGTGTTCGAGGTCTACAGGCTTAGGGCTCGTTAGGGGAATGTCCCTCGTCTCGCTCGCCGCGGCGCGCCGCAAGGCCGCTCGCTCGCTCCCTGCCTGGGCCCTGGCCGGCGCGGCGCTGGTCGTCGCCGTGCTTTTCATGCGGTCGTTCCCGGCCGACCTGCCGGGCCCGAGCGTGGGCAGCCCGGAGCTGCATGCCGGAGAGGACCTGATCCACGGCGTCCGTTCAGGCGTCAACGTCTCCTACGCCATGCCCCTGCAGAGCGTCCTCTCGGCGCTCGTCAGCCACCTGCCTGCCGGACGGCTGCTCGCGGCCGCGCTGGTCGTGTGGACCGCGACCATGGTCCTGGCGTTCACCCTGGGCTGTCTCCTCCATTCCCCCCTTGCCGGCGGGCTCTCGGCCCTGGCCGCTTCGCGGCTGCTGGTTCCGGGGCTCGACTACCCGGCGGTCTATCCGGTGTGCGTGCTCCTGGCGGCCAACGTCCTGGCCTGGGCAGGCAGGTCGCCCGGCCTCTGGGGGGGCCTGGCCTTGGGCGCGGCCTTGGGGCTGAGCTTGCTGGAGCGTTCGCCCCTGTTCCTGTTCCCTCTCGTCGCGGCCGTCTACGCGCTCAGGACGCGGCAATCCGCGCCCCGGCAACGGTGGTCGTACGCAGCGGCCCTGGTCCTGACCCCGCTCGTCCTGCTCATCCCTTGGATGCGCATGAACCACGCGCTGCACGGCCGCCTCGTCGTATTCGAAGCCGGCAGGGCGGACGCCAACATAGTGTCCGGTTCTTTGGGCGCCGTCTCGACCCTGGAAGGCGACCATTTCCGCCTCGTTGGCGTCCCCGAGGACTTGAGCCCCCTGGCCTGGGCGGCCGGCCAGGTTCTGGGCGACCCCCTGCGGTATCTTGCCGCTTGCGCCCGGCGCGCCGGTCTCGTGTTGTCCATGCATCCCGCGCTCTTCCTCCTTGCGGCCGTCGGCCTGACGCTGTTCCGCAGCCGCCACGGATTCAGGCTCTGCGGCCTGCTCGCCGCCTACTATTTCGCCGTCCATTGCGCCATGCCCGTGCAGCCGCGCTATTTCACGCCCCTGTGGCCGATCCTCGCCGGCCTCGCGGCGAGCCTAGCCGCCGAGGCGGCTCTTCCGGCCGCGGAGCCCTCGGGCCGGCAGCCATGCGCCGGACCGGTGGCGGCCGTGTACGCCCTGTGCCTGGGCATGGGCCTCTTCGCGCTCCACCGGGTCGCGCTCTTCCCCGCCGCCGGCGCGGACACGGGGCTGGAAGCGGGGCTCCGAAGGCAGCCCATGCCGGCCTGCCTTTGGTCGATGCGCGGCAAGGCGAACCTTGGGAGGCGCGACGTCCAGACCGCGCTCCCCGACCTGCGCCGTGCCGCGCTCCTCGGCCCGCGCATCGACCGGTTATTGGACTATGCCTGGGCCCTCATCCTGGCCGACAGCCCCGGGCAGGATTTGATCCACCGGCTGAACCTCCCCGCGGCCGGAGGCGATGATCTGATGCGGTGGCGGCTCATCAGAGCCGTCGCCTATCTCAGGAAGGGCAAGTCCAAGGAGGCCCTCGCCGCAATCGCCGAGGCTGCGAAGCTGTGGGATTCCATGTGGGGAGCGGTGCGCTCCGCGGCTTTGGCCTCCAATCCCCTCGACCGGGAGCTGCAGGCGCGGCTCGACCTCGCCTCCGCCCTCACGCCGGAACGGGAGCTGGCCGCGTTGTTCAAGGCCCTGCCCGTGGCGGAACAGACGGCGCTCGCCGACCGCCTCACCCGCCTGCGCGGCCAAGCAGCCGATCAGGCGCTGCCTCGTCTGAGGCGGAGGTTCCGTGGCGCTGATTGGTGGTTCGCCCTGGCTGAGCAGGCGGCGGACTCGGGAGACAGGAAGGGATTCATCCTGGCCGCCCAACGAGCCCTGGAAGCCGACGCTTCCGTCTCGGCGGATGCGAGGCTTGCGTCGCTGTGCCTGAGGACGCCTGATCCGCGCTGGTGCCTGCCCGTGCTGCGCCGGCGGGCCGATGGACGGCGCCCCGACGTCCTGCTGGCCCTGGCCCGCCTGGCCGCTCGGGAAGGGTCGCGGGCGGAGGCCCGGCTCGATCCCAATACCCCCGACCCCTGGTTGGAGTCGGCCGACCTTGCCGCGCGGGAGGGCCGGAGCCAGGAGGCGCTGGCCCTCCTCATGAAGGCCCGGGCGCTGCCCATGAAGAAGGACCACATGCTCATGGCGGCCAGGCTCTACCGGAACATGGGCGACAGCGGCCAGGCGCTCGAGATGTCCAAGGATTTCTTCGGGCGGACATCCGGCGATGCCGCCGGGTGGCTGGTCATGGCCGAACTCGCGGTCGACGCCGGCGTCCGGCCCGCGGCCTTGTCCTATCTTGAACGAGCGGGATTCTCCAGGCCGAGCCCGGACGAGCTCGGGAAGGCGGCCGTCCTGTTCCAGCGGTTAGGCGAGCATCGCCGCTCATTGGCCATCCTGAATGGACTGCTTTCAAGAGATCCCGATCATGCGGCATATCTTGGCGACCGTGGAGTGGCCCATGCGTTGCTGGGAAACCAAGCGGAGGCCATGGCCGACCTGAGGCATGCCATCGCCGCGGATCCCGGGCTGCTTTCATCGTATCTCAGCTTGGGGAGTCTCCTGACCTCATGCGGCAGGAGGAGCGAGGCCCTGAGAGTCTACGACGACGCTTTGCGTCAGCCCGGCCCAGACCGGCAGTCTCTCCGTAAGGCCGTCCATGAGGCTCGGGCCGCGCTTCTGGAGAACCGGATTCGCTAGCCCCGAAGATTCATTATCGGGGAGGATTGCGCTTGAAAGACTATGGTATCATAGGCGACCATGAGAACGCCGGAGAACGCGCCGCCGACGGCGGGAAAGCGGGAGCCGGTCCCATGACTCTGATTCGCGGCTGCAGCGCTCTCTCGGTCCTGACCATCGCTGCGGCGGTCCTTTCTGGCTGCACGGTCGCTCCCATCATGCGCGCCGTGGTACGGGGCGACACGCAACAGACGCTGTCCTTGCTGGATCAGGGGGCAGGCATCAATGAACGCTACTCGCAATCGGAGTTCATGGGTGCGGCGGCCGCAATGACGCCCCTGGCCTTGGCGGCCTGCCGCGGCGACGTCAAGATGGTCCAAATCCTTGCGGCCAGGGGCGCCGATGTGAACGCCATGGGCGGTTATCCGCTCCTGTGCGCGGCCAAACGCGGAGGCAAGGAAGTCTCGAAATTGCTGCTGTCCTTGGGAGCCACGACGAACGAGGAATCGCTTTCCCGCGAAGAGATGACCGGTCTGTTGGCGCTCGGGTGGAGGCCGAAAGATGTCTCTATTCCCGCGCCCGAAGGCGGCGTCGCTGCCGCGCCGCGGGCGGCAGAGCCCATCTCCAGACAGGACCTCGAAGCTATCGTAACAGCCGCCATCCGGTCTTCCGTCGCGTCGCAGGAGACGCGGGTCCCGGCAGAGTCCGGCCCGCGTTCGGATATCGACACGCCGGCCTACCGCCTGCCGGAACGCCCTGACGATTTCGCCGTGGTGTTCGGCGTCGGAAGGTATTCCGATATCCCGGAAGCGCGATTCGCCGAGCGTGACGCCGAGGCGATGAAGAAGCACCTCCTGGCTTTGGGTTTTCCAAGCCGCAACGTCATCCACCTGGCCGGCGAGAAGGCCGGCTACAAGAGCATCGAAAAGTTCCTGGAGACATGGCTGCCAAAGAACGTCAAGAGCAACAGCCGGGTCTTCTTCTACTTCTCGGGTCACGGCGCTCCGGATCCCAGGACCGGGGAAGCCTATCTGCTGCCTTGGGACGGCGATCCCAACTTCCTGGAGAACACAGGCTATCCCATCAAGCGCCTCTACGAGGAATTGTCTTCGCTCCAGGCCAGGGAGGTCATCGTGGCTATGGATGCCTGCTTCTCGGGCGCGGGAGGAAGGTCCGTGTTGGCCAAGGGCGCGAGGCCCCTGGTAGCGAATGTGGACACGGCGATCGTCCCGCGGAAGCTGACCGTGTTCGCGGCGGCATCAGGCGACCAGGAGCTCGTCCGGTTCTGACGGCAGCCTGCCAAAGACGGTCCTCGGCGCTTCCTTATCGGCGCGCCTCGCGCAGGACGAAGATGCTGACCTGCTCGGCCTCGTTCCGGTAGACCCGTTCGAAGAACTCGCGGCGGCCGAGATAGCCGTTGAGCCGGTCGTAGAAGGTGCGCGTCGGGTCCGTGACGCCCTTGGCGGGAGGGATGAAGCCGGCCTCGCGGACCACGAACCAGCTGGCGTTCATGGCCCGGGCGCCTTCGACGAAGCCGGAGAGGTCGGCGGACGGGATGATGAGGAGGCCCTTCAAGCCCGTGAAATAGTGGATGCGCATCATGTCCATGGACACGACCCGGTCCTCCGGGGAGGCGCGGCCGCGGAGCCAGTCGTAGGATTCGTGCGGGACGATGGTCGGCTGGGCGAGCGAGGTCCGCACGGTGCCTGCCAGACCGGGCAGGTTCGTGAGCAGGGCGAAGGCGGCCAGGGCGGCCAGCGCCCGGGCGTGGAACCGCTCCGGGAGGAACCTGCGCAGGCCTTCGAAGCAGAGGAAGACGAAGACCGGGTAGAGAGGCACGACGTAGCGGGGCGCCTGGTAGACGTAGCCGGCGCACACCAGGAAGTGGCCGACGGCGTAGTAGGCGAGCACCCGGTGGAGGGCGCTGCGCCGGCCGAGCGCCATGCCCGCGGCCGACGCGGCCAGGACGGCCGACATGGCGGCCCACTCGAGCGCGCCGACCGGGGCGGCCAGCGTCGGCAGGTAGACGGCGGTCAGGCAGGAGAGGCCTTTGAGGTAGAGATGGGCGTTCTGAAGCACGCCGGCGAGAGCCATGGCGAGGCCGCCCTGCATCCTGAGCGCCCAATAGGACGCGTAGAAGGTCACCTGCCCGAGGTGCACGACGAGGTAGAGGGTGAACGGCAGCACGGAGGCCGCCGCGCCCAGGGCGAACCAGCGGGCGGCGCGCCACCTCCGGGTGAGGGCGAGCTCGAGGAAGAGCGCGATGGGCGCCACGAAGCCGATGGAGCGCATCAGCACGATGAAGCCGCTCATGGCTCCGATGCCGGCCCATCGCCGGGCGTCGTCCGTCTCGAACCAGCCGCGCTCGAAGAGGAGGTAGACGACGAGGCCCAACAGGAAGACATAGCCGGGCTCGCCCATGATGTTGCCCGCGAAGGTCAGCATGAAGTCCGCGAGGAAGAGGATGCTCGCATAGGCGTACCGTTGGCGGCCTGGGAACCGGTCTTTGGTGGCGAGGTAGAACAGATAGAGCCCTGAGAAGAACAGGCCCGCCATGAAGACCTTGAGCAGCAGGACGCACCTGCCGAACAGGGCCAGGAAGGGCATGAGCAGGATCGGGACGCCCCAGTTCAAGGAAAGCTCCAGCTGGGGAGGATGGTGCCAGGCCCTCAGGAGCGAGCCCTTGAGCATGGCCTCGGCGGCCAGGAGCCAGTTCATGTCGTCCACGTACTGGCCGAACATGGTCGCGTTGCAGGAGACGAGGTAGAGAGCGAGCAGCCCGGCCGTCAGGACCCAGGCCCAGGCCGCGCGCCGTCCTGTAGCCGCGTCCGCCATGCGCCCATTATACTTGAAGATCGATGCCCATTTTTGGGATAGTGTCGGCGGTGGAGACCTCGCGAGGCCGTCCCTATCCCCTGGGCGCGACGCCGGAGGACGGCGGGGTCAACTTCTCCCTGTTCTCCCGGCACGCCGAGGGGGTCGACCTCCTCCTCTTCGAACGGCCCGACAGCCCTGAGCCTGCCGAGGTCGTCAGTCTCGACCCGGAGATCAACCGCACCTTCTTCTGCTGGCACGTCTTCGTCCGGGGCCTCAGGCCCGGCAGCCACTACGCCTACCGCGTTCGAGGCCCTCAGGAGCCCGAGCGCGGCCTTCGCTTCGACCCGGACAAGGTCCTCATCGACCCCTACGGCCGCGCCCACACCGACGCGCTGTGGGACCGGGCAGCGGCGTGCGTGCCGGGGTCCAATCTGCGCTCCTCCATGCGCTCGGTCGTCGTCGATCGCGGGGGATACGACTGGGAAGGCGACCGGCCCCTGAACCGTCCTCTGGCTCGGACCATCATCTACGAGGTCCATGTCGGCGGCTTCACGCGCTCCGCGAGCTCGGGGGTGACCGCCCCGGGCGCCTTCCGAGGCGTCATCGAGAAGATTCCCTATCTGAAGGACCTCGGCGTCACGGCGTTGGGCTTGAACCCGGTGGCGCAGTTCGACGGCAAGACGGTCCTGCGCAAGGGGCCCGACGGCAGGGCGCTGCGCGATTACTGGGGCTGCGGCGCGCTCGCCTTCTTCGCCCCCCACGCCGGCTACTGCGTACTTGCCGAGGAGGGCAGGCACCTCGAGGAGTTTCGCGACATGGTCAAGGCGCTCCACCGGGCCGGCATCGAGGTGATCCTCGACGTGTCGTTCGGCCACACGGACGAAGGCGGCGAGGAGGGGCCGACGGTGAGCTTGCGCGGCATCGACAACTCCCTGTACTACCACCTCGTCCCGGGCCAGCCTCGGCGCTACATGGACTACACGGGCCGCGGCAACATGCTGAACTGCGGCCATCCCGTGGTGGCGAAGCTCATCCTGGAGTGCCTCGAGTCCTGGGTCACGGACTGCCACGTGGACGGCTTCCGCTTCGCTGATGCCTCGGTGCTCGCGCGCGGGGACGGCGGCGCGCCGGTCTTGAGCCCCGCGGCGCTCTGGGGCATGGACCTTTCCTCGGCCTTGGTGGGCGCCAAGCTCATCGCCGACTCCTGGGACGCGGGGGGGCTCTTCCAGGGCGGCGAATTCCCGGGCGCCCGCTGGGCGCAGTGGAACGGCAGGTTCCGGGACGACATCCGGCGGTTCGTGCGCGGCGACGCCGGTCTGGCGGGCGCGGTGGCCAGCCGCATAGCCGGCAGCGCGGACCTCTACAAGGGCCCCGGCCACCGGCCGTGCAACTCCGTCAACTTCGTGGCCTGCCACGAGGGGTTCACCTTGAACGACCTCGTCTCCTACAACGGCAGGCAGAACTGGGCCAACGGCGAGGACAACCGCGACGGGACGGACGACGACCTGAGCTGGGACTGCGGCCGGCCCGGTGAGACGGACCTGCCCGAGGTCGAGCGGCTGCGCGAGCGCCAGATCAGGAACTTCGCGGCCATCCTGCTGCTCTCCCAGGGCGTGCCGATGATCACGGCCGGCGACGAGTTCCGCAGGACCCAGCTCGGCAACAACAACGCGTGGTGCCAGGACAACGAGCTCTCCTGGCTGGACTGGGGGCTGGCCCGGCGCCATCGCGGGGTCCTGGGGTTCTTCAAGGCCATGATCGCCTTCCGCAAGGCGCACCGTTCGCTCCAGCGCGGGCGGTTCTTCGACGGGTCCTACAACGAGCGTGGCTTGAGGGACATCGCCTGGCACGGCTGCGCGCTGGAGCGCCCGGGCTGGGACGACCCGGAGGCCCGGGCCCTGGCCTTCACCTTGGCCGGGTTCGACGGGGAGGAGGACCTCCACGCGATGATGAACATGCACTGGGAGCCCCATTACTTCGAGCTGCCGCGGGTCCCCGGCCGAAGGTGGGTCCGCGCGGTCGACACCGCGATGCCAGGCCCCGACGCCGTGGCCGCGCCGGGGCAGGGGACGCCCGTGACGGAGAGGGAGTGCCGCGTGGACGCCCGCAGCGTGGTCGTCCTCGCGTCGAGTTGACGCGGGTAGGGTGCGGGGAAGATTTGTAGGTAGCCGGCTTCGCAGGAAGGGGTGACAGGGAGGCCGATGCGGCCCTTTCTTGGGATTTTGGAATTCCCGTCGGAGGTTTTGTGGGCAGGGCCTCTTTGCGCCTTGACGCGGAGACTTCTAATGAGTGTCGCAGGGCACGGTCTCAAGGCCGAAGGAGGCTGGAATGCGACAAAACCCTCGACGGAGATTGTAAAAACGACTGGCGCTCCCCCATGAAACGGCCTCCGCCGGCCTTCGGCCGTCGGTTCCGCGCGACTCGTTGAGTCGCGCGGTCGGTTTATGTGCCAGGAGATATATCGTCGGACGAGCCATCGAGCGTTTTGAGCTTCCCCTCGACACACTCCTCTATGACGCGACCAACTTCTTCACCTTCATCGCCTCCACCAACACGCACTGCGACCTTCCGGCCCGCGGGCACAACAAGCAGAAGCGTCATGACCTGCGGCAGCTCGGAGTCGCCTTGCTTTGCAGCCGGCACGACCGGATACCCTTGATGCACCGGATGTATGGGGGCGCTGTCCCCGACACGCGATCCTTTGTAGAAGCCCTTCCACTGATACGACAGCGATTGGTGGACTTGGGGCGCAGCCTCGATTCGCTCACCCTGGTCTACGACAAGGGCAACGTTTCGAAGACCAACCAAGGGATGGTGGACAAGACCGAGCTCCATTACGTCGCTTCCATGACCCCGTCGAGCCAGAGGGATTTGGTTGCGCAGGCCAATGCACGACTGGAGCCCGTGGGACTCGATGAGGAGGAGTCGGTCCTGGCGTACCGCACGTGCCGCACGATCTGGGGAGTGGAGCGGGCCGTCGAGGCATTCGCCAGCACGCGGCCTCCGCGTGCCGATGGCTTGAAGATCTGGCGCAGACGTTGGAACGTGGCAAGCAGAGGAGGGACCGGACGACGTTGTTGCGCGACATCGAGCGCAGGCTCATGGGACGCCAACACCTGGAAAAGGTGCTTCGGGTGAGCCTGGAAGGAACTGGAAAGAGCTTGCGGCTACGTTATGCTATGGACGAGGATGCGCTGGAGACTCTCGCCCGGGATTGGCTGGGACGGCTGGTGCTTGTCACTGACCGCGACGACTGGACGACGCAAAACATCATCCGGGCTTATCGTGGGCAGTCGGAGGTTGAGGCCGTCTTCGAGCATCTCAAGGACCCGGTGCACGTGATGTTGCGGCCGCAGTACCATTGGACCGATCAGAAGTTGCACGTCCACGTGTTCACTTGCGTGATGAGTTACCTGCTGGCCCGCCTCCTGCACCTGAAAGCTCAACGGGCATTGGGCTATGGCCGAAGCATGGAGAGGCTCTTGGAGACCCTCTCGGAAGTCCGGCGTGTCACGGTCATCCGCTCGACCGACAAAAGAGGATTGCGCCTCCACACGCAGATCGAGGAGATGGACCCTGAGGAGGCCGAGTTGGCCGAGGCCCTGGCCATCCCGAGTTAGTCTATACAGGCTGAACTGAGAATTCACCAGCCGCCGCAAGGCTTTTTCCGGCCCATGGCCCGCCGCGCGGGAAACTCACGCTAGGCCCGGTGGACCGCCCGGACCGCCGTCGGGAGCGGAGTGGGAACGTCGTTCGGAGTGTTTGAGGTTTTGTCGCATGGCAATCCTATATACGAATGAGAGGCGAAAAAGTTCCCTGGACAGGAAGGGGGCGACAAAACCTCCGACGGAGACTTTGAAAACCGCGGGGAGGAGCCCCCCAGGAGAGGGCCTAGGAGGGGGCGGGGCGATTATTGGAACCCTCGTCGAGACTTATGTCGCAATGCAGCCGCCTGCGCGGATACGGGGCGATGAAGCCGCGCGTTTGGCCTCGGTTGAGGGGTCATGCGACAAAACCGATCCCGGGATCACCGAATCTTGTTGCGAGCGTTCTCCGGCATGCCCGGCAGGCGTCGTGGGAACGGTGGGCGGCCGGCTACCTACAAATCTTCCACGCACCCCCGCGGGTAGCCGGTGTCAGCCGTTTGCTATGATATTGTTTCCATGGCTATGCCATCCAGTAGAATTGAGGCGTTGCGGTCCCGTGGATGGCATTACGAGCCGAGGACCCATGAATGGACGAAGGAGCATATTGAAGACTCGCAACCCTCTCTCTTTCCGCTTTGATCAGGAACGCCCAATAATGTCGTTCAGGAGGCCTTGCCGGCGCGCCGTCTTCCTCGACCGCGACGGGGTCCTCGTCGAGGACACGGACTATGTCCATCGGGTCCGGGCCCTCCGGGTCCTGCCGGGCGCGGCCGAGGCGGTCCGCAGGCTCAACAAGGCGGGCTTGAAGGTCGTGGTGGTGAGCAACCAGTCCGGCGTCGGGCGCGGGTTTTTCTCGCTCAGGACCCTGCAGAGGATCAACCGCGCGCTCAAGGAGCGGCTCGATCGGGGCGGCGCGAGGCTCGACGCGCTCTACTACTGCCCTCACCCTCCGGCCGGGAAGGGCGGGAAGGGATGCGCCTGCCGCAAGCCGCGGACCGCCTTGATCGAGAGGGCGGCCAAGCGCTTCGGGATCGAGCTTGGAGGCTGCTACATGGTGGGCGATTCGACGACGGACCTCGTGACCGCCCGCAACGCCGGCTGCGTGGGGATCCTGGTGCGGACCGGGAAGGGAGGGAGGGACGGGCGCTTCAAGGCGAAGCCCCATGTCGTGTGCCGGGACCTCCTGGAAGCGGTGGAGTGGATTCTGAGGAACCTGTCGAAGACCAGCTATGCCAGAAAATAAAATCAAGCCGACGCGCCCCGGCCGCTTCCACAACGCGGGGCCGGGCAACCTGGGGCCGGAGGACTTCTCCCGCTGGTACCGCGCCGAGTGCGCGGCCGCGTGGGAGGGCGTGGACCTCAGGGTCCTGTCAAGCATCGCGGGGGAGCTCCTCAAGGTGCGAGACCTTGGCCGCAAGGTCCTCGTGATGGGCAACGGCGGCTCGGCCGCCATCTCGTCCCACATCGCGGTGGACTTCGCCAAGACCGCCCGGGTGCCGGGCCGGCCGCTCATCAGGAGCGTGGCCCTGACCGACAACGTCGAGTTCCTCACGGCCGTGGCCAACGACCTGTCATTCGACGACGTCTTCGTCGCCAAGATGGAGGCCCTGCTCGAGCCGGGCGACCTGGCCCTGCTCATCAGCGGTTCGGGCAACTCGAAGAACCTCGTCAAGGCCGCCCGGTACGCCAAGAGCCGCGGCGCCAAGACCGTCGCCCTGCTCGGGTTCGACGGCGGCAAGCTCAAGTCCCTGGTCGACCTGGCGCTCGTGGTTCCGTCGGATCAGTACGGGGTCATCGAGGAGCTCCACATGGGGGTCGGCCACATCCTGACTTTCTACGTGAGGCAGCTGGAAAGCCGCCCTACGCGACGTGCCCCGGCTCGGCCGCGAGCCCGGCCGCGTCCATCTCAGCCGCGAGGATGAGGCGCCGGGCCTCGGGCCGGATGCTCGGCAGGACCGAGGCGAAGCCCGACGCCGCCAGGATGCAGGCCGCGCCGCAGAGCGCGACCGTCGTGGGCGCCCCGAGAGAGTCGGCGGTCGCGCCCGCCAGCAGGGATCCGAAGGGCGCCATGCCCATGAACACCATGGAGTAGAACGCCATCACGCGGCCTCTCAAGCCGTCGGGCGCCATGGACTGGATGAGGGTGTTGGTGCACGCCATGTGCGTCATCATGCAGAACCCGACCGGGACGAGGAGCGCGGCCGAGAGCCAGAGGCTGCGCGAGAGCGAGAACAAGACCAGGCACGCGCCGAAGACGGCGGAGGCTGCCGCGATGAGCTTGCCCATGCCCTGGGTGTTCTCGCGCACGGCCAATGCCAGGGCGCCGATGAGGGCCCCGGCGCCGGAGGCCGCCATGAGCAGGCCGAGGCCGCGCGCTCCGCCGTGCAGGACGCGGTCCGCGAAGATCGGCATCAAGACGGCGTAGGGCATCCCCACCAGGCTGGTGAGCCCCAGTAGAAGCAGCAGCGCGCGCACCGGCTTCGTGTCCCGGACGAAGCGGAAGCCCTCGAGGACGTTCTCCAGCGGCGAAGCCGTGCCGGCGGGCCGGGAACGCTCGGCCGTGCGCATCATGACGAGGCCGGCGATGACGGCCAGGTAGCTGGCCGAGTTGGCGAGGAAGCACCAGCCTTCCCCGACCGCGCCGACCAGGACGCCGGCCGCGGCCGGGCCGATGATGCGGGCTCCGTTGAACATGCTGGAGTTGAGCGCGATGGCGTTGATGAGGTCCTTGCGGCCCACCATGTCCACGATAAAGGCCTGCCGGGCCGGGATGTCGAAGGCGTTGGCCGCGCCCAGGCACGCGGCCAGCGCGAAGATGTGGCCCACCGTCACCCGCCCGGAGAGCGTCAGCCCGGCCAGGACCGCCGCCAGCAGCATCGAGAGGGCCTGGGTGACGAGCACGACCCGCCGCCGGTCGAACCGGTCCGCCACGATTCCTCCCAGCGGGGAGAACAGCAGGATGGGGAGCTGGCCGCAGAAGGCGACCGAGCCCAGCAGGAAAGACGACCCCGTCAGCCGGTAGACCAGCCACGCCTGGGCCACGGTCTGCATCCAGGTGCCGGCCAGCGAGACCATCTGCCCGGAGAGGAAGAGCCGAAAGTCGCGGTTCTTGAGCGCCCGCAGGGCGTGGGCGATCCTCGCTATTGAATCTCCGGCAGGCTGGGCGCTGGACATGGTTCGAGCCCCCATTGTATCAATACGATTGATATCATTGAATCCAAGTGATGTCCGATCTGCCGATCCATCCTCATCGAGCGCGGATCCTCGGAGCGCTTTCGAGGTCCGGCGCCCTGGTCCTGACCGCGCCGACCGGCAGCGGGAAATCCACGCAGACGCCTAAGTTCCTGCTCGAGGACCGCCGCGGCTTTCCGGGCAGGGTGCTGGTGCTCGAGCCCAGGAGGCTGGCGGCCAGGAGCCTTGCGGCCAGGGTCGCGGCCCTGGCCGGCGTCCGGCTGGGCCGGGAGGTCGGGTATCAGGTCCGGTTCGACAGCGCGTGCGCGAAGGACACGACGGTCGTGTTCCAGACCTACGGCGTCTTCATCCGGCGGGTCCTCTCGGACCCGTGGCTGGAGGGCGTCGGCACGGTGCTCTTGGACGAGTTTCACGAGAGGACGCTGGAGTGCGACCTGGCGCTGGCGTGGCTCAAGACCTTGAGGTCCGGCAGGCGGCCGGACCTCAAGATTGCCGTCCTCTCCGCGACCCTGGACGCCGGCGGGCTGCTCGGGTATCTTCCAGGGGCTGAGCACATCGACGTTCCGGCGCGGGCTTTCCCCGTGGACATCAGGTGGCTGGCGCCTCAAGGCCGCGAAGACCTCGGGGCCCATGCGCTCCGAGCGATGGTTGCGCTCGGAGCGCAGAAGCTCGACGGCTCGGCCCTGGTGTTCATGCCCGGCCTGAAGGAGATCAAGAGGACCGTGTCGGCCCTGGGCCCCTTCTGCCGCGAGAGGGGGCTCGTCCTGCGGGAACTCCACGGCTCCATGGACCTGGCGGACCAGCAGAAGGTCCTCGACCCTGAGGCGGGGCGGCGCCGCGTCATCGTCTCGACCAACGTGGCGGAGACCTCGCTCACCATCCCGGGCGTGACCGCGGTGATCGACAGCGGCTTGCACCGCGTGGCGACCTACGACGCGAACCGCGACGTCAACGCTCTCTATGTCTGCCGCGTCAGCCGCTCCAACGCGTCCCAGCGCGCCGGCCGCGCCGGCAGGACCGCGCCGGGCCGCTGCGTGCGGCTCTGGGGCAAGGCGGAGGAGGCCTCGATGCCCGAGTCCCTGCCTCCGGAGATGGCGCGGCTCGAGTTGAGCGGCCTGCGGCTTCAGGCCGCGTCCCTTGCCGCCCACACCTTTCCTGACGGCGCAGGTGACGCTCGGCCTCCGGCCTCGACCGCGTCCCTGCCGTGCGGGCTCGATTGGTTGACTCCGCCGAGGCCGGAGGCGTGGGCCCGGGCGGGGGAGATCCTGGCGGGCTTGAAGTCCCTGGACGAGGGAGGCCGCATCACGACGAAGGGGAAGGCTCTCAACCGCTATCCCGTGGCGCCGAGGCTCGCGGGGGTGCTCGAGGACAGCCGATGCCTGGGGTCCGAGGCGTTCGGCCTTGCGGCCGCCATGGTGGCCGTGTTCGAAAGCCAGTTCTCGCGCCGCAAGGACAAGACCACGGACCTGCTGGCAGCCGGTCGGGACCTCCTGGAGGGCCGAGCCGAGTATCTGCCGTGGGAGGCGTCGGAGATGCTCAGACAGCTCACGAGGATCGGGGGCGGGGAGAGCCTGGCCAAGACCGGCGCTGATGAACGGGACATCGGCGCCGTCTGGGCGGCGGTCTTCACGGACCGGCTCGCCGCTCGAGCGCGAGATGGGCTGGTCTATCAGCTCTCCGACGGAAGGAAGGCGCTCCTGCCTTTCGAGAAGGGCCGCGTGCCGCCCGACCTCATCCTCGCCATGGAGGTCCATGAGACCGCGGGCTCGGGCCAGGCCAGGCAAGTGAGCGTGCCCCTCTATCTCCCCTGCGGCGCCGAGACCGTCCAGAGGCTTCTCCCCGCGGAGTGCGCCTGGAAGGAGGTCTCCGAATTCGACGAACGGGCCAAGCGCGTCGTCAAGGAAAGCAGGCTCATGTTCCGGGGGCTCGCGCTCGAGCGCAAGCAGGCCATAGCGGACCGCCAGGACCGCAAGGCCGCCTCAGGCCTTTGGGCGGAGAAGTTCGCTTCCGGCGAGCTGAGGCACCCGGGCCTCGACGACAAGGTCCGGCAGCTCGAGGTCCGCATCCGGCTGGCGGCCAGGTTTTACCCATCCCAGGGTTTCCCTGGGATGGGGGCGGATGATTGGAGACGTGTCTTCGAGCAGGTTTGCGAGGGGAAGAATTCTCTTAAAGAGATCGAGCAAACCTCGCTTGAACCCTTCGTCGTACGGTTTCTCGGTCCGGCGCGCGCGGCGTTTCTGGACAAGACGTTCCCGACGAGAAAGAGGCTTCCGTGCGGCGGAGCCGGACGGTTCATCTACTCCGAATCCAAGCCCGCCGAGCTCTTGGCCAGGCTCGGCGATTTTCTGGGCATGAAGGGGACCATGGCCCTGTGCGAAGGCCGCTTGGCCGTGGTCTTCGACATCCTGGCCCCTAACTTCCGTACCGTGCAGAAGACCGCGGACCTGACCTCTTTCTGGAGCAAGGTCTATCCCCAGGTCAAGCGCGAGCTCCGGCGCAAGTACCCCAAGCACCCCTGGCCCTAAGGCAGGATATTGACGGAGAAGCCCAGCCGCCGGAAGTCTTCGTCGAAGGAGAAGACGAGGTTGATGCCGCGCTTGCGCAGCAGGGCGAAAGAGGTGCAGTCGGTGAAGCTGAGCGGCTTGTCGTGGTACTGCTTGAACAAGGCCCAGGCCTTCTGACGCAAGGCGCCGTCCACTTCCTCCCGGATCAGGATGCGGCTGTTCAGGAAAGCCTCGCCGAATTCAAGAGCCTGGTCCAGGCCCGCCCTGCCCCGGATGACGGTGAGGGTCTCGCCGAAGACGTCGAAGCTGCTCAAGGGCGTGACGGATTTGCGCCGAAGGCCGTCCCAGAAAGAGGCGGCTTGGCCGTGGAACTCGTCCTGCCGGACGAAGAGCGCCACCCAGGCCGAGGTGTCGACGAATATCATCGCTTCTTCTTGGGGGGGACGTCCTTGACCCAGCCGTAGAGGTACTTGTCGTGGCGGTAGGAAAGGTCCGTGTCCCTGGACCTGCCTTTGCCCACGATTTTGTCCAGGGGGTCCGCGCCGCCGGGGCTGTCATCGGCGAGCGCCTTCTCCGCGGCCTGCCGCACGAACCGCGCGATGCTCGTGCCGCGCCGCGCCGCCGCGTCCTTGAGCCGCAGGTAAAGCTCCACCGGAAAATAGAGCTGGAAGCGCTGGATCATGGCCGATTAGACAGCGACAGTACTGTATACAGTATACATCGACAAAGCGCCTCTTTCAAGGGGTTCTGCGGGCCGAGCGCCGACGCCATTTTGCTAGAATCTCATGGAATGTCGGTCATCATCCTGGCGGGCGGGCACGGCGAGTGCATGCGGATGGGCGACGACTATGTCCCCAAGCTCATGATCCCGGTGCGGGGAAAGCCCCTGCTCGAGCACCACATCGAGTGGCTCAAGGCCTCCGGGCACGATTCCATCGTGCTGTGCCTGGGCGTCAAGGCCGACGTCATCCGCGCTCATTTCTCCGACGGCGCGCGGTGGGGCGTGAGGCTGCGCTACTTCGTGGAGCAGAGCCGGCTCGGGACCGCGGGGACCGTCAAGGCCCTGGGGACCGCTTCCCTGCCGGACGACACACTGGTGTTCCTCGGCGACGTCTGGGCTCGGTTCGACTGCGTCAAGATGCTCGAGTTCCACCGGTCCCATCCGGGGCTGGCGACCCTCGCCTTGCGCAAGCCGGAGAAGGAAGACGAGGCGCAGATGGTGGTGATGGGACCCTTGCGCCGTATCGCCAGCTTCCCCGAGTACCAGAGCGACGACCCGGCTGCCATGGCCGCGGTCCCGGTCTGGATTATCCGGCGGCAGCTCCTCCACCACGTCCCTGGCGAGGCGCCCAGCAACTTCCTCAAGGACGTGTTCCCGGCGGTCGTGCGCGCGGGACAGGAGCTCTACGGCTATCCCGTGACCGGCGAAGCGGCGGACATCGGGACCCCGGAGCGTTTCGAGAGGTTCTCCCGGCGGCTCGCCAAGAGCGCCTCCGTTTGACCCCCGGGCCGTGAAGACCGCCCCCAGTCCGCGTCGGTGGCTTCAGCGCTGCGGCTGCCCATGGGCGGTCGCAGCGCTGGGAGCGGCGGCTCTCGCCGCGGTCTGGCTGAGGATCGACGGGCTGGGGTACGGCCTGCCGCACACCTTCAACTCGGACGAGCCGCATATCATCAACCTAGCCGCGTCCTTCGGCTCCGGGTCGCTCAAGCCCTACAGCTTCAAGTACCCCACGCTCTGGCCCACCCTGCTGTTCCTCTGCTACGGCGTCTACTTCGCGGTCTGGTCCGGGCTCGGGATGCTGCGCTCGGTGGCGGATTTCGCCGGTCTCTTCGCTTGGGAGCCGACGGGCTTCTATCTCATCGGCAGGGCCCTTTCGACCCTGTTCGGACTGCTGGGCCTGGCCGTGGTGTGGAGGACGGAGAGGGAACTCCGGGCCGATTCCGGTCTGCCATGGGCGGCCCTGCTGCTCGCGGCCGCTCCGATCATGATCGAGTCGTCTCATGCAGCCAAGCCCGACATGGCGATGTTCTTCTTCGCGGCCGTAGCCTGGTACGCAGCGGTGCGGGTCTTCCGGGAAGGGGGCCGCGTCTGGTACTGGGTCTGCGGCGGAGCCCTGGGGCTCGGCATGTCCACCCAATACACCGCGCTCGCGTCCGCGGTCCTGCTTCCCCTGGCCCATGTGCTCAGGCGCCAGGCATCGCCTTTTGGCGACCGCGAAAATGCAAAGAATGCAATGCCAGGCGCTGTGTTGTTCGAAGGGATGGCGGCGGGGGCCTTGGGCTTCATCGCGGGCTCGCCCTACATCCTGCTCGATTTCCCGAGGTTCTGGGCCGCCATGCGCGATTTTTCGGCCCTGGCCGGCATCCGGGAGAAGTCCCTCGGAGAGATCGCGCTCATGGTCCACCTCAATGTCTGGAATTTCGCCGGCGCGGGCTCCATCGCGGGCCTGGCCGTCGTGGTCGGGGCCGCGGCATGTTGGCGCAGGGACCGAAGACTCGCCATCCTCCTGCTCGGCCCGATCGCGGCCTATACGGCCAGCTTGAGCACGCACCCGGACGGCAGCTGGATGCGCTATCTGTTGGGCTGCTTCCCGGGCATCGCCTTGCTGGCCGGGGAGGGCCTGGCCGCAGCCGCGCGGCTGGGCCGGGCCGCGACCGGGCTGGCCTTGGTCCTGGCGCTGGGGCCGGGCATCTACATCTGCTTTCGACACAACGGCGAGATCTCCCTGCCGGACACCAGGACCCTGGGGACCGAGTGGGTCGAGAAGAACATCCCGTCGGGAACGGTGCTCCTGATGGACTACCCGCACGCGTGCCCCCGTCTGGTGATGGCCAAGGAGCAGGCCTCCGAGCTCGAGGCCAAGACCAAGGCCGAAGGCTCTCCGCGCTGGCGGCTCTATGCCGCGATGGAACGCTCCCACCCAGGCGGCGGGTACCGGATCTACCGCATCCGGCGCGCCGCTACGGATCTACGTTCCAACCCGGAGCACGTGCGCGTGTCCCAGGCCGAGACCGCGACCCTCGACGTCTCGGCGGGCCTTGGGGCCGCCCTTGCAGCCCGGGTGTCCTTCGTCGTCGTCTCCAGCCACGGAGCCACGCCGGAGCGCTCGCCCGACCTCAAGGGCTTCTTCGACGAGCTCGAGCGCAAGGGCACGCTGGCGGTCGAGTTCGCGCCGGTTCCCCGCCGGCTTCGCGGCCCGCATCTGCGGATATTCAGGCTCTGATGCGCCGATCCAGCTTCCCGCGCCTGGCCCTCATCCTCCTGCTGCTGACGGTAGCGGCGGCGCAGCTCAGGGCCGAGACCAAGCTGGCCGAGAACGTGAGGGTCGACGAGAACGTGATGGACCTCTTCGCGCAGTGGGCGCTCATCATCCTGATGGGGCCGTTCGGCGCGGCCTACGAGTTGGAGCACATGGGGCTGCCGCGGTATCCCTACGAGACCGACGAAGGCTACATCGGCGGAGCCCGCGACGTCTCCCTCGCCTTGAACGGCTCGACCCAGTTCGTAGGCCGCGGCCGGACCGCGCAGCACTACCTCTTGCGCCTGAGGACTACGGGTCGTCTGGGAGGGGATTTCTCGTCCGCGGTCTTCGAGCCGGGAGCCCTGGCTGATGCCAGGAGTACTTATCACGGCCTCCATTTCTCGGGCAACTACTGCCAGTCGAAGATGGTTCTTGTGGACGCCGGGTTGGGCTTGGCCGCGCTGCACGATCCCACGAGCCGCTGGGGCCCGAGCCTCCATGCCTCGGTGGAGGTCTTCCCCAAGCGGCCGCTGCACGGCTCCGTGGGCTACCGGCTCGGATTCCCCGGCGGCCTGCCGCACCACGACCTCTCCCTGTTGTTCGGCGCGGGCTGGAAAGGCGTCGGCCTCGACGCGGGCGGCAGGTTCTTCCTCACGCCGGGCAAGGACCTCATCGGGCCCGAGGTCGGGCGGCAGGTTCTTCCTCACGCCGGGCAAGGACCTCATCGGGCCCGAGGTCGGTCTGCGGGCCTGGTTCTAAGTATAATATCCCCCCGGGCATGAAGATCATCGCGGTACTGCCGGCGTACAACGCCGAGAAGACGCTGGAGAAGACCCTCAACGACATCCCCAAGGGGTCCGTCTCCGAGGTCATCCTGGTGGACGACTGCTCCAAGGACGGCACGGTCGAGCTTTCGAGGAAGCTGGGACTGCGCACCGTGGTGCACGAGAAGAACCTCGGCTACGGCGGCAACCAGAAAACCTGCTACACCGAGGCCTTGAAGCGCGGCGCCGACATCGTCATCATGATCCACCCGGACTACCAGTACGACGCCAGGCTCACGCCGCTCATGACGAGCCTCGTCGCATCGGGGGTGTGCGACGTCGTGCTGGGCAACCGCATCAGGACCCGGCGGGAGGCCCTCGAGGGGGGGATGCCCTTCTACAAGTACATCTTCAACCGGTTCCTGACCATCCTGGAGAACTCCTCCACCGGGCAGAACCTGGGCGAATGGCACTCGGGGCTGCGGGCCTATTCCCGCAAGGTCTTGGAGACGGTGCGCTGGGAGATGAACTCCGACGACTTCGTCTTCGACCAGCAGTTCCTCATCCAGGCCGCGTCCTGCAGATTCCGGCTGGGCGACATCCCGGTCGCGGTCCGGTACTTTCCCGAGGCCTCCTCCATCAACTTCAAGCGCAGCGTGGTCTACGGGTTCTCGACCCTGCTGCTGCTCTGCCAGTACTTCCTCCAGAAGTCGCGGCTGGCCCGGTTCAAGTTCCTGACGCCCAAGAAGAGATAGGCCTCTCATGAGCTTCCCGTTGGCTCTTTCGGGCGCCTATGCCGTCGCCCTCCTCGCTTTCATCGCCGCCGCGGCGACAGGCTCCGGCCGCAGGGCCTTGGGGCTCTTGGGGCTCCAGGATGCCGGGGACCAAGAGAAGACATGGGCCGGCGCGGCTCTGGGCCTGGGCTTCCTGAGCCTTGGGACCATGGCGCTCGGGGCCCTGGGGATCCTGAAGGTCTGGGCCGTCTTGTGCCTTCTGGCGGGGCTCATCCTTTGGGGCCGGTCCGAGCTCAAGGAGGCGTGCTCGGGGCTCAAGGGTCCGTTTGAGCGTCCGGCGGAGGCCGTCGCGGTCTGCTTGCTGGGATTTGCCCTCCTGTTCGTCTGCCTGATGCCGCCGCACCAGTACGATTCCCTCGTCTATCACCTGGTCCTGCCCGAGACCTATGCGCGGGAAGGCCGGCTCGTGTCGCCGGCGCATCTGCTCTATTCCCATTTCCCGCAGAACGCGGAGATGCTCTTCGCCCTGGCCCTCGTCTTGAAGAGCGATGTCCTGGCGCAGATGCTGATGTGGCTGGCCACGGCCTTGTGCCTCGGATGGGTCTTTGACGGCGCGCGGCGGCAGCTCGGAGCCTCCGTCGCCTGGCTCGGCCTGGGCCTTGCCGCGACGCACACCGCCTTGATGCTCCTTGCGACCATCACTTATGTCGAGCCGCTCGTCATGCTCTGGACCTGCGTCGCCGCGCTCTCGACCTGGCGCTGGTGGGCCGGAGGCGCGAGAGCCTGGCTCTGGGTCTCGGCCCTGTTCGCGGGGCTCGCGCTGGGTGCGAAGTACACGGCCGGCGCGACCGCGGCCCTGTTGGCGCTGGCGCCGGCCGTGCGGTCGTTCGTTTCTAAGGGCCGTCCCTATCCTTCCCGTCAGGTGGCGAAGGACGTCGCTACCTACGCGCTGATCGTGACCGCCGTCTTCCTCCCCTGGCTCGTCAAGAACGCCCTCGTCATCGGCAACCCGGTCTTCCCGTTCCTGTATTCCTGGTTCCCGATGACGGGCTCGGGCTGGGGCGCTGAGACGGCCCAGCGGTATTTCCGGACGCTGGCCGAGTACGGCCATGGGGAGAGCTGGCTCAAGGATCTCGTGACTCTCCCCTACCAGCTCCTGGTCATGTTCAGCCGCTACGGCGGCGGCATGGACGTGCTCGGGTGTCTGGGCTGGAGCCTCGTGCTGGTGGCGTCGCCCCTGGCCGTCTGGCCGGCGCTGAGGGGGGTGGACCCGGCTGCCGAGGGGGGTGACGAGGAGGCGGGCAGGGGATTCCTGAGGTTCTGCCTGGCCTACTGCCTTCTGCATTTCCTGGTCTGGTTCGTCACCGGCACGGTCCTGCGGTTCCTGACCGCGATCGCGCCGCTCCTGGCGGTGATGGCCGCCGCCGGCCTGGCCAGGCTGTGGCGGGCCTCCGGCCAGGCGGCTAGGCTGGCGCTGGCCGCGGCCTGCGTCATCATGACCGCGACGAACCTCGGGTATTTCCTGTACGTCCACCGGGTGCTCGAGACGGGCCGGGTCCTTTCGGGCGGCGAGACCCGGGAGGCCTTCCTCTCCCGCAGGCTGGACTATTACCCGTGCGCGGCGTGGTGCCGGGCGAGCCTCCCGTCAAATGATAAAATCCTCATCGTGGGTGAGCAGAGGGCCTACTATCTCGGCCGGGATCATGTCGCGTCCACGGTCAACGCTCCCAACCGATGGGTGACTTTGGCCAACGAGGCTTCGGGCCCCGAGGACCTGACGGCCAAGCTCAAGGCGGAGGGGTTCGCCAAGGTCCTCTTCGTGGGCAATGAGATGGCGAGGCTTTTCCCGGCGCTCGGGACCCTCACGGAGAAGGGGTTTGCGAACCTAAGCGCCCTTCCAGGCGGCCGGGCTCTGATCTTCGCGGGTCCGCGGTGCGGGGTGTTCTCGCTATGAGCCTCCACGAGCTCTATGCCTTGTCGGTGGCCGCGGCCGCGGCCATGTCTTTTGCCGCGACGCCAGTGGTCCGGGAGCTGGCGCTGCGCCTGGACTGGATGGACGCGCCGAGCTCCGCGGTCAAGACGCACAAGGTCCCCACGCCATGCGTCGGCGGGATCGCCATCTTCCTCGCCTTCGCCGCGACCCTGCTCGGGCTTCGGCTCTTCACGCAGTTCCCGACCGGGACCCTGCGCAGCCTGCGGGCCATCCTGATCGGCGCGGGCCTCATCTTCTCCCTGGGGCTCATGGACGACACCACGAAGCCCCATGGCGTCCATTACAGGCTCAAGTTCGTGGTGCAGGCGCTCGCCGCGGCCGGGCTCATCTTCTACGGCATCCGCATCAAGTTCGTGAGCCCCGACTACCTGGGGATCGCGCTGACCCTGCTGTGGGTGGTCGGCATCACCAACGCCCTCAACATCGTCGACATCATGGACGGGCTCTGCGCCAGCCAGGCCGCCATCGCGGCGCTGGCTTTCCTGATGATCTCGCTCCCGTCCGAGGAGCTCTACGTCAACTTCGCCTCGGCCGCGCTTGGCGGGGCGGCCTTGGGCTTCCTGCCGTGGAACTTATCGTCGAACCGCAAGATCTTCATGGGCGACTCGGGCAGCATGGTGCTGGGGTTCGTGCTCGCGGCCGTGTCCATGGGCACCCGGTATTCGGACATCAACAACCTGGGGGTCTACGCTCCCTTGTTCATCCTGTTCGTGCCCATGTTCGACACCCTCTTCGTCATGTTCCTGCGCATCCGGAACAACCAGTCTCCGTTCCTCGGGTCCAAGGACCATTTCGCCCTGCGCCTGGAGAAGATCGGGCACTCCCGCCGCGCCGTGGTCGCGATGGCGGCCGTGTCCGCCATGGCCTTGGGGTTCTGCGCCTGGGCCGTGACCAAGGTGTCGCTGGCATGGGCGTTGTGCGTCTACGGCGTGGTGGGCCTGTGGGTCGCTCTGGTGAGCCGCCATCTGGCCAAGGTCGAGATGCACCGATGATGAAGACCGACGTGCTCGTGGTCGGCGCGGGCCTCTCGGGGCTCTCCACGGCCTGCCACCTCGACAAGACCTCGGGGCTGGACTCGCTCGTAGTGGAGGCTCGGGACAAAGTGGGCGGCATGGCCTCCTCCGAGACGGTCGGAGGGTTCGTCTTCGACCAGACAGGACACCTCCTCCACCTGCATCGGCCCGAGGGAAGGCGTCTGGTCCGCGGTCTCCTGGGCAGGAACCTCGCGCCGCACCGGCGCAGGTCCTGGATCCATTCCCACGGCGTCTTCACCAGGTATCCCTTCCAAGCCAATACCTACGGCCTCCCCGCCCGGGTGGTGGCGGAGTGCCTCGCGGATTTCCTTGAGACCGTGCATTGGCCATCGCCGCCCGTCGCCGATTCCTTCCGGCGATGGTGCCTCGCGCAGTTCGGACGGGGGATCAGCCGGCGCTTCATGTTCCCCTACAACGAGAAGGTCTGGCGCCGGCCGCTCGGCCGCATCACCACGGACTGGCAGGGTCCTTTCGTCCCCAAGCCGAAGGCCTCGGAGGTCATCTGCGGGGCGGTGACGGACCAGACCAGGGCGTTCGGCTACAACGCGACCTTCCTCTATCCCGTGAGGGGGGGGATCCAGTCCCTGGCGGACAGCCTGGCCTCGGGCTTGAGACCCGGGGTCGTGCGCACGGGGGCCAGGGTCTTGTCCGTGGACCTCGCCGAGCGGGTGGCCGTGGTGGGGGGCTTGGGCGAGGTGCGCTTCGAGCGCCTGGTCAACACCGCCCCTCTGCCGGCCTTCCTGTCCCTCGCGCGTCCGGCGCCGGCCGCGGTGCTTTCGGCGGCCGCGAGGCTCAGGCACAACACGGTCTACTGCCTCAACATCGGCGTCGCCCGGGCGGGGGTCTCCGACAAGCACTGGATATACTTCCCGGAGAAGAGGTTCCCGTTCTATCGCGTGGGCTTCGCCAGTAATTTTTCCAGGCATGTCGCGCCCCACGGCGCTTCCTCCCTGTACATCGAGGCCTCCCGCAGGCCGGAGGAGGTGGTGAGCCTGCCTCGGCTGGAGCGGCGGTTCATGGCCGGCCTCAAGGGCTGCGGGATTCTGAGGAGCTCCGACCGCGTCCTCGCCAGGCAGTGGCTTCCGATCGAATACGGCTACGTGGTCTATGACCGGGACCGCGCCCCGGCGCTCAAGACCATTTTCGCATTCCTGCGGAATGCGAAGATAGAATCCATCGGGAGGTACGGGGCCTGGAAGTACTCTTTCATGGAGGAGGCCCTGCTGGACGGGAAGGCGTGCGCGGAGAGGCTGGCGGGCATGGCTGGCGGGAGGCGGGACGCCGATGTCCGGCCTTAACGAGTCGGATACCCTGGCCGTCCTAGAGAGATTCTAGCCATGCCTGAACGACCGCGAGAGCGGCTGCTAAGCCAAGGGCCTCATGCTCTTGCCGATGCTGAACAAGAAGGGCCCTTGCGGGCCTCGATGGCTTGCGCCATCCACAGAATCGCCGGTCGCGTCCGCCCCCCAGCCGGGTCGGCCGCGGGAAGCGATCGGCGACATGGACCTTTTGCCGTGCTATGCCGCTACAATATATCCGCATATAATCCAGCGGCCCAATACCTGTTCGGCTGACGCAAATGGCGGGGCAAGCTATCTGTTGCCATAAGGCATACATCGTGGTATACTATCATTGATGGACTATTACACCTGGGACCCCGAGAAGAATGCGCGGCTTAAGGCCGAGCGCGGCATCAGCTTCGAGCAGATTGTGCTGCACATTGAACGGGGCGATGTGCTCGGCCTATACGAGCATCCAAATCAGGCGAGGTATCCGAACCAACGCGTGCTTGTGGTGAAGGTCGACAACTACGCCTTCCTTGTCCCATTCGTTGAATCAGAGGAAGGAAGATTCCTCAAGACCATCATTCCCAGCCGAAAGGCAACCCGTGACCTCTTGGGAGGCCCCGATGAAAAAGATTAAGTTGACCAAAGAAGAAAAGGACATTGTCGCCTCCTTTGAGAGAGGCGAATGGAAGCCTGTGCGGAACTCCAGACAAGAGATTGCTCGGCATCGTCAGTACGCCAGGAATACCCTGCGAAAGGACAGGAGAGTCAATATCCGGATCTCGTCCAAGGATTTGGAGGAATTGCAAACCATCGCCTTGCAAGAAGGCATTCCGTACCAAACCCTGATGGGAAGCGTTCTTCACCGGTACGCATCAGGCCGCCTGTCGGACAGGGGTATCCGAGGCTATCGCGGTGCCTGATCTTGAATCGGGAAACCGGCAGCCGAACAATGGCTGGAGCTGACCGCGAACCGCGACGAACTCCCGGGGCACGCGGCAGCTCAGCCAGTCGTTAGGGCGACAATCACGAGCCATAAGTTGGTATGGCTAATCGGCCAGCCGCATGCTATACTATAGGTAGGCATGACGGACTTCGAATGGGACGAGGCGAAGAATCGGGCCAATCAGGCAAAGCACGGCGTATCGTTCCAATCGGCACAGTATGCTTTCGCCGATCCCAAGCGCGTCATTGCCGAGGACCTCGGCCACGGCAAAGTCGAGCCCCGGTACTATTGCTTCGGGCGAGTGAGAAAGGGGATCGTGACAGTATGCTTCACCCATAGGCACAAGAAGATCCGCATTTTCGCGGCTGGCTACTGGCGCAAAGGGAAGGAAATCCTGAATAACGGCTCCAATGGGTCTGTATACCGACGATAAACCGGCATCCTCACAAACCGTCCTAATTGATACACTTGTGAGGAATGCCAAGAGGTCTCCGGAAATTCCAATTCCTCTTCGAGAAATCGGGCCT
>JACQWX010000092.1 GCA_016209035.1 Elusimicrobiota bacterium | reverse complement strand
TCCCCGGAGAAACGGAGGATGAGCCGGACGCGCCCGCCTTCCTCCATTTCCCCGTCGGGACCCACTCTATTTCCAGAAGTTCCAATTATAATGATAATTGGCAAATACCATGCTGATTGTCATGCGTCAGGCCGCGCCGTGCGTGGAGTCGACGGGCCGCCGGAAGGCTAGAAGGAGTACCCCAACCCGACCATGTGGCTGGAGAGGGTGTAGTTGTAGCGGTAGAACTTCTCGTAGCGCATGTTGGAGCGGGCCTCGGTGAGGGCGCCCTCGGCCACGAGGCGCATGCCGTAGGCGATGGGGACCACGAGGCTGAACAGGAAGGAGTCCTGCCCCAGCGTCACGTTGTCGGAGAGATACGAGCCGGCCTCGTCCTGCGCCACGCGGCCGAGGTAGTTGCGGTCGACGCGCAGGTAGGACATGGAGTAGAGCGCCTTGCGGATGCCGAGGACCAGGCCCACGGTGGGCTTAATCATGCGCTCGTCGTAGGAGTAGAAGGTGCCGATGAAGCGGTTGGCCTGGGCGTCGTAGTGGTCCTGGTTGGAGGCGCAGCGAAGTTTTGTGAGCTGGACCGAGAAGGTGGCCGCGGCCTTGGGCCCGAGCTTCCTGCTGTAGCCGACCACGGCCGAGACCGAGCGGAGCTGATCCGAGCGGAGCTTCTCCGAGAGCTGTCCCGAAACGGCCACGAGGCGCTGCTCGGGGTAGTCCCTCAAGGTGAGGTTGCCCGAGAGCCGGCCCCAGCCTCCCTCGAACGGGAGGGAGAAATCCCCGGTACCGGTCCAGGAGTGGTTGACCGTGTCGAGCGTCCTGGCCGCGGACTGCTCGCGGCTGAGGTCGGTGGGCGCCTTGGACTCGAGCGAGCGGTAGTTGGGGAAGGCGATGCGGTAGTGGTCGTAGGAGGACCGGGCCTGGATATTGTCCGAGACAGCGTACTCGGCCTCGAGGCCCCCGGCGAGCTTGGTGTAGTCGAAGAGGCCGCCTCCCCAGGACTCGTCCTTGGTCTCCCGCAGGAACTCCCAGCGGCGGCCCACCGAGGGCTTGAGCTTGAGCTTGTCCCGCTTCCAGACGACCTTGGCGTTGAGCGAGTGGCTCATGCTGTCGGAGAAGAGCTGTCCGCCGCTGCCCAGGTCGGTCACGCTCTTGCTCCCTTTGTAGGAACCGGCATAGGTGGGGATGACTCCCCACTCATCCGAGAGCTTGACCGCGGGGGTGAGCTGGAGGTCGGCGTTGCCCTGCCAGGAGTTCCGCTTGGTCTTTTCGAAGACCTGGCCCATGAGGAGCTGGGCGTCCGCGACCGGCGCCCATTCGACCGCGCCCGCGGGCGCGGCAGGAGCCAGCAGCGCGGCCAAGGCGGCCGTCAGGATCAGGCTCACTCCTTGCCCTCCTTTTCAGCCGGCTTGCCGAACCGGTAGCCCACGCTCACCAGGTGCGACTGCCCGAGCTCGCCCATGGCGCCGAAGGCGTAGTCGAACTCGAGCGGCTTGAACCGGAAGCCCGCCCCGGCCCTCAGGCCCGCGACCAGGCCCAGGTCCGTGGCCTTGGTGTTGGCGCCGAGCCGCAGGGCCAGGCTCCCCAGGCCCTTGATGGGCAGCAGATACTCGGTGCCTAATGCCATGTAGGATGGAGTGAACACCGGCAGGACCACGTCCAAGGCCAGCCACCAGGGTTCTTGGGCTCGACCACGAGGTCGATGCTGCGGCCGCCGAACGAGGGAATATGGCCTCTTGATTTGAGCCCCGTTTCCTGGTACACTGGTGCCATGAGGCCTCATCCGAAGCTTCCTTCCTTGGAGCACTTGTCGCTTGCGGAGAAGCGGGCCGCCATCCTGTTGGGTTTCCGCTGGCAAGACAGGGGGCATTTGGACGAGGCGTTGGCTGAGATGTCCAGGATTCGCGACCGTCTCGTCGGCAAGGCGGGACGGCTCGACGGCGCCGCCATCATCCGGCGCCTGCGCGGCTCACGGTGAAAGTCGTAGACGCCTCGATCGTCTACAAATGGTACGTCCCTGAGCGGGAAACGGGAAAAGCCCTGGACGCTCTGGAGGAGTTCCGGCATGGCATTGAGTCCCTTGCCGCTCCCGACCTCGTCCTTTACGAGCTGGCCAGCGCTTTGAGGCACAACCCCGGGATCAAGCCCGAAGACATCGAATCCATCCTGGAGAATTTCGTTTCCTTGCGGTTGGAGATAATCGTGCCAAGTCTTTCGATCCTCAAGGACGCGGTGCGCTTGGCATTGCGCCACGGCGTCACCGTCTACGATGCGGTCTATGTAGCCCTGGCCAGATCGCTCGGCTGCGATTTCGTCACCGCTGACAAGAAGCTTCAACGCAAGCTCGCATCCCTTCCTTTCGTCCATCCCGTCTAATCCGAGACGAGCGGTCGCCGGGGGAATCCATTGTCTCATGGGATGAGCCCCTGACCATCTGACCATCAGCCCTATTGCGGGACAGGGGATCGTCTGTTATACTGGGGAATGAAGAAAGTCCCGCCGCGTTGACGGCGCAAGAGAGGAAACGATGCTTCGGCATACTGCGGTGACGGTGACCAAGGACGCCCTTGTTGTCCGCATTCCGTGGGCCGAAGTCGCGCATGTGCTCCAAGCCGGAGGCAGGCGCGCCAGGGTTTGCGCGGCCGAGGTCCTGGAGTTCGTCCGTGAAGGGCGCGCGGCCCATAGGAAAGGCCGAGCCCGGCTTGTCAGCTCCCTGTCGGACTTGACCTAGGCCTTCGTGTCCAGGCCGATCCTGAAGGTCTATGTAACCTCTCACTTCGAGAGGTCCTTCCGGGGTCTGGCCGGATCCATCAAACGGAAGGCCACAATCAAAGACAGCTGGTTCCGAGCGGACGCCTTCGATCCGCGTTTGAAGACCCATGCGCTGAAAGGCAATCTCAAGGGACTTTGGGCCTATTCGGTCGATCGCGAGCATCGCATCTTGTTCGAATTCCTGGCCGCCGATGAAGCGCTCTACCACGACATCGGCCTCCACGAGATATACCGACGGTAGCATCCTGTCCGTCCGTCGCATCTCACGGAATCAACCCCGATTTCACCATGATCTTGGGCTCGACCACCAGGTCGATGCTGCGGCCGCCGAACTCGGAGGCCTGGATAGTGTGCTCGTAGTTGTACTGGAGCAGGGTGTTCTTGTAGGTCTCGCCGGAGGTGAGCCCATAGAAGTCGGCGGAGGTGGCGAGCCTGCCGTCGTCGGCAACGACATAGTAGTCGTAGGTCTCGCTGGTGCCGTTGCCCGCGTAGGTGATGGTCACGCGCTCGTGCAGTTTGGAGTTGCCGGCTGGCTGAGTGATGGAGCTGGGACGGGCCGCGGTCTCGCAGGCGGTGGCGGTGCAGGTCACTGGGCCTGCGGTGGCGCAGCCGGCGAGGGCGCAGGCGGCGCCGCCTCCGAGGATGCGGGTCTTGAACCCGGTGACGACATAGTCGTAGGCGGTGATGTTGGCTGCTCCGGCGGGCTCCCAGCCGTACTTCTCGGTCCCGTTGATCTTGTAGGAGTAGTTGTCGAAAAGGGTGTTCCAGAGGGACTCGCCGGTCTTCACGGTGCGGAAGGTGTTGGCGTCAGGGTCGTAGACGGTGCGGTCCGCGGTCAAGACGGTGTTGACGAGGTGCCCGCCCGCGCCGAGTTCCTGGATGGCGTCCTGGGTGTTGGAGCGGCCGGACTCGAAGGATTTGATGAAGTAGTCGGGCGCGGTGCCGGTCTTGCCGTTCAAGTAGCGCAGGGCCACCGAGAGGTTCTCTGGCAGGGCCTTGTTGAACTTGGCCTGGTAGTAGAAGTAGTCGAAGCGGTTGGAGCGTTCGTTTAAGACCATGAACTTGAACTGGTCCTCCGCGGGCCGCACGATGTACTCCTCGATGCGCACCCGGTGGCCGTTCACGTCCACCATGGTCTTTCCTTCCTCGTACTCGGCGCCGCGGGCCTCGACCGCGGCCGCGGCCTGGACGAGGTCCTTGGTCAGGCCCAGGGCCACCTCCCGGCGGACGTCCTTCTTGAACTCCTCGAGATCAGCGCCCTTGCTCTCCGAGGGCTTGTCCTTGGCTTTGTCCTTCTCTTTATCCTTCTCCTTAGATCTCTTCGCGCGCGCCCGGCGGAAGGTCCAGGGGTTTGTCCGGGATGATGAGCAGGCTGCGCAGGGCGCGGCCCGGGCCGACCTCGACTTCTTCGCCGAGCACGGTCTTGACCCCCACCACGCCTTCGCGCACGTCGAGGCGGACCTCGTTCTTCTCGTTGACGGCGACCTCGAACTTGGTGCCCCGAACGGACATCACGGCCGCGGAGGTCTGCACCGCGAACTTCCTGCCCTCAAAGCCGAAAGCCTTGCTCACCCAGGCGCGGACCCTGCCGATCTGCAGGGACAGGCCCACGGAGCCGGTTGCGGTTTCTTTGAAGGCTGCGAGGTCCTCGGGCGTGACCACGATGAGGTCGACGGGGACGGCGAGGCCGAAGAAGCTCTTGTGTATCTCAGCCGCCTGCGATGAGACACTCCGGACTTGACGACCAGGAGGTCCAGGCCGCTGTCGGGGTCGGCTTCCCCGCGGGCCCATGAGCCGAAGAGGATGATCCGGTCGGGATGCGCGACCTCAACGACCCGCCTGATGACCTCGGCGAGCTTCGGCGAATCGACCGGCATGCCGCCATCATACAACTTCAATGGCGAAATTAGGTCTGGCGCGAAACGCGTTCTCCATCTATACTACGGGAGGCGGGTAGCGCCATGACCCCTCTTCCGCTCGTCTGCCTTTTCTTCTGGACTTCGGCCGGGTCCGCGGACGCGGCCGTCAAGGTTTCCATCCGCCTCACCGAGGAGGCCTCCAAGCAGTCCCAGGTCCAGGCCAAGCTCAATGCCAGCGAAGCGCTGATCAACAAGCTCTTGGGCGCGCAGCGCAAGAAAGCCCGTGTTCCTCAGGGGAAGGATTCCTTCGTCCAGGAGTATTCCGCCGGCCAATGGTCGCCGACCCTCCCCAAGGAGGACTTCGCCCAGCTCGTCGTCACGCTCAAGCGGCTCTGGGAGGACAAGATCGATTTCGCCGAGTCCCAGGAGGGGGTTCCGCCGGGGACCTCGGGCGAGGCGAAGAAGGATGTCCCCCGGCTGCAGCTGGCCGGCGTTCAGAAGGCGATGGAGCGCGGCATGAGCGGGGGCCTGGTCATCGGCAGGTTCGACGCCTTCTACGACGGAAGCCTTGTGGCGGCCAACCTCAATCGCACGCCGATCGAGGCGGTCCCCTTCAAGAAACCGGGCCTGACGACCGAGGCGCCCGGCATCGTGTTCACGACCGAGAATAAGGACAAGCCGCCGGAGCCTCCTCCCCTGGGAAGCGGCCATCCTTACGACGTCGTCATCCAGGAAGAGGCCAAGGCCGCTGGCATGGACCCGGCGGTCCTGCGGGCCGTGGTCGAGGCCAAGGGCGGGTTCGACTCCAAGCCCACCCGCAAGAGCGGAGGGGCCCACGGCGTCATGCTCATCACCAAGGCCACGGCCGCGGGCGTGGGCATGAAGGACGCGGACTTGAACGACGCCCGCGCGAACATCCGGGTGGGGGCGCGCCTCCTGGCTGAGCTCCTCCAGCAGTTCCGGGGGGACGTCCATCGGGCCTTGGCAGCCTATCAGGTCGGCTCCAGGGCGGTCATCCGGAGCGGCGGCATCCCCAACGATCCGGAGGTCCAGTATTTCCTCGCCGCCTACGAGCGCGCCTTGCGGGGCAAGACGCCCAAGCCCGAGGTCAAGCCCGTGATCCCGCCCAAGGCCCCCAACGCCCGCCGGGTGCGGGAAGAGGCGGCGGAGAATATCCGCGAGAAGGTCGAGGAGATCATCCCGCCGAGCGGCGTCATCCGGCCCCGGGACCCGGTCTCGAAGTACCGCAAGACGATCCACTTGAAGGCCAAGAAGCACGGGGTCGACCCCTGGCTGGTGGAGGCGGTCATGCGCGCGGAGAACCCCTGGGGCGACCCCATGCGCGAATCGGAAGCGGGCGCCATCGGCCTCATGCAGCTCATGCCGGAGACCGCGAAGATCCTCCGGGTGAACCCTCGCGACCCGGTGCAGTGCATCGACGGGGGCGTCCGGCACCTCAAGTGGCTGCTCGAGCTCTATAACGGCAACCGGGTCCTGGCCGTGGCCGCCTACAACGCGGGCGACGGCGCCGTGGGCCAGCGCATCCCCAACTACCCTGAGACCAAGGCCTTCGTCCCGAAGGTTTTCTCCTACTACGAGGACCTGACCGGCGAGAAGGTGGACCACGTCCCCTTCATGCCGATCGCGAAACGCAAGACTCCCACCCGTAAGGGCTCGTTAAGAAATAAGTGACACACTTCGCCCCGGCCCTTCGGGGAGGCCCGCTGTCGGCCGATTTCGTCGTTGCTCCTCGCTCACATGGCTCGCCATGCTCCCTCGTCGCGCCTAGAAATCGACTCGACATCGGGCCTCCGAAGTGTGTCACTTATTTCTTAACGAGCCCTAAGGCCTGAGTTAGCCCCATCGCCGCGCGTCCGACCCTGCCGATGGGCGTGACGTCGAGGTCCTTGAGCGTCGCCAGCACGAGCTGGTAGGTGTTCTTGTAGTGGGGCAGGGAGAAGGCCGAGATGTTGTCGTTCTCGGAGTGGACGATGTCCCAGACGACCTCGGGCGAGGCGCCTAAGACAGTGACCGCGGGGATGTCGGCCTGGCGGAAGGGCGAGGAATCAGCGTCGCCGCCCCAGAACACGACCTCGGCCACGGCCAGTGCCGCGGCCTTGGCCGTCGTCCCGTCGAAGAGGGCCGAGAGCGTCCCGGCGTTGGGGCCCGCGGCGGAGAGGTCGGAGGCGAGCTGGCGGAGGTAGGGGTTGGAGGCGGCGGTCCGCGAGGCTTCCTCGAGCTTGGCGGCCAGCTCGCTGCCGCGGCCCCCGTGCTCGGAGCGCAGGAGCGAGACGACCGCCTCCCGCGCCTCCGGATCCGTGAGGGCTTTGGCCAGGACGGCCGCGGCCTGGGCGTCGGCCGAAGGGGTGGGCGAGCCGAGCGCGCCGGTCAGGGCCGAGTGGGCGAGGTACTCGGCAGCGCCGGCCCCAAGGTCGGGCGCGACGGGTAACGGAAGGGTTGGGTCCTTCGCGACGCCGTGCGTCTCCACGGAAGGCGTCTGGACGCCCGGCAGGCTGATCTTGAGAAGCAGGGCCGTCTGGTCGAGATGGGTGGAAAGGGAATCGATGAACGAGGCAGGGATGGCGCCGACAGCGCCCGCGGCCGTGAGAGAAAAAGGGCCTAATCGGGTCCAGGCGTTGGGCCCAGGCATAGGTGGGTCCGCGGCAGGCCTGCTATTACTCGGACGGACTCCTAGAAAGCGGACTGGACGGCCTTCGGGTCGAGGCCGTCGTGCCGGCGCAGGTCCTCTTCGGCGATGCCCTGCACCGCGGACCAATCCGCCCACTCCTTTCGGGGAGGCGCGGCGTCCGGCCGGAGATCGCGCAGCCGGGACTGGAGGAAGAGGATCTTCTCGTCGAGCTCCTTGAGGAACGGGTGGCCGGCCGCTTCGGCCAGGAGCTTCCAATCGGACTTCCCGGTCGGGGTCCGGCCGTAGGCGAGCTCCTCTTCGAGCGCCTTGATCACCTGGGGGAGCCTCTCCCGGCGGTCTGGGAGGTAGGTGTCGAGACGGTAGCGGACCTCAACCCTGGCCGTCCTCAGGACCGCTCGGTTCATGCCGTCCTCGTCGAGGAGATGCTTCAGCAGGGCTTCGCGCGCCTTCCATCGCAGGCGTTCTCCCGCGAGGTCCCGCAAGGACGCTCGGGCCATGGTCAGGCGCTTGCGGTACGCCGTAGCCGGGTCAGCGGCCTCCTCCCGGCTCAAGGCTAGAGCGTAGCCGGCTCCCCAGAACCTGATTTCGGCAACGTAGGCGGCCGTGCTCCGCATCAGGCGCGATGCCTCGTCCTCGTAGGACTCGAGCCTCAGCTCGAGGCCTACGGCCGAGTCCACCATGCTGGCGTAGAGCTCGGCACCGTCGAACCGCGCGAAGACCGAGCGGCCAAGGCCCGCCTTGTCGGCCTTAAGGAGCGGGAGGCTGTGGCCCAGGAGTTCGTGGGCGAGGATGGGCGCCACGCGGTCCGGGCTGTAGGGGAGGAGCTTTTCGTCCAGGAACACCCTCAGCTGCGGCTCGGTGAAATTGGCCCAGGCCAGCGTCCCCTGGATCGTGATCCGGTCCGGGTCGAAGGGGGCCGACTCGTCCTTCCTGGAGGCCGCGCTGGAGGAGAAGGCGATCTTGGCGTTGCCGATGATGGCCAGCTCCTGTAGGAGCCCTGCCGCGGTCCTGGAGCGGGCCAGGGAGGCCGCGATGCGCCTGAGGGCCCGGGTCTCGGAGGGGCTCCCGCGGTCGTCCACGACCAGGCCCGGCCCGGCCATTATGGGGGAGCCAGAGACGCCGGCTGCCGGGAGGGGAAGGCACGCGAGAGCCGCCGCGAGGCAGAAGGAGGGCTTCACCGGCAGCGCTAGGAATGGGCCAGCTGCTGGCGGCGGGCTTCGGCGAGGCGGCGCAGGGTGCGCGTCATGTCCGGGCTCTTGTCCACGATGCGCTTGAAGTCCTCGGCGGCCAGGCAGAACGCCTCGGTCTGGCACACGGTAGTGACCGTGGCGGAGCGGGGGTCGCCGAAGAGGAGGGCCATCTCGCCTACGAAGTGGCCTTCCTCCAGGATGGCGACAGGCTCACCCCAGTCCTTCTTCGTGACCACGACCGTGCCCTTGTAGATGAGGTACATGGCGTCCCCGGGTTCGCCCTCCTCGCAGATGATCGATCCCTTGTCGTAGCGGACCAAGAGCATGTAGGGGAGGACCTCTTCGAGCTGGGCGCGGCCGAGCTTGGAGAAGAAGCCCACGTTGCGCAGGCCCTGCTGGAGCCACGCGATCTCCTCGGCGTCGACGGGCCGCGCTTCCAGGATGCCGGACTTGCCGCCGCGGATCATGCGCTCACTGCAGGGAGGCGACGAGGCGGTTGGTGAACAGCCCCGTGAACCACAGGGCCGCGGCCCTGACGCCCACGTCGCCCCATTGGGCCAGGGTGCACGCGCCCCGGCCGAAGGACACGATGCAGAGCATCGCGGTCAGGAGGACCGCGTGCTGGACCACGGTCTTCTTGTCCTCGTAGGCGCCGACCGCGATGATGGTCAGGAGGAACAGCAGCCAGATCGAGGGCCAGTACGGCAGGAAGATCCAGATGAGCGCCAGGTCGAAGACATAGTTGACCACGACGCGGGCGTTGCGGATGACCTCGGTCCTCTCCGGGAAGCGGGCGATGAACCGCGGCGTCGCGAAGTTCATGGCCCAGGCTACGGCCAGGATCAGGACCGCCGCGGCCGAGACCTTGCCCGGGGTCGAGCTCAAGAACGCGGCGCTCAAGACGAGGAGGGCCGCGAAGGGGGTCATGTAGCGGTTGACCAGATTCACCATCAACATGGACTTCTCGTGTTCGGTCAGCATAGGCTCTATTGTACGGTGTCAGGCATCAAGTTATCAAGACACCGTCATTTGGGCAGCAGTTCCAGGTCTTCGGGCTTGTCGATGTCGAGCTGGGTGGAGGCGTCCTCCAGCGGGACCCGCATGGCCTCGGACCAGTGCCGGCGGACGGCCTGGCCGGCCGTGTCGTCTGCGGTCAGGGTCTTGATCTCGCCGAAGAGCTCCCGGGGGAAGGCCGTAGGGTAGCCGCGCCGCGGGCCTTCCGGCCCCGGGAAGACCGGGAAGACGAGCTTGCCGGAGAGCTCGAACTCCGAGACGACCCGGTTGATGAGCCAGGGCTTGACCATGGGCATGTCCCCGAGCAGGGCGACCACGCCAGCGGCTCCCGGGGGAACCTCGCGAAGGCCCGCCTCGATGGACGACGCCTTGCCGGAGGCCCAACCGGGGTTGAAGACCACGCGCAGGCGGGGGTCCTCGATGCCGGCGATGACCTTCAAGGCCGCGTCCGCCTCGCAGCCCAGGACCACGATGACGGGGTCGAGCCGTGACGCCAAGGCGTTCTCGATGGCGTGTCTCAGGACCGGCCGCCCCAGGACCGGAGCGGAGAGCTTGTGGCCGGCTCCGAAGCGGCGTCCCCTGCCGGCCGCGAGGACGAGGCCGGGGACCTGATGCGCCGCGTGTTCGGCGTGGGCGCGCGGTTTCGACGAGAGCCTGCCGCCCTTGCGTCCCGAGCGGGCCGCCATGATCTCGGCAGCTATGCTGAGCGCCGTCTCCTCGGGGGTCTCGGCCCCGATGTCGAGGCCCGCCGGGGCGAAGACGGTGCCGGGCCTCGGGCGGACGTCCGAGAGCTCGAGGTCGGAGAGGAGCTCGCGGGCCCTCTTGGCGGTGCCCGCGATGCCGATGTAGCCGGCGGCGCTTAAGAGGGCCCCCTTGAGAGCCGCGCGGTCCTCGGCGAGGCTGTGGGTCATGACGACCACCGAGGTCTCCTCGTCCGGCCGGACCGCGGCGGAGGCGTCCTCCCAGCCGCCCTCGATGAGCATGGCGCGGGTCCGGTCCCAGTTGACGTTGCGCAGCCGTCTCGGCCGGGGGTCCGCGACGCTGACGGTGAACCCCAGCTCGAGGAGCCGCGCCGCCAGGTGCGCCGCGTCGGGGCCCGAGCCGAAGATCAGCACCTTGCCCACGGGGCGGACCGGGCAGAGGAATATCCGGCGAAGCCCCCCCTGGGCGGTCTCCTCGACGAGCTCCGGCGTCTCCTCTTTGTAGCAGTCTTTGGCCGCGGGATGGTCCGGACGGTAGATCGTCCTCTTGCCGACCTCGGCTCCTTCGATCTCGAGGCCGCAGACGATGCCCTCGGCGTTGAGCACGGCGTCGCGGACCTTGCGCAGGTGGGAACGCAGCGCCTCATCGACGGGCTCGAAGAACACCTCGAGCGTCCCGGAGCACAGGAACCCGAAGCCCAGGATCGGGTCGTCCTCCTCGATCTTGAGGCGCGCCGTCCTCGGCCGGCCCTCCAAGGCCGTCTCCTCGATGCTCTCGTAGAGCCCGCCCTGGAGGCTCTTCGCGCAGATGGTGCCGGGGACCGCGGCCTCAGGGACGAAGAGCCCCATGGCCCCGGCCCGGGTGTAGACGGAACCGTTCAGCGAGATGGCGGTCGCGAGGATCAGCCGGCTCGGCGCGGCGGCCGCGGCCGGGCCGCCCCCGAGGTCCTGGTCGAGGACGTGGAGAAGGTCGAGGATCTCCTTGGGGCGGATTCCGTTCATGTTCTCACAAGCCTCCCCCACGGGGAGGCGCGTAGCCGTGGGGGCTTAAGCCGTATTATACAGAAGTGACCTTGCTTCCGTCTTGAAAATCAGGGCATGAAGGGCTACACTTGGGTGTGGCCATGGATACCCCCACCGACAGCGAGATGCGCAGCCTGGTCAGCTTGCTGGACGACGAGGACGAGGTCAGCGTGAGACTCGTGCGCACGGAGATCATGCGGATCGGCGAGCCCATGCTCCCCTATCTCGACGAATACCGCACGAGCTGCGCCGCCGGCGTCGCGGGGTTGATCGAGTCCATCAAGCTCGACCTGCGCTTCCAGAGGCTCAAAGGCTCATTCGAGCGGCTCTCGGCCTCGCCGGACCCGGACCTGGAAGAGGGGGCATTCCTCGTGTGCCGGTTCGGGTATCCCCAGATCAACCCGCTGGTGTACAGGGAATGGCTGGACCGGGTCGCGGCCGACGTCCGCAAGGGCCTGTCCTCGGACCCGGATGCCTACGCCACGATGCAGCAGCTCAACACCCGGCTCTTCCAGGACCTGGGCTTCGCCGGGAACGAGGAGGACTACTACGACCCGGACAACAGCTTCCTGAACCGCGTCATCGAGAGCAAACGCGGGATCCCGGTGACCCTGTCCGTGCTCTACCTCCTGATCGGGGCGCGCCTGGGGCTCCCCGTGCACGGCGTGGGTACCCCGGGTCATTTCCTGGTGGGGTTCACGGAGCCCAAGGGATCCACCTTCTTCGTGGACACTTTCCACCGGGGGAAGCTCATGAACGCCCAGGACGTGCGGCGGATGCTCATCCGCAGCGGCTACGACTTCCGGCCGCAGTTCCTCTCCAGGGTGTCGTCGAGGGAGGTCATCGTCCGCATGATGCGCAACCTCATCGCGGTCTACCACAAGACCGGCGCCGCCCAGCGCGCCGAGAAGCTCAGCTTGCTGGCCGACGTCATGCTCCGGGGCCCGCGGAAGTGACGCTTCCCGGACAGCCAACGCCCTTCCAGAGGGCGTCCGGGACCTGGCCCTCCAGTATCCTGGAAGGCCAGGGCCTCCGGCCTCGACCGCGCCCGGCGTTCTGCCTGGCCTTGGGGCTGGCCCTGGCCGCGGTCCCCGCCGGCGCGGTGCGCCCCATCACGCCTCCCGCCCCCGAGTTCCCTCCGGGCCGGGTCTGGGTCAACGCCAAGCCCCTGAGCATGCGGCTCCTGCGCGGCAAGAAGGCCGTGCTGGTGGCGTTCATCAACCCGGGCAGCGTCAACTCCTTGCGGACCCTGTCCGTGCTCAGGGAATGGTGGGAACGCTACGCCCTCGAAGGGCTCATGGTGATCGGCGTCCAGAGCCCGGATTACGAGTTCCAGAAGGACCCGCTCGTCCTGCAGAAGTCGGCCAAGCGCCTGGCGATCCAGTTCCCGCTGGTGCTCGACAACGACCGTTCGATCTGGAAGTCCTACGCGGTCGAGGGCTGGCCGGCGCTCTTCCTCGTGGACCACCGGGGACGCATCGTGTATGATCGTCTCGGGGAGGGGAGCTACGCCGAGTTCGAGGGCGAGATCATCGCCGCCGCGGAGCGCGCCGGCTACAAGCCGTCCCGGTCCTTTGCGCCATTGGAGGACCCTCCGGCGATCGACTGCGGGACGGCGTCCGAGACCATCTTCGCTGGTTCGGCCCGCGGCAAGGTCAAGCAGATCGAAGACCTGATGAGGTACCGGAACACGGTCTTCGTCAACACCCGCGAGGGAGAGGCGGTCTACCAGGGGGAATGGGCCGTGGAGTCGGACGCCATGGCGTTGTCCAAGGACAACAAGGGACGCTCCTTCCAGGTGAGCTTCGTCTATCATGGGGCGCGGGCCGCCGCGCTCATAAGTCCGGGCCGCCGCGCCCAGCGGTTCTATGTCCTCCAGGACGAGCATTGGATCAAGCCCGAGGCCGCCGGCAACGACATCCGCTTCGACGAAGAGAGCGAGAGCTTCGTCTCGGTGGACGATCCAGGGGTCTACGACCTAGTCCGCAACCCCACCGACGACCCGCACGAGCTCATCATCATCCCGGCCAAGGCCGGCGCCCGGATCTACGAGATCTCCGTCTCGGATCGGTGCCTGTCGGTGGGGCTGTGACGCGCGGCCGCTCCCGGGCCTGCGTGGGAGCGGTCTCGGTCCTCCCGCTGGACGCCCCGATGAACGCCCCTTTCGAGATCGCGACGGGCGCTCAGACGGTCGTCGAGAACGTCCTGGTCCGGCTGAGGCTCAAGGACGGCACGGTCGGTTGGGGCGAGGGCGCCCCGGTCTCCTACAAAGGCGAGACGCAGGGAACGGTCTTGAAGGAGGCCGCCGCGGCCGGTAGGGCCTTGGGAGGCGCCGACGCGACGGGGTTCCGGCCGCTGCTCGACGAGGTCGAGCGGCTCCTGCCCGGCTCCGGCGCGGCGCGCGCCGCGCTCTCCATGGCGGCGCTCGACGCCTGGACCAAGCGGGCGGGGATTGCGCTGAGGCTTTTGTTCGGAGGAGCCGAGCGCCGCGTGCGCTCCGACGTCACCGTGGCGATCGAGCCGCCGGCCCAGGCCGCGGCGTCGGCGCGGCGCATCGCCGCCCTGGGCGTGCGGACGATCAAGGTCAAGGTGGGCAAGGGATTCGCCGAGGACCTCGAGAGGGTGCTGGCCGTGGTCCGGGCCGTGCGCGGGGCCCGGATCATGCTCGACGCAAACTGCGGCTACGGCCCCTCCGAGTCGCTCAAGCTTCTGGCGCGCTTGAAGCGCCGCGGCGTCGTCCCCGTCCTCTTCGAGCAGCCTGCGTCCCAGGACGACTGGAAAGGCCTCGCCGAGGTCGGCAGGCGCGGGGGCGTGCCAGTGGCGGCGGACGAGTCCGTCCAGGGGCGCCGCGACGCGTGGAGGATGGCCCGCGAACGCGCGGTCGACGTGGTCAACATCAAGCTGATGAAGTACGGGCTCCTCGAGGCCTGGGAGGTCGCGCTCATCTGCCGGGCCGCGGGCCTGGGGCTCATGATCGGGGGGATGGTCGAGTCCTCGCTGGCCATGACCTGCGCGGCGCACTTCGCCGCGGGCCTGGGGGGTTTCAGCTTCGTGGACCTCGACACCCCTCTGTGGTTCGAAGACGAACCCATGCGCGGGGTGCGCATCGGCCGGGGCGGCGTCTACGACCTCTCGAAGGTCAAGGCCGGCATCGGCGTCGAGCCCTATTGTATAATCAAACCATGAGAATGACATCCGTCCTTTTCGTCCTCGCCTCGGTCTTGGCCGTCGAATGCATGGCCGCCGTCCCCTTTGCCGCCGTCGCCGCGTCCCGGGAGGCTGGAAAGTCCTCCGATGCCAAGCCCGCGGCTTCCTCCTTCCGCGAGGAGCTCAAGAAGGCGCTCGAGGCCGACCCCGGGCTCGTCATGGACGTCCTGCGTTCCCAGCGCAAGGAACTCATCGACATCCTCAATCAGGCCGCTGCGGAGGGGCAGGACCGCCAGCGCAAGGAGGCCGAGTTGGCCGTCGAGAAGGAGATCGACGAACGCGTCGCCAACCCCTACCAGCCCGCCGTGGACGGCAAGACCCGCGTCCGGGGCAACAAGAACGCCAAGCACACCTTGGTGGAGTACTCTGATTTCCAGTGCCCGTACTGCGCCCGGGGCTTCCTCATCGTCGAGGAGCTGAGGAAGAAGTTCGGCGACGACCTGCGCTTCGTCTTCAAGAACAAGCCCCTGGACATGCATCCCGAGGCCATGCCGGCCGCCCGCTACTTGGAGGCGGTCTCGCTCCAGTCGCCCGAGAAGGCCTGGGAGTTCCACGACAAGCTCTTCATGAACCAGGGCAAGCTCGGGGCCGCCTTCTACGAGGAGACCGCCAAGGCGCTCGGCCTCAACCTCAAGAAGCTCAAGAAGGACGTCGAGAGCCAGGCCGTCAAGGACAAGGTCCAGGCCGACATCGCGGAGGCTGATTCCTTCGGGTTCAGCGGGACCCCGGGGTTCCTCTTCAACGGCGTGCCCTTGCGGGGCGCCTACCCGCCGGTCTTCTTCGACAAGATCGTCGAGAAGCTCCAGAAGAAGACCGGGATGGCGCCGCAGGCGCCGCCCCAGGTCCAGCCGCAGCCCGCGCCTAAACCTTGAGGACCCTGGTGATCTCGTTGAAGGCCGAGAGCGACTGCGAGTACACGTAGTCCGCGCCGAGCTTCTCGAGCACTCCCGCCAGGCTGTCCAGGGCGTAGCGCGCCGCGATGCGCACGCGCGGGTTGGCGTCGTGCCAGGGCATCCCCTTGAGCGCGCCAAACGCCAGCGTCGCCGACGCGAGCCACAGAGCCAGCAGGCCCAGGAGCCAGCGCATGCGGCGCATGGCGGCCCGGACCTTGAGCCCCGCCAAGCGCATGGGAGGACGCCGGTCAGTTCCCCGAAGTGCGCTTCACGACCGACATAGCGGTCGCGATCATCGAGGCCACGTCCGAGGCGCTCGCCGGCAGGATCATGGTGTTCGTGGTCTTCGCCAGCTGCCCGAACTCCCCGATGTACTTCTCCGCGACCTTGAGCTGCACCGCCTCGTAGCCGCCCGGCTTCTGGATGGTCTCCGCGACCTTGCGGATGCCCTCGGCGGTGGCGGTAGCGATGGCGAGAATGGCGGCGGCCTGGCCGTCGGCCTCGTTGATCTGCCGCTGCTTCGTCGCCTCCGAGGCCTTGATGACCTGCTGCTTGGAGCCCTCGGCGGTGTTGATGTTGGCGTCGCGCTCGCCCTCCGAGGTCAGGATGACCGCCCGCTTTTCCCGCTCGGCCTTCATCTGCTTCTCCATGGCCACGATGATCTCGCGAGGAGGGTTGATGTTCTTGATCTCGTAGCGCAGGACCTTGATGCCCCAGGAGTCGGTGGCCTTGTCGAGTTCGGTGACGACCTGGGTGTTGATGTGGCCGCGGGCCTCGAAGGTCTTGTCCAGGTCGATCTTGCCGATCTCGCTGCGCAGGGTGGTCTGCGCGAGCTGGGAGATGGCGAAGAGGAAGTCCATCACGCCGTAGGTCGCCCGCTCCGGGTTCATGACCTTGAGGTAGAGGACGCCGTCCACGCCCACCTGCACGTTGTCGCGGGTGATGCAGATCTGCTCCGGGATGTCGTAGGCCGCCTCCTTGAGGCAGACCCGGTTGCGCACCACGTCGAAGAAGGGGATCAGGACGTGGAAGCCGGCCTCGAGGATCCCGGAGTACTTGCCGAGCCGCTCGACCACGTAGGCGTACTGCTGGGGAACGACGATCGCGGTCTTGTAGAGCACGAACACGACGAAGACCACGAAGAAGATCACAAGGTATTCCATGGCAACCTCTCTAGTGCGGGATGAGCGCTACTCCGGCATGATGAACAGCATGAGCCCTTCGACCTTCTGGACCCTGCATCGCTGGTCCTTGGCGATGGGCTTGTCGCCGCAGTTCCGGACGGCCCACGGGGTGCCGCGGTACTCGGCCTTGCCGACCGCGCCCGGGGCGATGTCGTCCTGGGCCGTGGCCACCCCGCCGACCACGTCCGCGAGGCTCTTGCCGAGGTCGTCGCTCGGCCTGAACCTCGCCAGGAGCCTCTTGCGGAACAAGAGCAGCGAGACGACCGAGAGGGCGACGAAGACGAGCCCCTGCGCCCACACCGGCCCGCCCGCGCCCAGCCCCACGAGGAGCGCCACCACGAGCGCCGACATCGCGAAGAAGATGACGAAGAACCCGCCCGGCGTGACGAGCTCGCCCGCCAGCAGGCCCAGCCCTAGGATCAGCCACATCCACCAGTTCATGCCGCAATACTACAATATTGGGGCCTCAAGAGGGCCAAGGCCGTGGGGTGGGGAAGGACGGCTTTTTGGTACCATATGGACGGATGGGCATGAGCGAAGAGAAAGACACGCTCCTGGACTTCGCCTCCATCGAGAAGAACCTCGACAGCGTGGTCCGCGTCAGCCGCGGGGTGAGGCCCATCCCGGTGGACAAGATCGTAGGCAGCCTCGGCCGGTACCAGGAGTTCACCGAGAACTTCCTGCCCCAGGCAGGCCTGGTCCGCGAGAAGTACGAGAGCGTCAAGGCCGCCATGCTTTCGGGGAAGATACTGCCGCCCATCAAGGTCTACCAGCTCATGGACAACTTCTTCGTAGTGGACGGCCACAACCGCGTGACCGTGGCCAAGGCCGAGCTCAAGGCCGTGGACATCGACGCCGAGGTCCTCGAGGTCGAGTTCGGGCTGAACCTCTCGCCTGAGAAGAAGTACGCCTGCGACACCGAGGCGGCGCGCCGGTTCCTGATCAAGCTCGAGGAGCGCGTGTTCGAGCGCGAGACGCGCCTCGGCAACGCCATCCTGGTCCATCCCCTCAAGGTCACGGAGCTGACCAGCTACGGCAAGCTCTTCGAGGAGATCGCCCACTTCCGGCGGGGCTACGGCCACGGCGAGCTGGCCAAGAAGAACCTGGTGTTCGCCGGCCTCCTTTGGTACGAGTCGAGGTTCCTGCCCGCCGCCCGCATCATCCTGGAGCAGGGCGTGCTCGAGGGCTTCCCGGACCGGACCTACACGGACCTCTACATCTGGATCCAGCAGCACAAGTACTACCTGAGCCAGAAGGCCGGGTTCGACGTGGGCTTCGACTTCACCAGGGAGGACTTCGTGCGCAAATTCAGGAAGGCGAAGTTCTACGACCTGCTGCCGGGCCTGGTCCAGGGGATCGTGGGATTCATCAAACAGCAGAGGACGACGACCTAGGAAGATGAACGCAGAAAACGGACGCCGGGTGGAACGGAGTTCCACCCGGCGTGTCCTGATCACCGGCGCCAGCTCGGGGCTGGGCCGGGCCATGGCGGTGGAACTGGCGCGCCAAGGGGCCCGCGTGGCGGTCACGGCCCGGCGCCGGGAGAAGCTCGCGGCGACCGCGGAGGCGGTCCAGGCCGCCGGCGGGGAGTGCCTCAAGCTGGTCGGGAGCGTGACCGAGCCGGAGACCGTGCGGCGGCACTACGCCTGCATCAAGAGCGAATGGGGCGGCCTTGACTGGGCCATCCTCAACGCCGGCGTGGGCGACGCGGTGAACGCCCGGCAGTTCAGCGCCGAGAACTACCGCTGGACCTTCGAGACCAACGTGATGGGCGTCGCCTACTGGCTGGAGGCCGTGATCCCAGACATGGTGAAGGCGGGCCGGGGCACCATCGCGGGCATCGCGAGCCTCGCGGCCTACCGAGGTCTCCCGAACACGGGCTCCTACTCCGCCAGCAAGGCGGCCCTCGTCACGATGCTCGAGTCCGTGCGCGTGGACCTGGCCGGGACCGGCGTCAAGGTCGTGACGGTCGCCCCGGGGTTCGTGAAGAGCGAGATCACGGACCGCAACGACCCGAAGGACATGCCTTTCCTGCTCGAGACCGAGGACGGGGTCCGCCGCATCCTGCGGGGCATCGAGCGGGGCGAGCGCCTCGTGCACTTCCCGTGGCAGCTCTCCTGGTTCGTCGTCCATGTCGCCCCGAACCTGCCGTCGGCTCTCTACGATTGGATCGTGTCCCGGATGAAGCCGCGCAAGAAGCGGCCGTACCGGGACGAGAGCGGACCGGAGAGATGAAGGCTCGGCCTCCCCTCAAGTTCCTCCTAGCCAGGCTCCTGGGGAAGGTCCTCATCCTGCTCCTCTACAGGATGCGCATCAAGGGCCGCAACCATTGCCCTCGCAAGGGGGCGGCCCTCCTGGTGGCCAACCACGTCTCCTACGCGGACCCCCTCCTGGTCGCGGTGGCGAGCCCCCGCATCGTGCACTTCCTGATGTCGCGCACCTACTACGACATCCCCGTGGCGCACTGGTTCTTCAAGGCCATGGGCGCCATCCCGGTCTCGGGACGGGACAGCCCGAAGGCCGTGATCCGGTCCCTGGAGGCCTGCCGCAAGGTGCTCGAGGAGGGCAAGGTCCTATGCATCTTCGCGGAAGGCACGGTATCGCGGCACGGGCAGATGAACAGCTTCAAGAAGGGGTTCGAGAGGGTGGTGCAGGGCTTGGACGTCCCGGTCGTGCCCGTCCACCTCGACCGGCTCTGGGGGAGCCTCTTCAGCTTCGAGGGGGGCGGCGTCCTCTTCAAATGGCCCAGGCGCCTGCCCTATCCCGTCACCGTAGCGTTCGGCCCCTCGCTGCCCTCGTCCGCCACGGCGCACCAGGTCCGGCAGGCCATCCAAGAGCTCGGGTCCGAGTCCTTCAGGCTCAGGCTCGCCGAAAGGGAGACCCTCGCGCTAGAGTACATCCGCATGGCCAAGAAGCACCCCTGGCGGCTGGCGCTCGCGGACTCGAGCGGCCGCAGTTTAAGCTTCGGGTCCGCGCTCGCGGCTGCCGCGGGGCTGGCCAAGGCCCTGGACCATGAGATCGATGCCGGCCGGAACGCGGGCGTGATGCTCCCTGCCTCCGTGGGAGGCGGCCTGGCCGTGCTGGCGCTCACCCTGGCGGGAAGGGCGCCGGTGATGCTCGGCTTGGCCCTCTCGAAGCAGGCCGCGGCCGAGCGCTGCGCCAAGGCCGGCGTGACGACCGTGCTCACGTCCCGCAAGGTCACGGACAGGCTCGGCTGGCGGCCGGACCGGCCGGTCTTCATCGAAGACCTCCCCCTGCCTGGCCGATGGGCGAGCCTGGGCTCCTGGCTGCGTCTGCTCGTCATGAGCCCTGAAAGGCTCGCGCAAGTCTGGGCGCCGCGGGCTTCCCGCGACCTTGAGGACGTCGCGGCGATCCTCTTCACCAGCGGCTCGACCGGCGTCCCCAAGGGCGCGATGCTCAGCCACGCCAACATCCTCTCCAACGTGGAGGCCATCTCCCAGGTCTACGCCACCCTTGCCACGGACAGGGTCCTGGGCGTGCTGACCCTGCACCACGCCTTGGGGTTCACGGCCACGCTGTGGCTGCCCCTGCTGCTGGGGCTGGGCGCCGTCTACCACCACGACCCGGCGGACGTCTCGGCCGTGGCTGCGCTTGCCGAGCGGTTCCGGCCGACCATCCTCGCGGCCACGCCGGTCATGCTGGCCGCCTACCTGCGCCGCGTGGAGGCCAGGGCGTTTGGGTCCCTGCGCCTGGTCGTGGCTGGCGCGGACAAGCTCAGGGAGGAGCTGGCCGCCGCCTGGCTCGATAAGTTCGGGGTCCTGCCGCTCGAGGGCTACGGGACGACCGAGCTCTCGCCGGTGGCGGCCGTGAACATCCCGGACGTGGTGGGCTCGAGGAGGCGGCAGAAGGGGGGAAAGGTGGGGACCATCGGCAGGCCGCTCCCAGGGGTCACCATCAAGACGGTCTGCCCCGAGACATGGGAGTCGACGCCCGAAGGGGTCCCGGGGCTCCTCCTGGTCAAGGGCCCGAACGTCATGAAGGGCTACGTCGGCGACCCGGCGAGCACGTCCGAGTGCATGCGCCACGGCTGGTACGTGACCGGGGACGTGGCGGTCATCGACGACGACGGGTTCGTGGCCATCACGGACCGCCTCGCCCGCTTCACCAGGATCGACGGCGAGATGGTCCCTCACCGGGCGCTCGAGACCAGGCTCCAGGACCTCTCAGGCGCGGCCGGCCCGGCCTTCCTCGTGTCCTCGGTCCCGGACGGGGAGGAAGGCGAGAGGCTGGTGGTGCTCTACAAGAACGACTGCGACATCGAAAGCCTGCGGAGCAGGCTTTCGGAAGAGGGCTTCCCCAGGCCGTGGATCCCGGAGGCGCGTAGGTTCCACCGGGTGGCCGAGCTCCCCATCGCGGCCTCCGGCAAGGTGGACCTCGCGGCCCTCAAGGCCATGGCTGCCGAGGCCGAGCGCCGGCCCGGCGGGTAGGAGACTAGCGGGACTGGTCGATCCGCTGGATGATCTGGTCGAAGTGCTCCGGGGGCAAGGCTCCCCTTACCGGCACGCCGTTGATGAGGTAGCCGGGCGTGCCCGTGAAGCCGAAGCGCTCGGCCTCCTGGTTCTCGAAGAGCTTGTCGTGGAACGTCCAAGCCTTCTCCGGCGACTGCTCGGCGACGGCTTCCAAGTACAGCGCTGCGCGCATGGCCTGCGGATGGAACTGCAGAGGCAGATGCTTGAACACGAATCTGAGGTTGTCCCCATATTTCTTTCGCAGGGCCTCCACGGTCTGGAACCCGCGACGGCAATAGGGGCATTGGTCGTGATGGCGGGCTGAAAGGGATTCTTCAGGGCGTTTTCCATGCTGGGCCTCTTCACCTGGAGCGACGATCCCGAGGATAACAATCGGAAGATCGACATCGAGTTCTCGCTATGGGGCGCGTCGGACGGGAAGAACGCCCAGTACGTCGTCCAACCCGAGACGAGCGCCCGTATCCGGCGCTTCGAGTTGCCTTCGGGCCGAGGCCGGTCGGTCCACACCATGCGTTGGGAGGAGGGGAAGGTGACCTTCGAGAGCCGGGCCGTCCACGGTGGACAGGACTCCCAGGGCGCCATCGGGACCTGGACCGCCACGTCCGGGGTGCCTCGACCCGGTGGAGAGAACGCGAGTTCGTTCCCGCCCGCGTCGGATCATCCGATGCTCAGTCGGTCGTCTCACGGCAGGCCGCGTTCCGCGGCTTGCGGGACAGCCGGCAACTTCTCAAAGGATTCCTCTTTTTCCTTGAAATATCGGCTCTGACGCTGCCGTCCGGGGACACGCCCGGGCCGCTGGTCTTGCCCACGTAGAACTCGACCGTGACGTTCTTTGAGGGAGTGTCAGGGTCAGTGGGCTTGATTTAACTCCATAAACGGCGTACAATTATGGAGTATGTTCCATAGGATGCTAAAACCCCGGCAGCACAGCTTCTTCCTGTTCGGACCGCGAGGCACAGGTAAGACAACGTTCTTGAGAAGTTTCTTCGAGGATAAGAAGCCTCTGTGGATAGACCTTCTAGACCCGCAGACCGAAGACCGCTATGCCAGGAATCCAAATACTTTGGCCCAAGAGGTCGAGGGTTCTCGGGGCAGCTTGGAGTGGGTCGTCATCGATGAGGTCCAAAAACTGCCCAAACTCTTGGACTTGGTCCACTTCCTTATCGAAAAAAAAGAAATCAAGTTCGCCTTGACCGGTTCGAGCGCGCGGAAACTGAAAAGAGGCTCGGCCAACCTTTTGGCAGGGAGAGCTTTCGTCTACCATATGTTCCCGCTCACCGCCCAGGAGCTTGGGAGTTCCTTCGAGCTCGACTCGGCACTCCGCTGGGGGAGCCTGCCGGCGGTGGCGCGGATGGGGACGGGACCGGAAAGAAGCGAATTTTTGCGGGCCTATGCCCTGACGTACCTCAAGGAGGAGATATGGGGGGAGCACATCATCCGGCGGCTCGATCCTTTCCGGCGGTTTCTGGAAATCGCGGCGCAGATGAACGGCGAGATCGTGAACTACGCCAACATCGCCGCAGATGTCGGGGCGGACCTCAAGACCGTGCAGTCTCACTATGTCATCCTGGAGGACACGCTCGTGGGCGTCCTTCTGGAGCCCTTCCATCTTTCCCTGAGGAAGAGGCAACGGAATAATCCGAAGTTCTACTTCTTTGACACGGGGGTCAAGAGCGCTCTGGAGAGGTCCCTGGATCAGCCCTTGACGCCGGGTTCATATGCCTACGGGAAAGCCTTCGAGCATTTCGTGGTGTTGGAGGTTTTTCGGCGCAACAGCTACCTGCGCAAGGATTTCCGCTTCTCTTATCTGAGGACGAAAGACGACGCGGAGATCGACCTGGTCGTGGAACGGCCCGGACTGTCGCCGGCCTTTGTCGAGATCAAGTCGGCGGAGCGCGTCGATGAGCGGAGCACACGGACCCTGGAACGGTTCCGCAGGGATTTCGGCAGGGCGGAGGCTTTCTGTCTTTCGCGGGATCCCGGCGTGAAGAAGATCGGATCGGTGCGGGCCCTGCCCTGGGAACGGGGACTGGGCGAACTGGGACTTTGATCCGTCGGGCCGGCCGGGCGCAAGAACCGCCCAGCAGGACTCGCTCATGGAGCTGGTGGCGGCCTGGAGCCCGCCCAGGTTCGCTTTCGGAAAGCTCTACGCCGGGCTGGGAGTCAAGTACCTGCGCTCGAAGCTCATGGAGGAGATCAGCGGGTCGGCCTATGGAGCCGACGTGGGGCTGCTCTGGGAGCATCGCTCGAATTGGCGCTTGGGGTTTTCGTGCTTGAACCTGGGTCCCGGGATGGTATATGCCGGAGGGCTATCGTCCGGGCAGAAGGACAACCTGCCCCGCACCCTGAGGGCGGGCCTCAGCCGGGACTACCGCTGGGTCAAGCAGAGGCTGACCGCGGCCGTCGAGGCGTCGAAGACTCTCAACAATCCCCTCTCTTTCAGCTACGGCAGCGAATACACCTACCGCGAACTGGTCTCCCTGAGGTGGGGATACCTCAGCTACTACCAGGACAAGAACTACTCCGAGGCGGCGCGGCTGCTCGAGGATGCCCTGCGGCTGGACCCCATGAACGAGGAGAGCCCCGAACCCGGGCCATCCAGGAGTACGTCCGGGGCAACCTCAAGGCCAGCCGGGAACTCCTGCGGCAGTCGCTCGAGGTCAACCCCGGGTACAAGCGGGCTCTGATGAACCTCGAGCGCGTCGAGATGGAGCTTCAGGCCGGCTCGCCGGGCTCGCCGTAACATCTCGCACGCCCCCCTTCAAGAAGGGCTTCGAGAAGGTGGTGCAGGACTTGACGTCCCATTGCTGCCGCCGAGGCCGAGCGCCGGCCCGGCTGACCTCTTCGGCCCCGCTGCGGCTGGGCCTTTTGCCGCCCTTCTCTTGCCCCTTGGTCTCAGGAAGAATGCGCTCGGGAAAGATAGACTGATTCCGGAGGGGACCGACATGAACATGCTCGCACGCCGCGCGGCTTCTTTCATTCTCTGCCTCCCGCTGCTCCTGGCGGGAACCCCGCAGGCTCGCGCGGAGGGAAGCCCCGGCTTGACGAGCCGCACCATCTGGGAGATCCCCGCCCTGCGCGGCCTCCAGGACGGCGCGCCGGCCGGCGCGTTCGCCCCGGCCGCGCTCCCCACCCTGGCCGTCCCTTCGGTCAAGGGGAGACCCGTCTTTCGCCTCTCCCTCCAGGACCAGGCAGGGCTGCCGCCCGAGCTTGCGGGACTCCTCACCAGGGAGGAGCTGGCCCAGTTCCTCCGGGTCTGGAGCATCATCCAGACGGACTACGTCGAGCCGGTCCAGAGGAAGAAGCTCTTCTACGGCGCCATGCGCGGCATGGCGCAGACGCTCGACCCCTATTCGCGTTTCTTCGACCCCGAGGAGTACGTCAAGCACCAGGAGGAAAGGCAGGGCTCGTACGCCGGCATCGGCGTGGGCCTGACCAGGAGGGGGGACGGCATCGTCTACGTGCTGCCCCGCTCGCCCGCCGCCCGGGCGGGATTCAAGGCCGGCGACCGGATCCTGGAGATCGACGGAGAGAATGCGGGGTCGCTGAGGGCCGACGAGGTCGCCCAAAAGCTCCGGGGACCGGCCGGGACCCGGGTGACGGTCAAGCTCATGCGGGTCGACAAGAAGACCGGGGCCGAGAGCGTCCTGACCGTCGTCTGCGGCCGCGCGTCCCTGCAGCTTCCCAATTCCTTCTCCAAGTTGCTGCCCGGGGGCTTCGGCTACGTCTACTTCGACTCGTTCCGCTCCGGCGGCAACCCCTTCGGCTTCTTGGACCCGTCCGCGGGCACGGCCGGGGAGGTTCTGGGCCGCGTCCGTCGGCTCCGGTCTGCCGGCGCCTCCTCCATCATCCTCGACGTGCGCTACAACGGCGGAGGAGCCTTGGACGCCGTGGGAGCCATCACGGCCGCCTTCCTGAAGAAGGGGCAGACCATCGTCGTCATGAGGGACCGCCGCGGGCGGGAGGACCGCGTGTCGGTGGACGAGGACGGAGACTTCTCCGACCTGCCGGTCAAGGTCCTGGTCAACGGCTTCTCAGCCTCGGCCAGCGAGATTCTTGCCGGCGCACTCCAGGACAACGGACGCGGGACCGTCATCGGCCGGCGGACCTACGGCAAGGGCTCGGCCCAGTCCTTCATCGAGTTCGACGACGGGTCCGCCCTCAAGCTCACCATGAACCGCTGGTACACGCCCAAGGGAGCGTCCATCGACCGCGCCGCCGGCCAGGGCGGCATCATGCCGGACGTGACCGTGGAGGTGGACGACGAGACCGAGATGTCGGCCTACGCCGCCACCCTGATGGAGCTCTACGGCGAGCCGGCCGGCTCGCCCGTCCCGGACCCGGTGCTCGAAGAGGCTCTCGGCCGCGGTCCCGGCCGCTAGATATCAGGTATAATTTCAGGACTCCTGAATTTTCATCTGCGTGCGCCTTCTGGAGGAGGCTGAAAGGAGAGTGAGATGAAGCGTCGAAAGAGGTCGCTTAAGACATTGATTCGTGAGACCGTGCGGAGAATCGTGAAGGCTGCCGAGCCGGAGAAGATCATCTTGTTCGGCTCGGCAGCGCATGGGAAAGGCGGGCCGCACAGCGACCTGGACTTTCTGGTCGTGAAGTCCTGCTCGAATCGAAGGGAAACCGCGCGAATCATCCGCCGAAATCTGATAGGCGTGGACATTCCGATAGACATCCTGGTCGCCACTCCTGAGGACATCAGGCGCTATGGGGAAACCATCGGCCTGATTTATCGCCCGGCGCTAAGGGAGGGGAGGGTGATGTATGCGGCCTGATCCGAAATTTGCGGGGACGCCTCGAGACTGGCTGCGCCGCGCCAAAAGCAACTTGGCGCGGGCGAAGCAATCCAAGCCTGCGGGGGCCGTATGGGAGGACCTGTGTTTTGACGCCCAACAAGCCGCGGAGAAGGCGATCAAGGCGGTCTTGGTTCTTCTCGGGGTTGGGTTCCCCAAGACGCACGACATCAGGGAACTCCTTGGCTTGGCGGGACAGGCGGATCTAGATATTCCCCAGGAAGTGCAAGATGCCATGGACCTTACGGATTACGCCGTTGCGACCAGGTATCCGAGCGCGGCTGAACCCGTCACGAGAGAGGAGTACGGCCAGGCTGTCGGCATGGCCGAGCTTGTCGTTCAATGGGCCGAGAGGACAATCAAGTCGCGAAGAAAACGATAGAGGTTCTTCCTCCGGAGGTGCTGCGGATGAGCAAGGAGCCCCCAGCCTGCTCATGCTGCTCGTCCGTGGGCCCCTCGGCCCAGGCGTCGGCCGCCGGGACGGCAAAGGGGTCTTCACAGGCGCGGGTCGTTGATTCCGAACTGCGCTGGCCGGACATCCTCGGAGCGTGGAAGGCGCGCTGGGGCATCGGGCGCATGGACTACAAGGTCGAGCCCGGGCTCTACGCCCTGGGCCGGCCGGACGGGGATTCCCCGGTGTTCGTCTCGGCCAACTACAAAATGAGCTTTGATCGGCTCAGGGCCGCCCTCGCGGGCATGGACGGCTGGATCCTCGTGCTTGACACCAAGGGGATCAATGTCTGGTGCGCGGCGGGCAAGGGGACCTTCGGCACGGAAGAGCTCATCGGAAGGCTGACATCCACCAGGCTGGCCGACAAGGTCGCCCACCGGGTCTTGATCGTGCCTCAGCTCGGGGCTGTGGGCGTCAGGGGCGTGGAGGTCGCGTCGCGGTCGAGGTTCCGGGTCGTGTTCGGGCCGGTCCGGGCCGAGGATCTGCCGGCTTTCCTGGCTGCGGGCATGCAGGCGGAGCCTGCCATGCGCCGGGTGAGCTTCGGCCTGCTCGACCGGCTGGTCTTGAGCCCAATGGATCTGGTCGGCTGGGGGAAATACCTGCTTCCGCTCTCCGCCATCCTCTGGTTCCTGGGTGAGCCGATGGGGGCTTTGGCGCTGGTGCTGGGTCTCCTGGCCGGAGGCGTCCTGACCCCGGCCCTTCTGCCCTATCTTCCTTTTAGAAGCTTCTCAGGCAAGGGCGCCTTGGCCGGGGCGGGACTGGCCGCCCTGTCGGCCGCGGTCATGCCTCGACTTGACGGTCCGTCTCTTGCGTGGGGGCAGGGGCTGTCGTGGACCGCGGTCATCGCGTCCCTTTCCTCCGTCATCGCGCTCTACTTCACCGGAGCGTCCACCTACACTTCTCTCTCCGGCGTGCGCAAGGAGATCCGCTGGGCCTTGCCGGTCCAGATCGCCGGCCTTCTGGCCGGAGCGGCCTGCTGGGTCGTCCTAGGAGGCATCCGATGAGCAGGCTGGTCTACTTGAAGGGCGTCTCGAGCATCGCCATCGACGCGGGCAAGTGCACGGGCTGCGGCCTGTGTCTGGAGGTGTGCCCGCACGCCGTCCTGGAGCTGGCAGGCGGCAAGGCCAGGGTCGCGGACCTCGACGCCTGCATGGAGTGCGGCGCTTGCGCCAAGAACTGCCCCTCCTGCGCGGTCTCGGTGGCCGCGGGGGTCGGTTGCGCGCAGGCGGTCATCCGCGGGGCCGTGAAGGGCAGCGAGCCGGCGTGCGGCTGTTCCGGCACACATCCGGACACGGACTGCTGCTAGGGATCTGCCGGAACAGGTCGCGGGTGCGCCGAAAATGTGTAGGTAGCCGGCCTTACAGCCTCGTCAAGCGGTCAATAGGGACGGCGCTTCCCCGCGCAAAGACCAACCGAGCGCCTTTCCAGCCTGCGGTCGCGCTCCTCGGCAAGAAGGTCGCCCGCTTCCTCCGCAAGCTCCGTCGCGTCAATCAGGAGGCGATAGCCAAGCCCTACGAAGAGCTTGCCCCAGGTCGAGAGCTTGGCGTCTTCGCCCCGCTCGGCCCGATGGACGACCGAAGCGTTGACGCCGGCATGATCGGCAAGCTGCCGCTGAGAGATTCCGCGTTCCAGCCGCAGTTCTTTGAGCAATGTCGCCATGCGACCCACCGTTCCTGGGGAGTCCATACTGTCTATACGAGATGACCCCATAAGTTCCAGGCCCCCGAGCCTTGCCTCCCTTGGTCCGTTGCTCCAAAGCAACACGGCTCGGAATGGATGCTCTATATCGCTGCGTTCGGGATGGATGTTGCAGCAAAGCAACGGACCAAAGGAGGTGCCCCAGCTGGAGATCGTCGGGCGCGGAACTCCCGGCATCCCCAAGCTGTCGTTCCTGCGCTCGATCTGGCCGGCTACCCACAAATTTTCGGCGCACCCCAGGTCGCGGCCGGTTTGATGACTGGCACGCAAAATGCTAAAATACGACAAATCCGCGGTACGGAGTTAGAAATGGCCTACAAGATCACCGAAACCTGCGACGCTTGCGGCACCTGCTTCGAGACGTGCCCGTCCGAGGCGATCATCAAGGGCGAGCCGCGCTACAGCATCGAAGCCGACAAGTGCATCGACTGCGCCGCCTGCGAGGCTGTCTGCCCCACGAAGTCCATCGTACAGGTTTAGGGCGCCTTGATGCGGTCGATGATTGGCTGGGGATCGTCCTTCCTGGGCCGGAGTTCCGCCGGGTCGTAGGAGCGGCCCAGGTCCCAGAGCCCCGCGCAGATCGGGTCGAGCGAGCAGCGTCGGCAGGCCCTCGCCTTGGCGTAGCGCCAATGGACCTCGCGGTGGCTGCGCCGCCCGTCCAGAAAGTGGACCCCGCGCTCCTGGCCTTTGACGATGGCGCGGGTCTCGGTGGAGCAGTGGCAGAACCCTCCCATGTAGCACAGCGGTACTTTCTCGACGCGGAAGGTCCGGCGGACTGAGTCGAGCGTCCTCATGGCGGCCAGCAGGGGCTTCTCGGTCTGCCGCAGGGTGGGGACCACCTCCGGATGTTCTTTCACGCGGTCGAGGAAGGTGTCGAGATAGGTCCAGCTGAAGTGGCGCACATGCGGGAACCGGCGCGCGAGCCAGGCCGCGGTCTCGTGGAGATGGCCGCCGTTCTGACGGCAGATGGTCTGGCAGACGTGCACGGTCATGGGGTGCGCGCGGAGGTGCACCAGGGTGCGCACGATGTTGGCCAGGGAGTCCGGGTTGCCGGTCAGGAAGGACTGGACCGCCTTGCGGTGGCTGTGGATGGAGACGTTGACGTGCCTGAGGCCAGCGAGGACGAGCGAGTCCAGGTAGGCGCGGTCCGCGGTCTTTTGGCCGTTGGTGATGATGCGGCAGCCCAGGCCAAGGCCCGCGACATAGGAGATGAGCTCGGGCAGTCCGTCGTAGAGGGTGGGCTCCCCGCCCGTGAGGATGACTCCCTCGTAGCCGCGGCCGAGGTAGCGGTCCGCCAGCCGCTTGGCCCGGCTCAACGGGAGCACGCGGTCGTTGGCCGGGTTCGAGCAGAACCGGCACTCCTGGCTGCAGCGCCTGATGACCTGGATGTAGCCTAGATTCGCCATGATGCGTGCCGGGGTTTTTCATATGATACCATGTAATCTCGACACGCCATCATGCGCGGATCCGCAGTCCAACTTCTCCTCGACGCTTTCGGCACCAGGCTCGAGGCTGGCGAGGTCGTCTCAGGCCTGGCAGGTCAAGGCCTGAGCAGCTTCTCCCTGCTGGTCCTCGACGATGAGCTGGTCCTGCGCCTGGGCCGGGGAGTTCCGGAGGACCTTGAAGCCAGGGCCGTCACCTGGCTCAAGGGGCTCTTCTCGCCGCTCATGCCCTGCCGCGTGGAGCGTCTTCCCGCCGGCCGGTCCAAGAAACCCGTCCGCGAGGTGGTATCCGCCCGGAGCGCGCCCGTCCATGTCGTGTCCCTGGCCGAAGTCTGGAGGCCCGACGACCTCAAGACCGCGTTCCCCGGGCTGGTGAGCAGGCTGGGCGTGCCTCCGCGTTTAGGGATCGCTCCCGCGCAAGGACGCTTCGTGACTCTGCCGGAATGGCGGCAGGGTCTGAGATGGTCGGCCAGCCGGCCCGGAAACCCCGGGCCGGTATTTCTGTCATGGCGCCGGCCCGGAGGGCCTCAAGGAGTGCGGCCGGCTTGGCTCCTGGCCGCTTCGCTTGCGCCCGAAGCCTTGGAGTGGCTTGCTGCGGCGCTGGAGGGCGTCCTGGCCGAGGACGCTCCTTTCCGCGTCCTGCTCGACGGCCTCGAATGGGGCGTGGCGAGGCGTCCGACCGTGGCGGCGTTCGCGCAGGCAGGCTTCTCCTCGTCGGTGACTGCGGATGCCGCCCGCTGCCGCTGCTGCGGCCTCTGCAGCCGTATCTGCCCGGCGGGGCGCCGCTCGCCGGCTCCTCGCCCCTGCCCCGGCTCGCCGGCCCGAGGGCTCGCCGGGACTGGCGAAGGGAGAACGGCCGACGCCTGCCTGCGCTGCTTCGACTGCGTGGAAGCCTGCCCGGTTGACGCCCTGCGCCCCGTGTACGGCGCTTCGAGCGCCCTGCTGTCCCGGCGCCTGAGTCATCGGCCGCAATGGCTTTCGAGATTGGCGGGCCATGCCGGGCCGGCGACGCCCGCCCCCTTCCCGCCGTCCTACCTCCTGCCCAAGGACAAGGGCGGTGATAGACCGAGGGTCGTGCTGGGCCTGGCGATCGCGACCTTGCAGGAGCACGCCGCGGCCCTCGTCAAGGACGGCCGGCTCGTCGGCGCCGTGGAGGAGGAGCGCTTCTCGCGCGTGCGCCACCACGGCTTTCGGGCTTCCGGCCGGCCAGGGGTGGGCATCGCGGCCGACCCGACCATCTGCGTCGAAGAGGTCTTCTGCCGCGGCGCCATCAGCGCCCTGCTCGGGCCCGAGGGCCTGTCCCTCGACGACGCGGACCTGATCGCGGTCAACGGCCTGCCGGCGCGCTACCGCCGCGCGTTCTCCGCGACCGACGCGGACCGCCCGATCCCCGCGCTCAGGGCCGGGCGGGTGGTCTACGTCCCGCATCATCTCTCGCACGCTGCCAGCGCCTTCCGGACGAGCGGCATGGACCGGGCGTGTATCCTGACCGTGGACGGCCGAGGAGACCGGGAGACCGCCGCGGTCTTCCGCGCCGTCCGTGGGGAGATCGAGCCGGTCCTGGAAGTGCTCTGCCTGACCGACCGCTCCATCGGCGGGGTCTACGAGACCGTGGCCAGGCACCTCGGGTTCGGGCCCCACGGCCAGGGCAGCGTCATGGCCCTGGCGTCCTTCGGCAGGCCGAAGTCCGATTTCCGCCCCTTCCTCTCTTGGAGGGGGCCCAAGGACTTCGACGTCCACGAATCAGGCATCGTCGAGGGCTTCGCCGGCCTGGCGCGAAAGGAAGGATGGCCGCTGGGGCCGGGGCATCGGGATCTGGCCGCCTCCCTTCAAGACGCTCTGGAGAAGACCATCGCGTCTCTCCTGCGCACGGCAGGCTTGAAGCCCGGCGCGGAGGGCCTGTGCCTGGCGGGAGGGGTGGCCCTCAACTGCAGGATGAACCGGCTCCTGCGCAGGCTCTTCAGGCCCAAACGCATGTTCGTCCAGCCCGGGGCCAACGACGGAGGCACCGCGCTCGGCGCGGCCTTGGAGGCCCTGCATCTCTCAGGCAGGGACGCTGATGTCGTGATGGAGCATGCCCTTCTCGGCCCGGCGTTTGGCCGGGCCGACATCGAAGGCGTTCTGATGCGGTCGGGGCTGTCCTACCGGCTGGCGAAGGACGCTCCCGAGGTAGCGGCCCGGCGCCTGGCCGACGGCCAGGTCGTGTGCTGGTTCGACGGCAGGATGGAGTTCGGGCCGCGCGCCCTCGGGTCCCGCAGCATCCTGGCCGACCCCCGCAGGCCCGAGCTCAAGGACCGGGTGAACGTCTTGAAGTCCAGGCCTGTCTGGCGGCCCTTCGGCCCGGCCATCCTGGCCGGCTGCGAGAAAGACTGGTTCGACGAGGCCTTCGACAGCCGCTTCATGCTCTTCACCTTGCCGCTCAAGAAGGACAAGGCCAGGCTCGTGCCCGCCGTTCTCCATGTGGACGGCACCACGAGGCCTCAGGTCGTGCACCGAGAGCATCAGCCGAGGTTCCATGCCCTCATCAGGCGGTTTGAGGCCCTCACCGGCGTGCCCATGGTGCTCAACACCTCCTTCAACCGCCGAGGCGAGCCCATCGTGTGTACTCCCCATGACGCGGTGGAGTGCTTCAGGGCCATCGGCGCCGACTGCCTGGTCATCGGCGACTTCGTCGTCGACCCTAAAGGACGCCGGCGCCGGCCAGAGCCCGGAGCTTCTCGGTGTAGCGGGAGACGGCCAGGTCGGTGGTGTCGAAGAAGGGCTTCTTCAAGTCCCGCGGCAGCATGAGGCTCTCCAGGACTGCGACCGGACGGCCGACGGGAGGGCCGGCGAGCGGCGTAGGCGAACCCAAGGCGGTCCCTGCGCCCAGCAGGGCCGTCAGCACGGCGACAAGATGAACTCTCATGAGGCGAGTCCCATTATACCGGCGATGGGCGAGACCAGGCGCGGGTCGAAGGTCCCAGGGGACCGTCGGCAATCGGCCTAGGCGCGGCTCGGCCCGAGGACCTCTCCCCGGGCCGCCTCGTTGGCCAGCCTGGAGAGGAACCCGAGGCCGCCTCGGAACCCTAGGAAGGGCTCGTTCCTAAGGAAGTGGGTGTAGTCGGACGGGTAGCCGAACTCGAGCCATTGCGTCTCGGGCCGGATGAACTCGACGGCCATGGTCGTGCCGACGAGCAGGTCAGCGTCTTTTTTGCGGAGGCCGAACCAGACGTCCGCCACCTCGTGCTGGAGGGGAGCGAAGGCGGTCCGGGGCCTCGCGGCCAGTCGGCTCCTCGCCCCCTCGGGGAGGTGGCGCGGGGCGCCGGTCAAGATCATGCCGAAGACCTCCCCGCCCGAGCCCTCGACCATCTCCGCGAACCCCGGCGCGTAGTGCGGGTCGCCTGCGTACGCCAAGCGCCGGCCCTTGAGGGGCGGCGAGACCCAGCCGAGCCGGGGCGCGGCTCCGGCGAGCTCGGCCTCGACGAACTTCCTCGCCTGAGCCTCGCGGTCCAGCTCTCGGCCCAACCGCTCCACGAACCGCCGAGAGGCTTCCAGGCCGAACGGAAGGTCCGCTTCGACCAGCTTGACCCCCAGTCTCTCGGCCAGGACCTGGGCGGCTTTCCTGCCGTGCGGGAGGGAGACAATGGTCCCGGCGTGCCGGGCCTGGCGCAAGGCCTCATAGCTCGAGCCCGAGAGCCAGATGGATGTCGGATCGAGGCCCAAGGCTTTGAGCATGCGCTCGAGTTCGGCCACGTTCCCCTTGTGGTCCCCTTCGTTGCGGCCCATCAGGTAGCCGATCACGGCCGTCTTCTCAGGTCCCGGCCGGCCGCCGGAAAGGTCCATGCCCTCCGCCATGGCGGCCAGGACCGCGGCGTAGCCGTCGAGCCAGTCCCCGGAGAGGCCGGTCTGGGGAGGGATGAGGAAGGCCGGCTTGGAACCTCCAGGGAAGACCTCGCGCAGGATGCGGTCGTAGTCCGTGCCCACGATGGTGCACATGGGTATGGAGCCCATGAAGACCGCGGCGCAGCGGGGGCGGGCCGCGATGCGCCTCAAGCCCGCGACAATCTGGCCCTCGATGTTGGCCGCGACCTTGAACACGTCGACGCCCGTGTAGTGGATGCGGTGCTCGCCCTTGCAGGAGAGGAGCGTGGAGAACAGGTCGTGGCGGCCGTGGATCTGCTCGGCCTTGGCCCGGATGCAGTCCGGCCCGTCGCCGAGGAAGAAGGCGTCCGACACCGCGTTCAAGGCCAGAAAGGCGCCGTGCAGGTAGGGCGGGTCGATGCGGACTCCTAGCCGCTCGGAGACCCCCGCGGGGGTCTTCTCAGGCATCATCCCTCCCCTCGAGCTTGGAGAGGTGGCCGGCGTAGCGGGAGTAGAACGGCATCCGGCACGCCTGGAGGAGCCTTCGGAGGGTGCGCACCGCGCCGTCCAAGCCCATCTCGAAATCCTTGCTCGCGAACCGGGCCTTGCCCGCTGAGGTGACCCGCCAATCGAAGAAGATGTCCGAGTAGACCGCCTGATGCCCGCCGCCGGCCAGGGCGGCGGTGAGTTCCGTCGGAGTGCGGAACGGCGTGAGCCGGGCAAGGCTTCCTTCCGGGACTTGCGCCCCGTCGGCGTGCGGGTCGTAATGGAGGATGTCAACGCCGAAGCCCATCTCCTCGATCATCCTCATCAGGGGCACGCCCTGGCCGTGGCGAAGGCCCCAGAGCCGCGGCAGGGTGGCGTCCGCCGTCACGAAGGCGAGCCTGAAGGAGCCGGCCTCCGAGCGCATCTTGTCCCATTCGGGCCCGACCTCCGCCATCCGCAATCCCCAGGCCTTGTGGAAGGCGGCCTCCTTGCCCGCGGCCTTGGCGATGGCAATGAGACAGTCCTTCGTGCCCTCGATGCCGTAGGGCGCCCGCACCGTCACCATGGGCCGGGGGCTCTTGGCGAGGAGCTCGTTGAGCTTGGCCTGGTAGGAGGTGGCCTCGCAGAAGACCTGGAGGCGCGCCCGCGGGAGGCTCGCCACCGAGGGGAAATGGACGTCCGGGAACAGGCGCAGGTTGACGCGCAGCCCCATCTCCTCGAGGAAGGGCGCCAGCTGCTCATCGCGGTAGTCCATCGGGAAATGGAACAGGTTCACCCCGTCCGGGTCGGCCGGGACGTCGAAGAAGCCGGGCCGGCCGAAGAGGGAGCGGAAGTAGTCCCCGAAATTGTCCAGGAGGTCGCGGTCCCGATGGCTCCAGCGGATGGTGGTGCGGCCGGAGGCCTTCTCCATGCGCCTCCCGACCTCGGCGAAGTCCTCGCCCATGACGATGGTGGTGCAGAAATGGTTGAACACGACGAACTCGGCGTCGGAGCCCTTGGCCCGCCGGGCCACCGACTCGACCAAGGCGCGCGCCTTCTCCGAGGGCCCCAGGACCATGTCATCCTCCTCGAGCTCCATGATGACGCCCTTTCGGAAGACCGCGGCGCCGAAGCTGTCGGAAGGCACCCGCATGGGATAGGCGAAGAAGGACCACTTGCGCGGGTCGTTGCCGGCCCAGGAATAGAGGCACTCGCGGTCGGAGTAGCGGGCGTAGATGGTCTTGTCCAGCTTGAGCTCCGGATACCCGAGCAGGACCTCGAAATCCTGGTCGCTGAAGAAGCTCCTCCAGCCAGGCTCGAAGAGGTTGACGGGCCCCGCGGTCATGGGCACGACCAGCCTGGTCTCGGAGGGGCCGGTCGGCTCGACCTCGGTGAAGGTCTCGGGGTCCTCCCGCATGACGGCCAGGACGTCGTCGAGGCTCCGGCCGCCCAGCCGGTCGGCCATCAAGTCGAGGAAGCGCCGCGCCGCCGGCCCGGCCTCGCTTTCCACGGACAGGCCGAGCCGGGCCGCGCGCGCGACCGCCTCCCCGGAGTCCTTGGGGACGAGATAGAAGACGAGCCGGGGGCCGCCCTCCCGGGCCCCTCGCAGGCCGAGGCGGATGCTCTCGGATCCCAAGCTGCACAGGGCCTCGAGCCGCCAGCCGCCCGCGGACAGGCCTAGGCCGAGCAGGTTGGAGACGCTCTTGAGCGCAGCCTTGCCGGCCACCATGTGGAGCGCGGCCATCACCAATCCCCTCGGAAGGCCTCGTCGTCCATGGGTGTGGGGACGGGGCAGTCCTGCCGCCGGATCTTGAGGAGGGTCTCGGCCAAGGACCGCAGGCTCTTGGCGAAAGGCGAGGACGGGACGAGCTCGACCGCCGTCACGGCCCGGGCGTTCTCGGCCTCGCGCACCGCCGGGTCGCGGGGGACGAACCCCAAGATCCTGGTGCCCAGGAGCTTGGCGAAGCGCTCGGGCTTGGCCTTGTCCGCCTCGGGGTCCCGGAGGTTCACGACCAGCCCCGCCAGGCGCGCTCCATCGCCCGCGTAGGCGCGGATGGACCGGGCGAGGTTGTTGGCCGCGTATAGGGACATCAGCTCCTCGGAGACCAGGACCACTGCGAGCTCCGCGAACCCCTTGCGCATGGGGGCGGCGAAACCCCCGCAAACGATGTCGCCGAGCGCGTCGAAGATGGCGACATCGTGGCGGCCGGACCCGAGCAGGTCGAGGCCTTCGAAGGCCTCGAGCATGAGGGCGATGCCGCGGCCCGCGCAGCCGAAGCCGGGCTCAGGCCCGCCGGCCTCCACGCATTCGATGCCGTGCCGGCCCCGCGCCAGGATGTCCTCGGCCGTGAGGGGAGGGAGGTCCCTGATGCCCGCGACCCGGCGGTGCTTCTGCAGGAAGGTCTCGACGAGGCCGCCCGGCACGAGCGAGGCCGCCGAGTCGTGCTTGGGGTCGCAGCCGACGTGCAGGACCTTGAGACCCTTCATCGCATAGACGACGCTCAAGGAAGCGGCGACCGTGGATTTGCCGATGCCGCCTTTGCCGTAGATGACGATCCTTGCCATGTCAGCCGGCGCCCATCGGCTGTTCTTTCTCGTAGAACGAGAAGCAGCCCCTGCAGGTCGGGAACAGCCGCCGGTAGATCCTGCGGCGCAGGGCCCTGGCCTTGGGCCCCTCCCAGATATCGGCGAAGCCTTGCTCGGTGATGTTGCCCAAGACGAAGTCCGGGCACGCCCAGACGTCGCCGTTCGGGAAGAGGTTGACCTGCCTCCAGGGGCCGTCGCAGAAGGCCCTGCCGATGGCCTCACGGCGGCCGCGGTAGTAGTCGCGCAGGTCCTCGGCGCTCCGCAGGTCGGCGCTGAAGCGCGCGCGAGGGCAGCGCTCCCGCAGGGTCTCAAGGACCCGGGCCATGGCCTCGAAATCCATGGCACACGGGCGGTACCCGTAGCCTTTCCATAGGAGGAAGGGCAGCCCGAACTCCGAAGCCAGGACCTTCTTCTGCGCCGCCAGGGCCCGCGGCCCGTTGAAGATGAGGTGCATGAAGAGGGTCTCGTCGAAGACCACGCCTTGCTCATCCAGATCGTCGATGAGCTCGACGAGATGCTCGCCGTTCGCGTCGAAGACCTCGCACATCAGCCGCAGGACCGGCTTGCGGCGCGGATGGCGGTCGCGCAGGCGGGCGAGGCTCTTCAAGCCCCGCATCATGGCTTGGTAGTGTCCGGCCGCCCCCATGCCGAGCCTCTCCCTCAGCTGCGGCGGACAGGCGATGGAGATGCTCACCTGGTCGAAGAGGTCCGCCACCCGTTCGACGCACCGCTCCAGCAGCACGCCGTTGGTGGTCAGGATGGCGCGCAGCCCGCGGTCCCGGGCGCGCTCGGCCAGCGGGGCCCAGCGCCGGGTCATGAGCGGCTCTCCGCCGGAGAGGTTCAGATACTCCGGCTTGAACTCGACCAGCTCGTCGATGAGGGTCAGGAACCGCCCGAGCGGCGCCGGCCGGGAGAAGGCCTTCAGGAAAGCAGCGTCGCGGCAAGCCCCGCCCGTCCCCCACAGGGAGCAGGCCCGGCAGCGCAGGTTGCAGCCCATGGTGAGCATGAGATAGACCTCGCCTATGCCCGCGCTGTGCAGCGGGTCCTGGGCCTTGAGCCCGAGCATCTTGAGCCGCCGCAGCAGCCCCGACAGATCGGTGGGTTCTCCTGCCAGCGTCCGCGCCGCCTGCCGCCCACACTTTTCCTGATGGCGCAGGTGACGCTCGGACTCCGTCCTCGACCGCGCCGCGCGCGGACGCTTCGTGTCTGCGTTCGCAGTCGTCCGTTTCATAGGTCAGCGCGGGAGGCTTTGCCTCCCGCGCTCTCCTTCCCAGAACTTCCTGATCCTGTACCCCGCCGCCAGGTTGTTGAGCATGATCCCGCGGCCGGCAGGGTCGAGCTTCGCCGAGCGCAGCCGCCTCAGCTGGTCCGCCTGGGTCATCCTTCGGCCCGGAAACCGCTCGATGCGCCGCACGTCCCCGACGCGGAAAGCCCTCTGGAGTCCCGGCCAGAGCTCTTCGAGCACGATGGCGACGCCCACGAAGAGCGTGCCGTCCGAGTCCACCAGGTGCTGGGGGCTCAAGAGCACGGGCTCGGCCTCGTTGCGGCGGTTGTAGAGATCGACCTTGGGCCGCGCGTCCTCCGCCAGAAGGCTCACCACCCGGAGTTGGCGTTCCAGGGTCCGCAGGCTTTCCTCGCTCCAGATGACCCCCAGGGCATAGGCGATCTGGAGGCTGCGTACCCCCTCTTTGATGAGGAATGCGGCGCCGCCGGCGAGGCGTCCGGCCGACTCGGGGGTGACCACGAGGTTGACGAAGAAGCGGGCCCCGGAACCTAGCAGTCCGGCCATGTTGCGGCGCAGGACGGCCCAAGAGCCGGCTCCGGCCATGGGCCGCTGGGCTGCCTGGACTTCCCGGCCGCCGTCGATGCTCAGCATCACGCCGCAGCCCTCTTCCGCGAGCTCTCTAGAGCGAGCGGGAGTGAGAAGCAACCCGTTGGTCGTGACGAGTCGACTCAGGGGCTTCCCCGCTTTCAGAGCCCTCGAAGCCGCGAAGGCGGAGATATCGCGCAGCAGATCGTACTCGACGAGAGGCTCGCCTCCCAGGAACTGGAGCTCGAGCGGCCCTTCCTCCCTGAGGAGGAGCTCCACGCCGCGTTTCCACACGCCTTTCGGCATGGCCCCTCCCCGGCGGTCCATGCGGCAATAGCCGCAGGCCATGGGGCAAGCCCTCGTCACCACGAGGTCGAGGTTGAAGGGCTTCCTATCCGACGGCATGGAATTCCTCGTCCCCGGCCAGCGCCAGATAGCCTCTCCATACGCCCTCGCAGAGGTCGTTCGCCCCGCATTCGCGGCAGGCGCGGGGCTTCTCCTTGAAGCGCTCGCGGCGCAGGGCGCCGAGCGCGACCGGCTCGCCTGTCGGGGGGAGCGTCTCGTCGAAGACGCACCGCGACTCCTCATGCGGGACCTTGTCGTCCGGCAGCAGGCACTCGGGGATGCCGAAGGCAGAGACGGCTACTCCCAGGCTCCCGGCCCGCGGGAGCAGGGCTTCCAAGGCCCGGGCCGCCTCCAGCATGCCCGGGAGGTCCTTCCAGGGGACCGCGCCCCAGCAGGCCGGCGAGCCGCCGAAGAGGAACGCGGCTTTGGAGACTCCGTGGTCCGCCATCCACTGGACCCAGCCGGCCAGCCTCCCGACGTTGCCGCGGGTCAGGTGGGCCCATGCGTGGAGGTCTCCCCCGGCGTTCCTCCAGCGCGTCATGCCCAGGCGGGTCTGGAGCAGGGCTCCGGAGACCAGGGAACGCTCGTCGTGCTCTTTGGGATCGTCAGAGAACAAGGGGACCACGACGCCCCTCGCCACGTCCTCCCGGAGCGCCCTCTCCAGCAGTCCTCCCATCAAGGAACGGCGGGACGCCGGCCCGGCGAAGGGCCTGGCCGTGGTGTAGAACCAGAGCCCGTGCATCTGCAGGGTCCGGCCCTTCTCGAGGATGTCCGGGATGTCCTTCCTCAGGAAGGGCTCTCCGCCGCCCAGGACCACGCGCTCGGCGCGCAGGGAGGCGAGCGCCAACAATCGGTCGAGCGGCGCGGGCCGGGGCGCGGCCGGGGGCTTCCTCAGCCCGCAGCAGCCGTTGACGCAGCCGGCTCCGGCGCGGAGGTAGAGCGTGCGCGGAGGCAGCATCTCCTTCAAGGACTTGAGCTCCGCGAGGCTGTGTTCGCCCGTGTAGGGCGGAGCCTGATGGCCGTCTTGGTCGTAGAAGCCCGGAGGGATGACGCCTTGCCTGCGCGCGATGTCGTGGAGCGCGGTGCCCGGATAGACCTTGGTCGTGTGCACCAAGACCCGGTCGGGCTCGAGCCGCGAGCACAACGCCGCCGTCTCGCGCACGGTCCGGCGGCTCTCGCCCGGGTTGCCGACCATGAGCATGAGGGTGCTGGAGATGCCCGCCTCGCGGGTCGCCTCCAGGGCCGGGCGCACCCGCTCGAGCTTCATGCGCTTGCCGATGAGCCGCTGGACCTTGGGGGAGCCGGATTCGAGGCCGTAGGCGATCTCGCGGCAACCGGCCTCGCCCATCTTCCGCAGGAGGCCCGGGCTCACCGAGTCCGGCCGGGTCATGCAGATCCATTGGAGGGAGAGCCTTCTCTCGAGGATCTTCCCGGCGATCTCGGCCGCCCAGTCCTGGTCCAGGGTGAAGTAGTTGTCGCCGAAGACCATGTGCCGCTGGCCGTAGGTCCTGCAGAGGTGCTCCACCATGGAGACGAAGTACTCGGGGGAGTGGCGGCGCACGGGACCGCGGAAACGGCTCATGGGGCAGAAGAGGCACCGGTAGACGCATCCCCGCGACCCCAGCACCATGAGCGCGCTGTGCATGGCCAGACAGCGCCTGCCCGCGGCCGATACCGGGCCTGCCAGGGACTCCGCCTCGGGCCTGCGATGGCGCTCGAGCTCCCGGGCGACGTCGAAGAGATGGAAGGCTGGATAGGGCAGCGAGTCCACCGCGAGGAAGGGCTCCCGGGAGCGGGTGCGCCGCGCCGCCTTGCCGCGGCGCAGAGCCAGACCCCGCACTCGCGCGACCGAGCGGCCCGCCGCGAGAGCCTCCACCAGGTCCCGGAGCGTCTCCTCCCCGTCCCCGATGCAGACCAGGTCCGCGCGGCACCGGTCGAGCAGGAACCCGGGCTCGATGGTCGCGAAGGGTCCGCCCACCACGACCGTGGTCTTGGGCGAGAGCCTCTTGACGACGTCGGCCAGGCGCAGGACGATATGGCGGTTGGAGCTCAGGCACGAGATGCCGACCAGGTCCGGAGCCTCAACCCGCAGGACGGCGGGCAGCTGGGCCAGCATGGCGTCCTCCCGCCAGAGGTCGAAATCGCGGCCGGACACGGCGTGGCCCGCCCGCTCGAGGATGGCGCCGAGCAGGGAGAGCCCGTAGTGCGGCCCGTAGTAGGAGGGCGGCGGGTCCGGGTTGGGCGGGTTGACGAGGGTGATCTTCACCTCGATTTATTGTAACAAACTTGGGGCGACGGGCTGTTGGCCGGGTCGGGCGAGGTTCCTACGGAAGGACGGCGCGCAGGGCCCTTCCGATGCCGCGGCCGTCCTTGTATGGGGCGAAGACGACCAGGTCGCCGGATTCCTCGACGTCGAGGCGTCCTTCTCGGGCCCGTGAGTAGACGTTCCCCATGGAGTAGACATGCGAGAACCGGAGCTCTCCATGCAGCTTGTCCAGCAGCTGCTGGGGAGTCTCGCCGAAGGTGTTGATGAAGTTGTCCGTGGGGGTCTGGCCGTGGTCCGAGAACACGATGAGGCGGGCCCTGTGCTCTGCGGCGGCCTGGGCGACCTCGCCGATCTGGGCATCGACCCTGGAGACAGACACGCACCCCCGCCAAACTTGGTACAATCTCACCCCTATGACAAAAGCTCCCCTTTTCCTCATCGCGTTCCTGTCATCCTCCGCGCTTTGGGCCCAGCAGAACCCTCCGCCGGAGGTGCGGGACATCCAGCAGCAGGTGGCCGAGCCCGAGCGCCGCAAGGAGGCGCAGGCCGAGATCGACAAGACCGTGGACGAGACCCGCAGGCGCGAGGCCGCCCAAGCCGGCCCCGAGGTCACCTATGAGCAGGTGATGGCCGACCCCGACAACATCGAGCTCAACTACCGCTACGCCCTCTCCAGGGTGGGCCGGGGGGACCTGCGCGCCGCCGCCTCGACCTTGGAGCGCATCCTCATGGTCAAGAAGGACCTGCCCAAGGTCAAGCTCCTCTACGCCGTCATCCTCTACCGGCTCGACAACCTCGAGGAGTCGGAGCGCCTCCTTGCCGAGCTCAAGAAGGAGGAGATGCCCGCGAGCCTGCGCGCCGAGCTCAATGACTACATCTCCCAGATCCGAAGCCGCCGCCGCCGCGCGCGCTTGAGCTTCCTGGTGGGCTCGGGCCTCGACTACGACGAGAACAGGAACGCCGCTCCCGCGACGGGCAGGCGCCTCTTCCTGGACACGCCCATCGCGCTCTTCACCGGCACCCGCCAGAGCGACATCGCGGCGGTCATGATGGCCAACATCGACGCTGACTACGACCTCGGGTTCCAGGCCGGGCACAAGGTCTTCGCCGGCTTGAGCTACTACCGCAGCGAGCAGGCCGACATGAGCAACCTGAACCTCCAGGTCTACGGCGCCGACGTCGGGTTCAAGCTCAAGGGCCGCTGGGGCGAGCTCACCCCGTCCTTCGGCGTCACCCACCTCCTCTTGGCCCAGACCACCTACATGCGGGGCCACGAGGCCAAGGCGCGCTTCGAGCGCAAGTTCTCGAAGACCGTCAGCTCCTACTTCGACATGGGCTACGGCCACCAGGAGTACAACCGCACCCAGGTCGTCCCGACCGGGCCTCAGCGGTCCGGGGACAAGTTCAACATCGGCGCGGGCCTCAACGTCGGCCTTTCCCCGGCCCACAGGCTTTCGCTGGGTTTCGACCATTCCCGCTCCGCGACGCAGGTGCCGTTCAACAGCTTCAACCGGGAAGCCATGACCCTGAGCCACACCTGGCTGCTGGGCAAGGGCATGTTCATGCTCGGCTCCGCCGCCTGGAGCTTCGACTTCTACGACCGGGCCGAGGTCATCCTCAGCCGGAACGCCCGCAGGGACGAGACGATCCGCGGCCGGGCCACCTTCGGCCTGCCGATGAGCCTGTTCTGGAAGCCGATGTCCGGCTTCACCTGGACCGCCAGCTACGAGTACTTCCGGTCGTTGGCTAACATCGAGAGCTACGGCTACACCAACAACAAGATCTCGACGATGTTCACCTACAAGTGGGCTCTGTGAGGTCATCATGACCAAGACCATCTACGCTATCTCGAAGAAATCCGTGGCTGCGGGGCTCGCGCTCCTTCTGTCCGCCCCTGCCGGCGCCGTGGGCCCGGCCTTGAGCCAGATCGGCGTGGCCGGCGCGGTGCGGGGCAAGGTCATGGCCTTCCCGCCCGCGGCCCAGGCCAAGTCCGTGGGCCGCGAGGTGGCCAGCGGCAAGCCCCTCTTCCTTAATGAGAAGGTCACGACCGACCCCAAGGGCCACATGCAGATCATGCTCAAGGACGAGACCACCTTCACCCTCGGCCCCAACGCCTCCATGGTGCTCGACGAGTTCGTCTACGACCCCGCGACCGGCGCGGGCGAGGTCACGGCCTCGGTGACCAAGGGGGCTTTCCGCTTCGTCACCGGCCGCATCAGCGCCAAGGACCCGTCCAAGATGAAAGTCAAGTTCCCGACCGGCACCATAGGCATCCGCGGCACCATCGTGGCCGGCATGGTCAACGAGGACGGCTCCACCACCGTGGTCCTGCTCGGGCCCGGCTCCAACAACAACGCGGGCGAGAGGTCCGGCGCCTTCGACCTGGGCAACGACGGCGGCTCCGTGGAAGTGACCCAGCCCGGGTTCGGCTCGACCATGTCGTCGGAGGAGACTCCGCCGACGCCTCCGGCCTTGGTGCCTCCGGAGCAGATGGGCGCCATCATGGGGGCTCTCGCGCCTCCTGAGGAGCAGTCCTCCGGCTCGGGCGAGGGAGGGGGAGGGGAGACGGCGGCCGGCGGAGACGCCGCGATGGGCGGCGACGACGGCATGGGCGGGATGGACATGGGCGGCGCGGGGGCCGGCGACGTCTCCTCCTTGGCCGGTCAGGACACCATGGTCGCGGCCGACATGGCGTCCGATTTCGGGAGCGTCGCAGGGATCACGGACGTCACGAACGCGGTCACGAATACCGCGTCCAACGACAGCGCGGACAACACCGTGGTCGAGCAGAACAGCTCTGCCGCCATCGTGGACGGGACTTCCACCTGGGACGACGTGCGGACCGTCGCTTCGGGGGTCGGCTACTACGGCGGCGCCGGGGTCTTCACCCTGACCCAGTGCCAGAGCGCGGCATGCGCCGACCCGGCGGGATTCTTCGCCTATCTCTTGAAGATCGACTTCAGCAACCAGACCTTCGCCGCGGGCTCCTATGTGTGGGCCGAGGACGACGTGACGCAGACCACGGTCGAGGACTACGTCATGATCGAGGAGACCAGCTATGCCGCGCTCTCCGGCGACGCGGCCGGGCAGGCGGTCTCCGACGGCGGCGAATTCACCGCGGACTTCACCTTGAAGAACATCGGCGGAGCGGCCGCGGCGGGCGTGGACGTAAGCGCGGCTTACGCGAGTTCAGGGGGCGACACCTACGGCAGCGGGACCGCGTCGTTCCCGCTGGCGGGGAGCATGGCGGATTCCACCTGGGACGCGGTCAAGGCAGTGCCCAGCGGAGTGGGCGTCTACGCCGGGGCCGGACACTTCCGGTTGACGCAGTGCCAAGGGGCGCCCTGCGTCGACCCTGACGGAGTCTTCGCCTACCTCTTGAGGATCGACTTCGGAGCCCAGAGGTACGGCGGAGGGGAATCCGGGGTCGCTTTCATGGCGGAGGATATAGGTACGTCGACCAATATCTCGGGCAGCTTTGGCGTCGGGGAGACGGATTATTCCGCAGAGTCCGGCGTCCCGCTCATCCAGGCCACCTACGGAGCCGGCTTCGACATCGACTTCACCCTCAAGGACGTGGACGGAACCGTAGGAGCGGGCTTGGACGCCGCGGTGACCTACACCGGCGGCGACGGGACCCTCGGCGACGGGCTCTCCTCCGCTGTCTTGACCCCGTCGAACGGGTTCATCTCCCAGTGGAGCAGCTTGCAGGCCATCACGAGCGGCGCGGGGTTCTTCAAAGGGAGCGGCGCGTTCAACTTGACGGACTGCAACGGGCCCTGCGTGGACCCCACCGGGTCCTTCGATTACCTAGTCTACGTTGACTTCGCGGGCCAGACCTTCGGCGGCAACGGCTCAGTCGCCAGCTTCCACGCCAGCGATCCTGGGTCCGGCGTCAACGTGGCCGACTCCATGGAGATTTGGCAGGAGCCCTATGCCGGCCGCTCCGGCGACGCCGAACTCGGGGGCTACAACTACTGGTGGTTCTATTCCGAGTCGTGGAACTTCGGGATCGATTTCACGCTCAAGGATGTCCAAGGCATCCCGGCCGGCGGTCTGACCGCCTACGCCTACTACAACTACGGCGGGAACATCGGGGAGGGCCGGAGCAACGCCTTGCGGGAGGCCGTGTCTGACTGGGCCGGCGTGGACGCCGTCCCCAGCGGGACCGCGTGGTTCACGGGCTCGGGGCCCTTCTACCTCGACTACTGCAACGACTACTGCAGCGCTCCCACGGGGGGCTTTCGCTACGCGCTCCTGGTCGACTTCGGCAACAACTCCTACGGCGGCCCCGGCTCAGGCGCCTGGGTCTGGGCCGAGGACCTGGAGACCTGGGTGTCGGTCCACGACAGCGTGGCCATCCCTGAGACAACGCCTTTCCCCGCCAACGGCTCCGCCTTCATCACCGGGACCTCCGATTCCGGCTATCTGACCGTGGATTTCACCTTGAAGGACCTGGCTGGGACCTCGGCCATGGGCGTGGGCGCGTCGGTGAGCTATTACGACGACTTGGACTACGTCATCGGTTACGGCGGCGCAGCATCGGGCCGGTCCTCGCCGCCGGCGGACGGCGCCTCGACCTGGGGCGACCTGCTGACCCTTGAGGGAGGCATGGCCCGGTTCGGCGGCTTGGGCGCCTTCACCCTGACCCAGTGCGGCGGCGGGGCCTGCTCCGCGCCCCAGGGGTTCTTCGCCTATCTGGCGCTCATCGACTTCGGGGCCAGGACCTATTCAGGCTCAGCCTATCTCGATGCCGAAGCCGAGCCAGAGACGACGGTCTGGGGCCACATCAACATCCCGGAGACCAGCTTCGACGGCGCGGCCGGGTTCACCGGGACCTCGGGCGCCTTCACCGTGGATTTCACGCTCAAGAACGCGGGAGGATTTGCCGCCGCGGGCCTGGACGCGGTAGCGACCTACAGCGACCTAGGCGCTGGGACGGTGGGCTCGGGCTCGGCCTCCGGGCCCATGGCGGGCCTGAGTTCGTCCATCTGGGACGGGGTCGAGGCCATCCCCTACGGCGTCGGCTTGTTCAAGGGCGGCGGCGCCTTCGGCCTGAATCTATGCAACTTCAACCCCTGCACCGACCCCAAGGGCTACTTCGAGTACTTGGTCAAGGTCGACTTCGCCAACAATATATTCGGCGGCATGGGCTCAGGGGCGGTGATCCAGGCCGGCGACCCGGGCAATCAGTTCGTCGACCCGGTTTCGATCTCGGAGACCATCAACATCGGCAACACTTTCTTCTCGGGTTGGACTGGGAGCGGGGTGGCGAACATGTTCGACACCTACTCTTCCAACTCCGGGAATGCCTGGATCAATTTCACGCTCAGGGATGTGGGCGGGTTCTCGGCCATGGGCTTGGACGCGCTGGCGTACTACAACGACGGGTCCACCATGGGCAGGGGCTGGAGCCATGCTCCGCGCCTGGAGGTCTCGGACTTCGCGGATGTCAACGCTCTCCAGCCCGCGGGCGGGGCCGGCTTCTTCCGCGGCTCGGGGGATTTCTTCCTCTCGACCTGCAACGGAGGCGCCTGCGCCGACCCGTTGGGCGGGTTCGAGTACGCGGTCTACATCGACTTCGGAGCCCAGGAGCTCGGCGGCAACGGCTCCACGGGTTGGCTCTACGCCAGCGCCACGGACGCCGGCCTCAACCCCGTGGCCGTGACCGACTCCCTGCTCATCCCGGCGCAGGGTTACATCGGCTACTTGGACGGGGACGGCTTCTTCGCGTCGTCGCTTTCCGGGAATCTCACGATGAATTTCTCCCTCAGGGACGTGGGCGGGCTCGCGGCCATGGGCCTGGACGCCTCTGCGTTCTACTTCGACGGGCTCAACGCAGGGGCCGGGCTGAGCTTCGCGCCGCGCCAGGCCGTCTCCCTGTGGGACGGACCCTCCGGCATCCAGTCCATCCAGAGCGGGACCGGGTGGTATGAGGGCGCGGGCGGCTTCAGGCTGGTCCAATGCGCTTTGAACAACTGCTCCAACACCGGGCCGTTCGACACCGGGTACATGCGCTACGGCCTTCTCATCAACTTCGAAGGCCCGAGTATCGGCGGCGGCGGCTCGGGCGTCTTTGTCACGGCCTATGAGGATGTGTACGCAACCCAGATCGCCGAGACCGTCCACATCCCCGAGACGCTCTACGATGTGCTCAGCGGTCCCGCGCACTTCAGCGTGACCTCGCCCAACAACAACCTCAAGGTGGACTTCTCGCTCAAGGACGTCGACACTCTCGCGGCCCTCGGGGCCGAGGTGACGGCCGTCTTCGACGACCAAGCCGGCACCGTGGGCTATGGGTATCTGGCCGGGGGCCGCGTGGCCGTCCCCGGGCTCTCCACTCTGAACGGCACGGCGACCTGGGATGACGTGCGCGCCATTCAGGGCGGGACCGGCCAGTACGCCACCGGGTCCCAGCCGTTCACCCTGGCCTCCTGCGAGGGCGCACCGTGCGCAGGCCCGGGTCCGCACGGCACGTTCGACGTCACGCTCGACGTCGATTTCGGCGCGCGCACTTACCGCTTACAGTCCAACGTGAGCGCAACTGACCCGAACTTGAGCGCCGGGAATTATCCTTCCCCCGTGAACACCGCCCAGGACGTCCTCGACGAGGTCGGGGATTTTCTCCTTGTGACAGGGGACGCCACTATGTCGCATTGGAACGCAGGGTACCTCATCGCGGATTTCACGCTCAAGAACTCGGGAGGCGCCGCGGCCGCGGCCGCGGACCTCGCGGCCGCCTACAACGACGCCTTCGGCACGAGCGGCTCCGGTGCAGTGACGGACGTGTCGCTCAGCATGGCGGAAGGGACCGTGGACACGGGCGGGGCTCAATAGTCCTTGCCCATCTCCGGCATCCGCTTTAAATGGCGGGCGCGTCAGCGCGGCGTTTTGAGCCGCTGGCTCTACGTCATCTTGCCGTGGTGCATCCTGTTCTCGGCCGCGGGGCTGCGCCTGTCCGAGCCGAACATCGTGGAGGAGCTGCAGAACAGGGTCTTCGACTACTACCAGAGGTTCAAGCCCAGGCCCTACGAGGACGCTGCGGTGCGCGTCGTGGACCTGGACGACGAGACCTTGAAAAGGCTCGGGCAGTGGCCCTGGCCCAGGACCCTGGTGGCGAAGCTGGTGCGCCGCTTGGCCGAGAACGGGGCCTCCGCCATCGCCTTCGACATCGTGTTCGCCGAGCCTGACCGCACCACGGCCAGCCGTCTCCTGTCTCTGTGGCCCCAGACCGAGGATTTGGCCGCGGTGCGCGGCCGGCTCCTCAAACTGCCTGACCACGACCGGCTGCTCGCCAAGGAGTTCGCGCAAGCGCCGGTCGTGGTAGGAAGCGTGCTCACCGAGGAGGCAAATGCGGAGGCGCCGGCGGTCAAGGCATCCTTCGGCTTCTCCGGGGAGGACCCGACGCCCTTCGTCGTCCCATTCGCCGGAGCCGTGAAGAACCTGCCTCCTCTTGAGGAAGCCGCCTCGGGCAACGGCGCCTTCAACTCCATCACGGACCAAGACGGCATCATCCGCAGGGTCCCGCTGGTCTTCCGCGTGGGAGATGCCCTGGTGCCCTCCTTGGCGGCCGAGGCCCTGCGCGTGGCGCAGGGCGCTTCCACCATCGGGATCAAGACCGCTGGAGGGAGCGGCGAGGCGAGCTGGGGGGCCCGCACGGGCATAGCCAAGGTCAAGATCGGGAAGCTCTCCGTGCCCACGGACGAGAACGGCCGCATCCTGATCTACTACACCAAGTCCGCTCCGGGCCGGACCATCCCGGTCTGGGAGGTCATGGAAAAGGGCTTCGACCGGAGCCGTCTGGAGGGCTGCGTCACGGTCATCGGGACCAGCGCCGCGGGCCTGAAGGACCAGCGGGCCACCCCCTTGAACCCCATGGCGCCGGGAGTGGAGGTGCATGCCCAGGCCATGGAGCAGATCCTGCTGGGCCGCTTCCTGGTGCGGCCCGATTGGGCGGACGGGGCCGAGGTGGTGTACCTGCTCGTCCTGGGGGTCCTGCTCATCCCGCTCCTCTTCAAGTTCGGCGCGGGCTGGGGCCTCCTGATCAGCGCGGGGGCCGTGGTCGGCGCCGGCGTCGTGTCGTGGTTCGCCTTCCTCCGCTGGGGGTGGCTGCTGGACGCGGTCTTCCCGGCGATCATCATCCTGGCCGTCCACGCCTTCATGACCATCGTGAGCTACCTGCGCAGCGAGGGCGAGCGCCGCCGCGTGCGCGGGGCCTTCAGCCGGTACATGTCCCCGGTCCTGGCCGAACAGCTCGCCGCCCACCCGGAGAAGCTCAAGCTCGGCGGCGAGTTCAGGACCATGACCTTCCACTTCTGCGACATCGCCGGGTTCTCGACCATCTCCGAGTTCTACGACCCGCAGGGGCTCATCCACTTCCTCAACCAATTCCTCACGCCCATGACAGAGATCATCCTCAAGAACCACGGGACGGTGGACAAATACATCGGGGACTGCATCATGGCGTACTGGAACGCCCCCCTGGACGACCCGGACCACGCCCGGCACGCCCTGGATGCGGTCCTGGAGATGCACGCCGCGCTCAAGGGCTTGAACGAGGAGAGGAAGGCGCAAGCCAAGGCCGAGGGAAAGAAGTTCGTGCCGGTCAAGATCCGCACGGGGTTGAACACGGGGTCGTGCATCGTGGGCAACATGGGCTCCGAGCACCGTTTCGACTACTCGGTCATCGGAGACGACGTGAACCTGGCCTCGCGCCTCGAAGGCGCCAACAAGTTCTTCGGGACCAACATCATGGTGAGCGAGGCCACCATCGAGCAAGCCTCGGGCTCGGTGGAGGCCCGGGAGCTCGGCCGGGTGCGGGTGGTCGGCAAGGCCGCGCCCATCAAGGTCTTCCAGCCCTTGGCGAAGGCGGGAGATCTCTCCGAGGACTGGAAGAAGGCCCTCCCGCGCTACATGGAGGGCATCGCCCGCTACGACAGCCGCGAGTTCGACAAGGCCGTCGCGGCCTTCAACGAGGTGCTCGCGGTCTTCCCGGAGGACGGGCCGAGCAAGTTCTACGCGAAGGCGGCCGGAGGGTTCGCAGCGTCGCCTCCGCCGAAGGATTGGGACGGGGTCCTCAACCTGACGGCGAAGTAGCGCCTGTCCGGCGCGCCGAGGCCTATGTCATGAACCGACATAACAAGGAAGAGGCCGCATCCGGGGGCTGGAGCCTGGCGAACCTCCTCGGCTCCACCCGGCTGCTTTATGGGCTGCTGCCGGCGCTGATCATCCTGTCCGTGGCCGGGACCTTGGTGGACGACATCTACCATTCGGTGTTCTACACTTTCTTGCCGGCGCTGCTGGCCGTCAACCTCGGCCTGTGCACCTGGCGCCGGCGGCCCATGTGGGGCCGGCGGCCCGACGTCCTGACAACGCATGCCGGGGTGCTGGCCATCCTGGCCGGCGGCATGGTGACGGCCGTCACGGGGACTAGGGGGAGTCTCCCCCTGAACGTGGGCGAACTGCGCGACCATGTCGAGGCCGGGACCGGCTCCTTCCATCTGCCCTTCGGGGTCAGGCTCGCGGACTTCACCATCGAGCGGCACCAGGACGACCGCCACCGGCTCGTGGTCGCCAGCCTCGCCGACGGGTGGACCGAGACGGTGGAAACCACGGCGCAGGGGACCGTCTCCCTGCGCTCGGGCGCGGCGACCCTCAAGGTCCTCGGCTACTACCCCGACTTCGTCATCGACGGGGGCAAGGCCGCGACGCGGTCCCAATCTCCGAACAACCCGGCCCTGCGACTCGAGGTCTCGGACGCGAAGGGCAAGGAGGCTCAGTGGCTCTTCGCCAAGTTCGGAGACTTCTACGCGGCCCCCAAGAGCCGCTACAAGGTCACCTACGAGCTCCACCCGGGCCGCATCAAGCAGTTCCGCAGCGACGTGGAGGTCGTCGAGGGAGGCTGGGTCGCCGCCAAAGCCTCCCTTTCCGTCAACTCGCCCCTGCGCTGGAAGGGCTGGACCCTGTATCAGTCCGGCTACGACCCGGATAACCCGTACTACTCCAGCCTCCTGGTGAGCCGTGACCCGGGCGTCCCGGTCGTGTACGCGGGGTTCCTCCTGCTGTGCGTCGGCGTGACCTGGACCTATCTTCGGGCCGGCTCCCGCCGGCCCGCGGTCCCATCATGAACTTGACCTTCTTGAACGCCGGTTTCGCGATCTACGGGGCCGCGCTGGCCGTTTTCGCCGCCGCGTACCTCGCGGCACGGCCCGGGTGGCGGCCGGCCGGCCGGCTCGCTCTCTGGGCCGCGTGGTTGCTGCAGTGCGCTTTCCTCGCCCTGCGCTGGAAGGAAGCCGGCCATGTCCCGCTCTCCAACCAGTTCGAGTCCTTGGCCGCCATGTCCTGGGGATTGACCGGGACATCGTTCTTCTTCCATCGGAAGGAGAACGAATCGTGGCTCCCGCCCGGGGTCGCGGCCCTGAGCGTGGTGAGCCTCGGGGTCTGCGCGCTCCTCGACTCCTCGATGGCGCCGCTCGTCCCGGCGCTCCAATCCAACTGGCTCCTCCTGCACGTCGCCGTCATCATGCTCGGCTACGGGGCTCTGGCGCTCTCCTTCCTGGCCTCGGTGCTCATCCTGGCCTGGCGCGAGGGCGCCAGGCCTGGGGCGGTAGCCCCAGGGGCGCAGGCCGTTCTCCGCTTGCCGGAGGGGGCGGCCCTGGCCCTCGACCGTTTCAACGAGCGCGCCATGGGCCTCGGGTACCTCCTGCTCACGGCCGGCATCGTGCTGGGCGCGGTCTGGGCCAACGAGGCCTGGGGCTCGTACTGGTCCTGGGACCCCAAGGAGACCTGGTCCCTCATCACCTGGCTCGTCTACACCGCGGCCTTGCACCTGCGGCGCACCCATTGCTGGCAGGGCCGGCGCATGGCCTGGCTCTCCGCCCTGGGCTTCGCTTTCGTCCTCTTCACTTACTTCGGCGTCAACTACCTCATGAGCGGGCTGCACTCCTACGCCTGATGAGCGAGGGGAACCCTCTTTAGCCGCGCCGGCGGCGCACCTGGTCCGCGATTTCCTTGACGAACTCCGAGCGGCGGCTGGGGTCGGGGCAGACCGAGCCCACGCGCGCGGCCCGGCTCCCGTCCGGGTCTGAATAGAACACGCTCATGGCGACGGCGCCGCCTTGCGCCTTGGCCCGGGCGGCCAGCGGCACGGAACAGCCGCCTCCGAGCTCCTTGAGCAGGCAGCGCTCGAACTCGACCTCGAGCCTGGTGGCAGGATGGTCGAGCCGGGAGACCAGGGCCACGATGTCCGACCGGTCCGCTCGGGTCTCCACGGCCAGGGCTCCCTGGGCCGGGGATGGGAGCACGAGCTCCTCGGAGAGGGGCTCGTGGGGGACCCCGGTCAGGCCCAGGCGGCGCAGGCCCGCCAGGGCGAGCACGATGCCGTCGCAGACCCCTTCCTCGAGCTTGCGCAGGCGGGTGTCGACGTTGCCGCGCAGGGGCCTCATGACGAGCCCGGGCTTGGCCGCGAGGAGCTGGACCTGCCGGCGCAGGGAGGTGGTGCCGATGCGGAGGCCCGGCTTCATCTCGGACCAGGGCATGCCCCCGCGGCCGATGAAGGCGTCCCGCGCGTCCTCGCGCTCCGGGTAGGCGGCGATGGACAGGCCGCAGAGCAGGTCGGCCGGGAGGTCCTTGCCGCTGTGCACGGCGAAGTCGATGGCGCCGGCGGCCAGGGCCTCCTCGATCTCCTTGACGAAGAGCCCCTTGGCGCCTTGGCTGAGCCGGCGGGCTTCCTGGGGGCTGGCAGCCGAGAACCGGTCGCCGCTCGTGCGGATGCGCACTGTCTCCACCTCAAGGCCCTGATGGAGCCTGGCCAGGGCCGAGGCCACCATGCCGGACTGGGCCAAGGCCAGGGGCGAGCCGCGGGTGCCCATCTTGAGCTTCATGGCCGTCATTGTAGCATGGCCGCGGGCCCGGCCAGGTCGCGGAGGACCCGCTCGGCCGCGAGCCTGGACCGGAGCACGCAGTCGTTGAGACCGATGCCCAGGTAGGCGTTGCTGTTCAGGTGGAGCCCTTGATGGGCTCTCACGAGGCCGTCGATGCGGCCCAGGGCTTCCGCGTGGCCGACCGGGTACTGCGGGATGGCCCGCTCATGGGCGAAGACCTTGGCCAGCACCGGCTCGGCTCGAAGTCCCATGGTCAGGGCCAGCTCTTCCCTGGCCAAGGCGAGAATGTTTTCCTCGCGCTGACGCGCGAGAGCAGGCTGGCGGGCGCCGCCGACCATGACGCGCACCAGGGCGCGCCCTTGAGGAGCCCTGCCCGGGAACACGCTCGAATCCCACAACGCGCCCAGGATGCGGCGGCCCTCGGTCCTGGGCACGAGGAAGCCGAACCCGTCCAGCGGCCGTCTCAGGGAGGCCGCGTCGTAGCCCAGGGCCGCGACCGCGACCGGGACATAGGGGATGAGCCCGAGCTCGTCAGCCAATGCCGGGTCGAGCCTTCCCACGATGCGGCTTGCGGCGTGCGCCGGGCAAGCCAGGACCACGGCGTCCGCGCTCTCCTCGGCGCGTCGGTCGCGGTCCTGGACTGAAAGGACCCAGCGGCCGTCCCGCCTGGCGATGGACTCGACCACGGCGTTCAAGCGCAGGCCGCTTGAAAGCTTGCCGGCCAAGGCTTCGATGAGGACCGCGACTCCGTTGTCGAAGGAGGTCAGCGCCCCGCCGGGGCCTGCGGACATCTCCTTAGGTCGGCCGTCGGGCCCGACGGCCGAGGCCCGGCCCATCCGTCGTTCCCATCGGAGGCTGAGCATGGCCTTGATGAGGCCGCCGTAGCGGGACTCGAGCTCTCGGATGCGCGGGAAGCACGAGCCCAAAGACAGCTTGTCCGGGTCGCCCGCGAACACGCCGGCCGTCATGGGCTCGATGAGCTTCTCCATGGCCTCGGCGCCGAGGCGCCTGGACGCGAACTCGGCCACGGACTCGTCTTTCCCCGCCGGAGGAGGGGGAGCGAACGGCTCGGCCAGCACCCGAAGGCGGCCGGGGAGGGTCAGGAGGTCCGAAGCCAGGAAGGAGAACGGCGTCTCCGGCATGCGCCTGAGCCTGCCGCGGACGAAGACATAGCGCCGCCGGGCCGAATCCGAGGACCGCTGGAGGCGGGCCTCCATGCCCAGCTCCCTGACGAGGTCGAGGGTGTGGGGCTTGTTGGCGAGGAAGCCGTTGGGGCCCCACTCGATGAAGAAGCCGTCCTCCCGGACGGTGCGCATGGTGCCGCCCGGGACACGGTCGGACTCAAGGATCACGAGGTCGGCGCCTAAGGCCGCGGCCGAGAGCCCCCGGCGGAGGTAATGGGCGGTCGCTAGGCCCGAGATGCCGGCGCCCACGATGGCGATCCTCTTCGTCATGACGCCATCATGCCAGGGCCTTGAGCGCGATGTCCCGCAGGGCCGCCACGAAGGCCGGGGCGTCGTTGAGGGCCGGGACGCGGAGGTAGGTCTTGATCCCCGAGGCTTCGGCCTTCTCCTTGAGCTCGATGTCGAGCTCGAAGAGGGTCTCGGAGTGGTCGCTCACGAAGCTGACCGGGACCACGACCAGGGTCAAGAGGCCCTCCGAGCCCAGGCGTCCGACCTCGTCGAAGGCGTAGGGCTCGAGCCAGCGTCCCCGGCCGGTCCGGCCCTGCCAGGCGAGCGACGCGGGCAAAGACGGGAACGCGCGCCGGACCGCGGCCACGGTCCTGTCGATCTCGGCCGGGTAGGGGTCCGCTGAAGCCGCGAAGCTCATGGGGATGCCGTGGCCGCAGAAGAGCAGGTGGCAGGGACCCTCGGGCTTGCGATCAAGCGTCTTCGAGACGAGGCCGCAGAGCGCCGAGACATAGCCTGGGTGGTCCGGCCAAGAGCGTGCCTCCGCCACGGGAACGGAGAGCCCGTGGCGTCCCATGGCCGCGGCCAGGTCCTTGAGGCTCGAACCGGTGGTGGCGGCGCAGTACTGAGGGTAGAGAGGCAGGGCCAGCACGCGCCGCACGCCGTCGTCTCGCATCTTCCGGACGGCGTTTTCGGCCGAAGGCCGGCCGTAGCGCATGACCGGGTAGACCTTGAAGTCCCCGTCGGGCCGCAGGGCGGCTTCCATGGCCTCGGCCTGGCGGGTCGTCAGCCTGACCAGGGGCGAGCCGCCGCCGATGCGGGCCAAGGCGCCGCGCAAGCGGCCGCTCGCGAAGGTGGAGACCAGCCAGGCGAAGGCGGGCTGGAGCGCGGGGAGGGGGAACAGGACCATCTCGCGGTCCGAGAGCAGCTGGCGCAGAAAGGGCCGCACCAAGGCTTGGCTCTCCGGCTCGCCCATGGTCAGGAGCGCGACCCCGACCGGCCCCGCCGCGGGGTCCATCAGCCTTTCTCGTCCGCGGCCGCGGTCCGACGGCCTGCCCGCGCCCGGCGTTTCTGGCGCGGGCGTGCCGCTTCGATCCGAACGGGAAGGCGGCCTTCCCGCCGCACGAACGCGACCAAGGCGGACGCCGCCGAAGGCGGCGTCTGGGGAAGGATGCCGTGCCCCAGGTTGAAGATGTGTCCTCCGGCGGCCTTGCCGCGGGCCAGGATGTCGGCCGCCGCCTTCTCGAGCTCGGGGACGGGCTTGAGGAGGGCCTCGGGGTCGAGGTTGCCTTGGAGGGCGAAGCCCTTGCCCACCACGGCCGCGGCTTCGTCGAGCGGCACGCGCCGGTCGATGGAGAGGACGTCCACCGGGAGCTTCTTGAGGACGGGAAGGAGCCGGCGGCAGTCCCCGGCGAAGTGGATGACCGGCGCCGCCTCCCTCGATACCCCCTGCATGGCCTTGAGCGTATGCGGCAGGACGTTGCGCTCGTAGTCCGCGGGCTCGAGGATGCCGGCCCAGGTGTCGAAGAACTGGAAGGCCTGGGCCCCGGCCTCGACCTGGGCGGCCGCGTAGGAGGAGGTCATGACCGCGAGCTTGTCCATCAGGCTGTGGAACACGGCGGGCGAGTCGGCCATCATGGCCTTGAGACGAGCGAAATCAGCGGACTTGCCGCCTTCGACGAGATAGCAGGCCAGGGTGAAGGGGAGTCCCGCGAAGCAGATCAGCGGGACCTGGGCCCTCGGCCCAGGGCCCGAGAGCTCCCGGCGGAGGATTCGGATGGCGTCCATGACGAACCGCAGGTCCTTGGCCGGGTCCGGCGCCTTGAGGGCCGAGACGTCCGAGGAGTCCCGCACCGGCCGGTCGAACAGCGGGCCTTGGCCCTCATCGAACCGCAGCGGGGTCCCCATGGCCGCGACCGGGATGAGGATGTCCGAGAAGAGGATCGCCGCGTCCACGCCGAGGCGGTCCACCGGCTGGAGCGTCACCCGGGCCGCCAACTCGGGCGTCCGGCACATCTCCAGGAAAGGGTGCCGGGAGCGGACCTCCCGGTACTCAGGCAGGTAGCGGCCGGCCTGGCGCATCATCCAGACCGGGACGGCATCGACCGGCTGCCTGCGGCAGGCCTTCAGAAATCGATGCTCCGGCGTTCCCCCGCGGGGGGCGTCACTTCCCTCCCCCGCGGGGAGGGAAGTAGTAGTGGGGGCTTTCTTTCGTTTCATCAGGTCTTCCCCTTCGGATGCGCGTCTCGCATCCGAAGGGGGATGTAGCCGCACAGGGGCTCCTCGGCCAGATGGTCGCCGGACATGAGCTCCGCGCGCGCGCGGCAGCCTCCGCACACATGGATGAACTCGCACTCACCGCAGCGGCCTTTGTACCTCTTGAAGTCCCGCAGGGACTTCAAGAGGGCGGAGTTCTCCCATATGTCCTTGAAAGAGGTCCTCCGAAGGTTCCCGGCGGACGCGGGAAAGTAGGAGCAGGGATGGACTTCTCCGAGCGCGTCGATGAAGACGATGCTCTGCCCGGCCACGCAGCCCTTGGCGCCTCCGGTGGAGAAGGTCAGGGACCGGGGCTTCAGCTTCACCCCGTCTTGCTTCGCGAGCTGGCGCACGATCCGGTAGTAATGCGGGGCGCAGGTGGGCCGCACCAGGATGTCGTCCTCGTCGCGCTCCATCCGGGCGTGCCACTCCAGGATGCCTTCGTAGTCCTCCTTGCCGATGAGCTCCTGGAGGAGGTCCGCGCCCCGGCCGGCCGGCACGACCATGAAGAGGTACCAGGCCTTGGCTCCCAGGGACTTGGCGAGGCGGCAGACGGCCGCGATGTGGGGCTGGTTGCGCTTGGTGAAGGAGGAGTTGACGATGAACTCGATGCCGTGCCGCTTGAAGGCCTCGGCCGCGAGAAGGGTCCCGGCGAAGGCGCCGGGCTGACGGCGGAAGTCGTCGTGGACCTCGGCCGTGGGGCCGTCGAAGGACAAGGACACGATGCGGATGCCCGCTTCATTGATGCGGCGGCAGCACTCGTCGGTCACCAGGGTGCCGTTGGTGGCCAGGGCCATGCGCAGGCCGCGGTCCGTGCCGTGGCGCGCGATCTCGAAGAGGTCGGGACGCAGGAGCGGCTCTCCGCCGGATAGCACCAGGACGGGCTTGCAGTAGGATGCGATGTCGTCGATGAGGGCCTTGGCTTCGGCGGCGGTGTAGTCAGGCGGGCGGGCAGCTCCCTCCGGCGGGAGGAGACCGGCTTGCGCCTGCGAGGGCCCGGCCCCTGCGGGCCAGGCCCGGCAGTGGATGCAGGCCAGGTTGCACCGGCCCGTGACCTCCCAGGCGATCCACTTGGGGACGAATTCTCCGGAGTTCATGGCCGCCGGCTCTATGCGATCCCGATGCTCTCCAGGAAGGCGTCCTCGTTGGGAGCCCGGCCCAGGAAGCGCTTCAAGCCGTCCGCCTCGTCGGCGGCGGTCATGGTCCGGTTCCTTGGACCTTCTCGATCTTGGCCCAGGTGTCCCGCAGGGTGACCGTGCGGTTGAAATGGAGCGAGCCCGGCCGGGAATCCTTCGAGTCCAGGCAGAAATAGCCCTGCCGCTCGAACTGCCAGCGGTCCCCGGGCTTGGCCTGGGCGAGGGAAGGCTCCGCGCGGCATCCGGCGAGCGTCTCGAGGGAGGCGGGGTTGAGGTACGGACGCAAGTCCCCGCCTTCCGGGATCCCGCCCGGATCGGCCGGATTGAGCATGTGGTCGTAAAGGCGGATCGTGGCCGGGACAGCGTGCCGGGCCGAGACCCAGTGGATGGTCGCCTTGACCTTGCGGCCGTCGGGCGAGCCGCCGCCGCGCGTCGCCGGGTCGTAGGTGCAGCGCAGCTCCGCGACCTCCCCGGTCTTGGGGTCCTTCACCACGCCGACGCACTTCACGTAGTAGGCGTAGCGCAGGCGCACCTCGCGGCCGGGCGCGAGCCTGAAGAACTTGGGGGGAGGGTCCTCCCGGAAGTCGTCGGCCTCGACGTAGAGCTCGCGGCAGAACGGGACCTTCCGCGTCCCTTGGGACGGGTCCTCGGGGTGGTTGACGGCGTCGAGCTCCTCGACGACCGCCTCGGGGTAGTTCTCGATGACGACCTTGACGGGCTTCAGGACCGCCATGACGCGGGGGCACCGGCGGTTCAGGTCGTCGCGCAGGCAGTCCTCGAGGAGCGCCATCTCGCTCAACGAGGGGCATTTGGTGACCCCGATGCGGCCGCAGAAGGCGCGGATGGCCTCGGGGGTGTAGCCCCGGCGGCGCAAGCCTCTCAGGGTGGGCATGCGCGGGTCGTCCCAGCCGGAAACCAGCCCGCGCTCCACGAGCTCGAGGAGCTTGCGCTTGCTCATCAGGGTGTGCGTGAGGTTGAGCCTTGCGAACTCGATCTGCCGCGGCTTGGAGGGCGCGGGGCCTGCGTCGATGAACCAGTCGTAGAGCGGCCGATGGTCCTCGAACTCCAAGGTGCAGATGGAGTGCGTGATGCCCTCGAAGGCGTCGGAGAGGGGGTGCGCGTAATCGTACATGGGGTAGATGCACCACTTGTCCCCGGTGCGGTGGTGGGGCGCCTTCTTGATGCGGTACATCACCGGGTCGCGCATGTTCATGTTCGGCGAGGACATGTCGATCTTGGCGCGCAGGGTCCGGGAGCCGTCCGGAAACTCTCCGGCGCGCATTCGGTGTAGGAGGTCCAGGTTCTCGTCGACCCCGCGGCCGCGGCAAGGGCTCTCCTTCCCGGGCCGGTTGAAGTCGCCCCGGTCGCGGCGGACCTTCTCTACGGAGAGGTCGCAGACGTAGGCCTTGCCTTGCTTGACGAGCCCGACCGCGTAGTCGTGGAGCCTCTCGAAGTAGTCCGAGGCGTAGAAGAGCTTGTCATTCCAGTCGAACCCGAGCCAGCGGACGTCCTCCATGATGGACTCGACGTACTCGACCTCCTCGGTGACCGGGTTGGTGTCGTCGAAGCGCAGGTGGCAGACCCCGCCGTGCTCGAGCGCGAGCCCGAAGTTGAGGCAGATGGACTTGGCGTGGCCGATGTGGAGGTACCCGTTGGGCTCGGGCGGGAAGCGGGTCACGATCCTCGCGTGCCTGCCGCTCTTGAGGTCCGCCTCCGCGATGTCGCGGATGAAGTCGCCGGGGCCGGCGTCGGCGGGCTTCCGGGCCTGGGCCGTCATCAATTTCTTCAAGTGGCGCTATTCTGGCAAAATCAGCGTCGTCCCCGCAATCATGCTATACTCATACCGATGGTTGAGCAGGGCAGGCCCAGCAAGCGCGTCCTCATCATCGATGACGACGCGGCCTTCGTCCAGGCGTTGCAGGCCCGCCTGGCCAAGGAAGGCCTCGACGTGCGCGCCTGCTCCTACGGCGAGCAAGGCATCGCCGATGCCCGGGTGTTCCTTCCCGACCTCGTCATCCTGGACGTCCTGATGCCCGGCGTCCACGGCATCCACGTGCTTTCCGAGCTCAGGCGCATCCCGGTGCTTGACAAGACCCAGATCATCGTCATCTCCGGCGTGCTCGACCGGGAGAACGAGGAGCGGGTCCTCCGCTTGAGGGCCGAGTTCGTGTCCAAGAGCGGCGACGCCCAAGGCATCGTGGCGAAGGCCAAGCGGTGCCTGGGGGTGCTCTGAGGCCCTCGGGATGCGGCGTCCATTGACGCGCTGGTTCGCAGCGTGCCTGCTCGCGGGCGCATGCCTTTGGGGCTCGGGCGCGGCCGCATGGGAGGCCGTTCCCGCGCTGGTCCCCCGGCGCATCAAGGAGCTCGACCTCGCCTGGGCGAGGCTGAAGAAGGCGAAGAAAGACGTCGTCGCGGAGGTCTATCGCCGAGCCCGGCAAGCGCAGAAACCCGGTTGGGTCGGAATGCCCTATTGGGCCCATCCTTACAAGGGAAAGGTCTACTTTTTTGGCGTCGGGGTATGCACCGGCGTCAAGGACAAGAGTCAGCGCTATTTGGCAGCCCAAGAGAGCGCGAGGCGGAGCTTGGCCGTCGCACTGGGCGACGGGCAGGCCGTCGTAACGAGGTCCCGGAATGGCAGCGTCACCGAGACTCTCGCTAGGGTGGAGGTCAAGGGGGAGTCGTATTTGGACTGGTTCGCAGAGGGAGAGGACGCCCTTTTCGCCCTGGCCGTCGTAGTGCGATAGGATTCGAGCAGCAATACCTCGACCTCACCCAGTTTTCCCTGAGGCCGACGAGTCCAAGCGTTGGGGACCCTATCCGTCAGGGACGCCCGCCGTTTGAAGGCGGGCTCGCCTCGCGCCCGGCTGTATGCGAAAGCCGGGCGCTCACACGTCCCGCCGGACAGGGTCCCCAACGCTTGAACAGGG